>DASWRQ010000094.1:0-14366 GCA_036403095.1 Kutzneria sp. | reverse complement strand
CTGCCGGACGTCGCCGAACTCGTCGAGGATGGCCGCCAGGTGGAAGTCGATGCCGCTCCGGACGTACATCTCGCGGGCCGTCTCGTACATCGCCAGCGCCTCGGTCGACCGGCCGCTACGGAACAGGGCGCGGGCGATGTCGCCGACGACAATGGCCTCGCTGTCGGTGTCGCCGTGCTCGCGGAAGACGGCCAACGCCTGCTCCAGGCACTCGAGGCCGGTCTCGAACTCGCTCAACTGCACCAGGATCTCGCCGACCAGGCAGCGCGCCTGCGCGGCGAGCACCGTCACGTCGAGCCGCGCCAGCATCGCCAGGCTGCGCTCGGCGTGCGGCAGCGCCTCGCGGGGGCGCTTGTCATTGTGCAGCGCGTGGGCCAGCGCGCTGTGTGTGATGGCGATGTCGAACTCGGAACCGTTGCGCTCCAACAACTCCAGCGCCTGCCGTAGCGGCGGCAGGGCTTCGTCGTAGCGGGACAGCTGGACCTTGTTCGTGCCGAGGCCGCGGTACGCGTGCGCCAGCGCGACCGAGTGGTCCAGGGCCTCGGCCGCCGACCGCGCCAGCTGCCACGCGTCGACGCTGTCCTGGACGTAGCTGGCGCGCCAGCGCATGGGCGCGGGGTACCAGGCCAGGAGCCACACGTGCGCGTGCAGGCCCAACTCCGCCGCGAGGCGTCCGGCCGCTGTGGCGCACGCGTGCTCGGCGTGGAACCATGCCCAGGGGTCCTCCGGGGTGACCGCCCCGTCCGTGGCAAGCGGCAGCACCGGCGCCCCACGGTGCGGGAACAACGCCCGCTCCACCGCATACATGCCTTGTGTGTAGTACGTGACCAGTCTGGTCAGCGCCGCGTCGCGGTCGCTCATGAGCTGCTCGGCGGCGTACAGGCGAACCAGGTCGTGCAGCCGGTATCGGCCCGGCACATGCTGCTGCACCAGCGAAACCCGTTCCAGCGCCCGCAGCGAGGGGCCGGCGTCGCCGTCGATCAGGCCATCGGCCGCCGCGGTGCCGATGTCCGCGCCCGGGACGTGCCCGAGCAGCGCGAACAGTTGCGCCTCCGGCGGCTTGAGGGCGTCGGTCGAGGCCGACAGCACGGCCCGCACGCGGGCCAGCTCGTCGTCCTCGTCGAGGGCGTTGAGCCGGGCCTCCCGCAGCTCGTCGGCCAGCGCCGCGAGCGGGAACTCGGGATACGACTGCGCGCGGCCGGCCACGATGCTCAGCGCCAGCGGCAAGCCGGCGCAGCGGTCCACCAGTTCCGTGACGGCGTCGGGCTCGGCGGCCACGCGGTCCGCGCCGATGCGTGCGGCCAGCAAAGCCCGCGCGGCCTCCGACGGCAGCGTGTCCACGGCGAGGCGGCGCGCGCCGTGCGTGGCGACGAGACCCGTGAGCTGGTCCCGGCTCGTCACGATGACCGTGCACGATCCGCCGGGCAGCAGCGGCACCACCTGCGCGGAGTCGGCGGCGTTGTCGAGCAGCACCAGCATTCGACGGCCGGCCAGCAGGCTCCGGTACAGCGCCGCCTGCGACTCCACCTCGCTCGGCACGGCCGAGGACGCCACGCCGAGGCCCTCCAGGAAGCCGCGCAGCGCCCGCTCCGCACTCACCAGCCGTCCGGACGGGTCGAAGCCGCGTAGGTTGACGTACAGCTGCCCGTCGGGGAAGCGGTGGGCGTCGCGGTGCGCCCAGTGCAGCGCCAGCCAGGTCTTGCCGATGCCGCCCGCGCCGCAGACGACCACCACGCCGCCGGCCTCGTCCAGTCGCGCCAGCTCGGCGGTCCGGCCCACGAAGTCGCGCGGCGGGCTCAGCAGCTGCTGCGGGACCGTGCTCCGCTGCGGCGCTTGCCCGTGCAGAATGCGCTGGTACTGCTCCTGAAGCTCCGGCCGCGGGTCCACGCCCAGCTCGTCGGCCAGCTGCCGGCGCAGTCCCTCGTACCGCTGCAACGCCTCGGCCTGCCGGCCGGCGGCGGCCAGCGCCCGCATCAGCTGACCGGTCAGGCGCTCGTCCAGCGGGTGGTCCGCCGCCACCGAACTCAGCCAGGGCAGGGCCTCCGCGTAGCGGCCGGCGGCGAAGTGCTCGTCGGCCAGATCCAGCACGGCGACGAACGCCTCGTCGGCCAGCTTCGCCCGCAGCCTGGCCGCCCACGGCGTCGACAGCCCGTCCAGCGGCTCGCCGCGCCAGAGCTCCAACGCCTCCGCACGCCGGCCGGCCTCGATGTGCGCGCGGAACTCCACGATGTCGACGGAGGTCGGATCGGCCACCAGCCGCTGGCCGCCGCGGACCCGCTCGATCGGGACGTCCGGCAGCGCCTGCCGCAGCCGCGACAGGTACGAGGCGAGCGTGCCCCGCGCCGACGCCGGCGGCTCGTCGCCCCACACGCGGTCCACCAGCTGGTCCGTGGACACCGTCTCGTTCACGTCCACCAACAGCGCGGCCAGGACGCTGCGCTGCCGCACCGGTCCGACGTCCACCGGCTGCCCGTCCACCGTCACCTGGATCTCGCCGAGCAGCTGGAACCGCACGGCGTCACCCTAGCGCGTCCCACCACCGTCCCACCTGCGCATTGTCAACGCAGGTCAGGGCCGGTCGGGACGTGTCAGCCTCCCAATGCCCTGTGCCACCGCGGACCGAGATGCCAGCGTTCGGGCCGCCGGGAGTCCCCGGCCCTTTCACCGCGGGGGAGAGATGGTCATCAAGGCACTCCTGGCCGGATTGATGCTGACGGCGGCGACAACGGGTACGGCTATGGGGGTGGTACCGGCTGCCGCCGCCGTCTGCGGACACAGCAGCGCACAGGCCTCGGTCAAGCAGGGCGCTACCGGTGCCGACGTGCTGGAAGCGCAGTGCGAGCTCAACCTGGCCACCAAGGCGAGCCGCTACACCCCGATCGCCGCCGACGGCACGTTCGGGTCGGGCACCGAGGCCCGCGTGCGGGTGTTCCAACAGTGTGCAGGCCTCGGCGTGGACGGCGTCGTCGGCCCCAACACGTGGGCGGCGCTCGGCACGTGGGCCACGCACCCACGCAAGTGCTCGACCACCGGCACCGCCACGGCGGCGCAGGCCGTCGTGTGCGGGCACAGCACCGCGCAGCCAACGCTGCGTCAAGGCGCATCGGGCGCGGACGTGCTGGAGGCGCAGTGCCGCCTCGACCTGGCCATGGAGCCGGGGCACTACGCGCCGGTGACGATCGACGGCAACTTCGGCGGCGGCACACAGGACCGCGTCGAGGACTTCCAGCGCTGCACCGGCCTCAGCGCCGACGGCGTGCTGGGGCCGAACACGTGGGCCAAGCTCGCCGACTGGTCGTCGCGCAACCTGTACTGCACGCCGCACAAGCCCGCCGGCTACGCCATTGACGGCATCGACACCGCCAAGTATCAGCACCCCGGCGGCGCCTCGATCAACTGGGCCGCGGTGCGCGCTTCCGGCGTCGAATTCGCCACCGTGAAGGCCACGCGCGGCACCAACGTCACCGACGAGTACCTGGCCACCGACCTGCCGGCCGCGCACAACGCGGGCCTGGATGTCGCGCCGTACCACTACTACACCGCCAGCACCCCCGACACCGGCGCCGCGCAGGCCGACCGCTTCATCGCCGCCGTGCGCGCCACCGGCTACACCGGGCACCGTGCCGGCGATCTGCCGCCAGTCTTCGACTTCGAGCGCGCGGACGACGGCACCGGCCGCTGCCCGGTCTACGGCACCGTGGCCGACGCCAAGGCGTGGCTGTCCGCCGTGCAGACGGCCTTCGGCCGCACGCCCATCATCTACACGCAGAAGGCCGTGCTGGACGACTGCTACGGCGCCACCACGGCGTTCGCCGGCTATCCCATGCAGCTCGCCGACTACCGCAGCTCCATCACCGCCCCGCCGCTGCCCGCCGGCTCCTCGACGTGGCTGATGTGGCAGTACACCGACGCCGCGATCCCGGACGGCCTGTCCGCCCCGGCCACCGGCGACGTCTTCAACGGCTCCCAGGCGGACCTGGACCGCCTGGCCAACAAGTGAGGAGAGCGGCCGTGCGGCTCGCATCCCCGGCGCTGGGCGTCGTGCTTGCGGCGTCGACCGCCGTGGCCGTGCCGGCGGCCGCGTCGGCCACCACCTGCTACGGCGGCGCCATCACCAAGCACTACGGGGACGGCGCGTTCTTCGGCCCCTACGCCGCGTCCAGCCGCTGCACCGACATCAACCTGCGGCTGACCGCCGGCACCAGCGACTGGGTGGACGCCTGCGTGGTGTTCATCGATCACACCAGCCAGTGCAACCGGTGGACGAGAGTCCCGAAAGGTCCCTGGCGCAGCATCGCCACCGACGTGCTCGACGGCACACACTTCGAAGTGATCGTCGGCGTGCCGTTGGAAGGCGACGACGCCACCGTTCAGATCGCCTTCTAGAAAACGGAGTCCTCGTCATGATCCGCAGACTGCTGCCGGCGCTGCTCGCCGTGCCGTTCCTGCTCGGGCTGACCGCACTGCCGGCATCCGCCCAGATTGGTGTGGCGCAGCCGGCGACCAGCTGCTTCGGCGGCGCGATCTCGTTGACGTACCACTACTCCACGGCCGCGGTGGAGTACGGGACCTACACGACCTCGTCCCGCTGCAAGGACATCAACATGCGGCTCACCACCGACAACGGCACGTTCCTCGACGCCTGTGTGGTGTTCGTGGACCACACCACGTTGTGCAACAACGACAACGCCTACCAGACCATGGGTCCGCCGTGGCTGACGGTCGCCACCGACGTCAAGGACGGCACCCACTTCAAGCTGCGTGTGCACGCGTACGACATCGACTCGCAGCTGGTCCACTTCCAGCTGGCCTTCTGAAAGGGACGACGATGACCTTCTCCATGAGCCGCCGGGCGATGCTGCGGGGCGCGCTGGTCGTCGGCGCCGGCGCGGTGCTCGCGCCGACGCTGCTGGCCGGCACCGCGCAGGCCTACACCTGGTCGCGCACGCTCAAGCAGGGCATGTCCGGCGCCGACGTGACCGAGCTCCAGATCCGCGTGGCCGGCTGGGCCGCGAGCAGCGCCAGCCAGACCCGGGTCGGCATCGACGGCGACTTCGGCGCGGGCACCGACGCCGCGGTCAAGCGCTTCCAGGCGGCCTACGGGCTGTCGGCCGACGGCGAGGTGGGCCCGAACACGCAGGCCAAGCTGAACGCTTTGGAGCAGTCGGACGGCTCGACGACGCACTTCAACTTCAGCGATTTCACCGACCGGATCAGCGGCACCTTCAACGGCGGCAAGGTCAGCGCCGCCGCGGCCAAGGAGAACGCGCGGCGCTGCATGTACAAGCTGGAGGCGTTGCGTAAGAAGCTGGGCGACAAGCCGATCACAGTGAACTCCGGCTTCCGCTCCATCCAGCACAACGCCGACATCGGCGGGGCCAGCGACAGCATGCACCTGTACGGCACGGCCGCCGACCTCGACGTGCCGGGCGTGTCCAACAAGACCGTCTACCAGCACGCCGAGACCTGCGGCTTCTCCGGGCTGGAGACGTGGAACACCGACCACCAGCACGTGGACAGCCGGGCCGACCTCGGCCGCGCCTGGTGGTGGCAGGACGGCACGATCTGAGGCCGCCGAATGTCACATGAGCGTCATACCTGCCTTCCAGCGGCACCTGCGGACCGCATGTGACAAAAGGGCGTGCTCACCTCGACGGGGTCGTGGTCGAGGTGAGCGCCGCCTGGCAGGCCGACCAGTCGTGGAAGTCGTGCTGCACGGCCCACAACCGGTGCGCCGTCTCGATGTTCCAGGCCGGGTCGAACGCCTTCAGCGGCGTGCCGCCCTGCTGTTGCAGGCGGAGGTCGGAGAGCTGGAAGACGCCCCAGTTGCGGCTGCCGTTGGTGTTGGGCAACACGTAGAGCGGGTCCAGAAAGGACGCACAGCGGGCGATGGCAACCGCCGTGTCCGGGTCCTCGGTGAACACCTCGCGGATCTTCCGTTCCACCTGCTGGGGGTCCCAGGTCGCCATCGAGACCGTGCCGCTGCGCAGCGCCTGTCTGGTCGCCGGGTCCACGACCCCCTTGGCCGGCAGGCCGGCCAGCACCTGGAAGGCCGTGACCTTGCGCAGCGTCTCCGGGCCGAAGTCGCTGTCCACCGCGATCTTGGTGCTGGCCTTCTGGAGCTGGGTCTGCACCTCGGTCACGCAGTCGTCGTGCTCGCCCATGCTCACCGTCTGGCAGCCCGGGTCGGTGGCCGCGCCCGGGGCTCTCGTCACCCAGACCAGGCCGCCGGCCAGCAGCACCACCACGGCCACCGCGACACCGGCGTACCAGGATGTGAGCCATTTTCGCGCTTTCGGCGGGGCCGTCGGCTCCTCGACCACCGTCTGGTCCGGTGGGGGAGTGTCCCGCTCCGCGTCGGCCAGCGCCCACAACTGGTGCAGCTCCCGCAGTTCCTCCGCGCTGGCCCCGCACACTTTGGCAAACGTGTGCACCACGCGGTAGTCCGACGGCACGCTCAGGCCCGAGCAGTACCGGTGCAGGCTCGACCCGCTCGCCCCGGCCTGCTTGCCCAGCCGCTCGAAGCCCCGTCCGCTGCGCTCCTTGAGCATCCTGAGGTACGCGGCGAACTTGTCCGTCTGCGTCGAGGCGATCACGGTCCGACCCCCAGCTGGTCCGCTGCTGATGAGGGCGAAGTTAGCACCGCGACGCCGCCGGGAACGTGACTTCTTCCCCTTGTTCGAAAGGCAGCGCCGGATGGGCTACACCACCGACACCACGCGGGACGGGATACGTGAGCGGGAGTTCACTGTCCGCGACATTCCCGGCGTGCTCTGGACCCCCGCCGGGGCCGGCGGCGGCACCCCACTCGTCCTGTTGGGACATGGCGGTGGTCTGGACCGCAAGTCCCCTCCCATGACCGGACGGGCGCGGCTGCTGGTGGCCGCCGGCATCGCCGCCGGCCTTCGGTCCGATCGGCTATGCCGGCCTGGCCCTGGGCACGGCCATCGGCGTGCCGCTGACCGCCGTCGACTCCCGCATCACCGCCGCGGCCTTCGGTCTGTGCTGGCCGGACAATCTCGTGGCGGCGGCTCGACAGATCACCGTGCCGGTCGAGTACTCCATGCAGTGGAACGACGAGCTGATCCCCCGCGAGGCCGGTCTCGTCCTGTTCGACGCCTTCGACTCGGCCGAGAAGTCCTTGCACGCCAACATCGGCCGGCACCGTGACGTCCCCCGGTTCGAGGCCGAGAGCGCCGTCCGGTTCCTGCTACGGCATCTGCGGCAGCCGGCGCCCGTCGAGGGGCTGCTGCTCGAACCGGAGGATCAGCAGCGTCAGACCGGTGTCTTGGGCAACGAGCAGGGCCAGATCCGCTGAAGCGGATCACAGCCACCGCACGGCGGCGTCGGCGGTGTCGTCGGCCTTGCTGTTGAAGGCGATGGTCGCCGTCGGCGCGAGGCGGTGCACCAGGTTCACGACCCGCTCGAACAGGGACAGCAGGGGCTCGTGCTTGCGGATGCCGCCGCCGATCACCACGCAGTCGTACACCTTGCCGCGCAACGCTTCCTCGATCGCGGCCTCGGGGTTGTCGTCGGGCGCGACCAGGCACATGTCGGCGTCGATGCCGAGCTCGTCGAACCGGGCCTGGCCGCGCGCGATCGCTTCGAGGACGGGCTCGGGGTCCCAGCCCTCGATCCGGGCCGGGTCGAGGCCGATCACCAGCACCTGTGCCATGGCGGCAGCCTACTAGCGGTGGGCGTCGGCGGCGGCCTGGATGTCGCCGACGAACCGCTGCCAGTAGTCGGCGTCGAACTCGGCCTGGTCCTGGCCGCCGCGGCCGTCGAGCAGCTCCCGCACGATGTCGGCGTGGCCGGCGTGCTGGGCGGTGTCGGTGAGCACGCGGACCAGCAGGTGGCCGAGGGTGGTCTCGCGCTTGCCTTCGGCCCACCAGGAGACGGTCGCCGGGGCGTCGAGGCCGAGCTGCTCGATGGACTCGTCGCTGTGCTGCCAGGCCCGCCGGTACAGGCCCAGCAGCTCCTCTCGGCTCTCCTCGGCGGTGGCCCACATGTCGGCCCCCTCCCAGACGGACCCGTCCTCGTTCCAGGACAGCGTGACCGGGGCCGGCCGGCCGACGCAGTCGCCGAGGTAGCCGAACTCGCCGCTGAGCGTGTGCTTGACCAGCCCGAGCAGATTGGTGCCGGTCGGTGTCAGCGGCCGGCGGACGTCGTACTCGCTCAGGCCGTCCAGCGCCGACACCAGCCGTTCGCGGGACTGCTGGAGGTATCGGTGGAGGTCGCCGGCCATGTCGCTCATGGGCCGAACCTAGCCCAGAAGCTCCCACACCGCACCGGAAACGGCGGCATCGGTCGCGCCGATACCGGTCAGGTCGGCGATCGACCTTGTGGTGCGCCGTGCGCCGTCGAGCACCGTGCCGACCGGCAGATCCGCTTGTGCGTCAACGAATCCGGCGCGCACGGCGTGGCCGAAGTCGCCGTGGTCGAGGCACTGCTCGTGGTCGTCGGTGACGACCAGCGCTCCGGCGAACAGCGACGGCGGCAGCTCACCCTTGCCGGGCATGTCGGTGCCGATGCCGGTGACGTGCACGGCGGCCCGGAAAGCGTTCAGCGGCAACGGATCCGGCGACGCCGTGGTGGTCACGACGCAGGCGGCACGGGATTCGTAGCCGGGCCGGGCATCGAGCCCGGACGCACGGAGTTGCTCACACAGCAGGGCCGCGGCCTCGGGCCGGCGGCCCCACACGTGCACCAGCCGGATCTTTCGCAGCTGCGCCAACCAGGTCATCTGCAACAGCGCCTGCTCGCCGGTGCCCATCACCGCGACCTCGTCCACGTCCACGGGCGTCAACGCGTCGGTGATCAACGCCCCGGCGGCGGCCGTCCGCCACGCCGTCAGCAGGCCGTCGTCGGCCAGCATCGCCACCGGCGCGCCGGTGGTCGCCGACAGCAGCAGCATCGAGCCGGTGTTGCGGCCACGGAAGGAACTCGCCGTCTTCACCACGAAATGCGGCTGACCGGCGACATAGCCGGCCTTGACGTGCGTGTCGCCGTCGAGAAAGGGCAGGTGCATCGGCGACGGCACAACGGTGTTGCCGGCGGCGTGCGCGACCAACGCCGCTTTCACCGCGTCGAACACGACGGCCGGCGGCACCGCCGCGCGGATCTCCTCCGCGCCGACGACCCTCACCGGGTGGCCAGCCAGTCGCCCCAGCGCTGAAGCGCCTCCTCGGGGCCGATCCGCCCGACACCGACGCGGAATCGGTCCGTCGGCGTGGCCGTCAGGTCGGAGTGGTAGATGCTCGACGGCAGCAGCAGGACGCCCACCTCCCGCACGAGATCGGCGCACATCGCCTCGACCCCGTCCGCGCCGAGGTAGCGGGGGAAGCACACGCAGCCGCCCTGCGGCCGTTCCCACTCGAACAGGTCGGGCCGGCGGGCGAAGAACTCCTCGAACAGCGGCAGGTTCGCGGCCACGATGCCCCGGTTGCGGTCCAGCAGCCGGTCCCGCGCGCGCAGGCCGATCAGCGCCAGCACCTCGCTCGGCGCGGAGTTGCAGATGGACGTGTAGTGCTTGGCCCGTTCCAACCGGTCCAGCAGGCTCCGGTCGCGGCCGGCGAGCCAGCCGACCCGCAGCCCCGGCAGGCCGTACGCCTTCGACATGACGTTCAGCGACAACGCGGTGGGCGACAGGTCCGCGGCCTGCGGCAGCGACGGCCGGTCCAGCTCAAGGCCCCGGTACACCTCGTCGCTGAACAGCGTGATGCCGCGTTCGTCGCACAGGTCCACCAGCCGCCGCCAGGCCGCTTCGTCGGGCACCGCGCCGGTCGGGTTGTTCGGGAAGTTCACCGAGACCAGCCGGGTGTTGGGCCGCAGCGCTGCCTCGACGGCGTCCACGTCCAGCGCCCAGTTGTCGTCCTCCCGCAGCGCGACCCCGGTGACTTCGGTGAGGGCCAACGGAAGCGTCTCCGCCGCCTGGTAGTTCGGCGTGAGCACCACGGCGTGGTCGCCCGGCGTCAGCAGCACCTGCATCGCCAGGTAGATGGCCTCTTCCGCGCCGGCGAAGCACACAACGTCCTCGGGTTCGACGTTGTCGTACGTCACCGCGATCTCCTCGCGCAGCGCCGGCAGCCCGCGGGTCTCCGTGTAGCCCAGCGTCAGCGATTCCCAGCGCCGGCGGCCGTCGTCGTCGGCCATCGCCAGCAGCTCGGCCAGCGGCATGCTCTGCGCGTCCGACGCCGTGAGGTGGTAGCGGGCGGTGAACTCCCAGGCGGAGAAGTACGTCTCCAGCCGGAAGTCAGGCAGGGTCGGCATCGGCGGGCTCCTTGCGGGTCAGCGCGAGCAGTTGGTAGACGGCCGAACGGGAGATTCCCATCGCCCGCGCCACCGTGGGCACGGACCGCCGCTGGTCGAACACGCCGCCGGCGTCCAGCCGGGCCACCAGGGCAAGCCGCTGTTCCTTGGTCAGCCCGTCCACGGTCGAGCCGTGGTCACGGACGAACTCGGCCACCGTCTCGTTGAGCCGTTCCGTCCAGTCGTGCGCGAACAGCGCCTCGGGCTGGACGGTCAACGGTGCGGCGAAGGCCGCCAGGATGCGGGCCGCCGCGTCGAACGCGGATCGGTCCACGTTCACGCACAGCACCGCGTCCGGGCGGCCTTCGTCGTCGCGGATCACCGCGCTCACACTGGAAAGCCGCCGCCCGTCGGGCAGCGACTTGGCGTACGGGCCGTAGACGTCCGGGCCGACCGGGTTGAGCTCGTCGAGCTCGCCCAGCAGGGACGGATCGCCCACGGTCCGCCTGGACAGCGGGTTCCAGATGGCGATCACCGAGTCCGTGGCCGGGTCGTGCAGCACCACCTCGGCGTGCGGTGAAAGCAGGCGGGCGATCGCCTCGCACACCGGGGCCAGCCGGTCGGCCATCGTGGACACGCTGTGGACAGTACATCCGCCGTGGACAAATTGTCCACGAACCGTGATCAGCCCTCGAGCTGGGCGGCGGCGCCCGCGGTCACCGCGATCTTGCGGGACTGGGCCTTCTCCACCACCGGCACGCGCAGGGTCAGCACACCCGCGTCGTAGCTGGCCTGGATGCCGTCCTTGTCCAGCGCCTCGCCGAGCACCACCCGCCGGGCGAACGTCCCGGTCGGCCGCTCGGCCACCTGCCAGCGGACCTCGTCGTCCTTGGCCGCCGGCCGCTCGGCCTGCACCGTCAGCACGTTGCGCTGGACGTTCACGTCGATCGACGCCGGCGAGACGCCGGGCAGGTCGAACGTGACCACGAACTCGTCACCCTTGCGGAAGGCGTCCATCGGAATGGCCGCCGCGCGCGCCCTGGTGGCGCCCGTGCCGAACATCAGCCGCTCCAGCTCGCGGAACGGATCCGTGCGCACCAACATCGCGCACCGCCCCTCTCTCGGGTCCGTCGGCGGCCCCTTGCCGCCTGCTGTACTTGACAACGGACGACCCAAGCTTTTGATTCCCACTCGCTCAGGAAATTATGGTCGAGCGTCGTTGAGGGGCTGACCTCGGCCTTCGCGGCGGCGGTCGGCGTGCGGCCGGGTCAGAAGTCCCAGCGGGTGGCCCCGTAGGGCTCGGCGCAGGCCACGCCGACGGCCCGGGCCAGGGTGAGGCGATACAGGTGCCACGGCGCGGGACCGGCGCTGGGGGCCATGAACGAGGCGTTGAAGCCACCGTTCTCCACGGTGGCCGGCCAGCCGCCACTGCGGTAGACCGCGGCGATCTTCTCCAGGGTGTCGGGGTCGTCGACCCGGTGCGCCTCGCCCTCCATCGTGAGGTCGATGCCGGTCAGGCGGACCGAGATGCTGCACGCCGGGTTGGCGGCCAGGTTGCGTGACCGGCGCGTGCCGGGGCCGCCGACGAAGTAGAGGGCATCGTCGACCCAGATGGCCCCCACGCCGGCGGAGTGCGGCCGTCCGTCGGGGCGCACGGTGGCGACGAAGAACGTCAGGTCGCTGCCGGGGGTGTCGGTGGCCAGCAGGTCGCGCGGACGACTCCAGGGGAGCTCCGCGTGGCCGTCACGGTCGAGGTTGCGGGTCGAGATCGGCTCGTTCGTCATACCCCTGTGTCGAACGAGCCGACCCCGAATCGACACCATGGCCAAAAAATCACGCCGCCCACGACACCATCGGGGTGGAGCTAGGTACACCAGGACAACGGCAGCTAACTACGTTCCCCCGCCGCCGCGCCGGCAATAGCTTGGTGCCATGGCAATCGCTACGCACACCGAGCAGCGCGCCGCCGACCCGCGCCGGACGGTCGTCGTCAACCTCGCGCTCAACCTGGTCGCGCCGCTGGCCCTGTTCTACGGCCTGCGCGCGGCGGGCGTGGACCAGTGGCTGGCCCTGATGCTCGGCGCGATCCCACCGACGGCGCACGCGGTGCACGGCATCGTCGTCCGCCGAAAAATCGACGCGCTGGCGCTGTTCACGCTGTCCATCCTCGGCCTGAGCGTGGCGACGTCGTTCGTCACCGGCAGCCCGCGTTTCCTGCTGGCCAAGGACGGCTGGATGACCGCGATCGCCGGCGTGTGGATCCTGGCCACGCTGTGGCGGACGCCGTTCCTGCAGCAGTTCCTGCTGTCGTTCACCTCGGGGGAGACGCGCGAGCGGTTCGTGCTCAGCTGGCGCGACTCGCCGACGTACCGGCACGTGCTGCGGATGGCCACTGTGATGTGGGGCGTTGGCCTGCTGGGTGATTCGGTCGTCCGGGTCGTGCTGGCCTACGGGCTGCCGGTGGATCAGGTGCCGCTGATCAGCACCCTGCAGTACCTGGTGGTGTACGCCGCGCTGGAGATCGGCACCCGGCTCTACCTGCGGCGCAAGTCCGTGGCCGCCAAGGTGTTGGCCGAGTCGGGCCAGGTGATGATGATGCGGGGGAGGAAGAAGTGACGGTCGTGTTGGTGACCGGCGGCGCCAGCGGCATCGGCGCCGCGGTCGCCCGGCGCTTCGCCCGCGGCGGCGCCCAGGTCGTCATCGCCGACGTCAATCCCTCGGGGGCCGAGGTCGCCGCCGAGATCGGTGGCCTGTTCGTGCCCACCGACGTGTCCTCGGCGCAGGACAACGACAATGCCGTCGCCGCCGCTCGGGACGCCTTCGGCGGGCTCGACATCGTGCACCTCAACGCCGGCATCGGCAACGGCGGCACCGACTTCGACCTCGACGCCTACCGCCGCATCATGGCCGTCAACGTCGACGGCACCATGTTCGGCCTCCGCGCCGCCGTCCGTGGCGGGGCCCGGGCCGTCGTCGTGACCTCCAGCCTCGCCGGCATCTCCCCGGCCTCATTCGACCCCGTCTACTCCGCCAGCAAGCACGCCATCATCGGACTGGTCCGGTCTTTGCAGATCCCCGACGTCACCCTCAACGCCGTCTGCCCCGGTTTCATCGACACCCCCATGGTCGCCGGGGTCCGGGACCGACTGGTCGAGCACGGCCTCGCCGTCGCCTCTCCCGACGAGGTCGCCGCCGCCGTCGAGCAGATCGTGGCCGGCGGTGAGAGCAACCAGGCCTGGGAAGTCCAGGCCGGCCGCCCGCCCGCAGTCGTGCGGTTCCCGGCCGTGGAACTCAGCCGCTGCTAGCCGACCCGGCCGGCCACCCAGGGGCCGCGGCCGTTGCTAGCGTGGCGGCATGGGGGCACTGCTGATCGCGTTGGGCATCGACAACTTCGGGTCCGGGCTTTTCCTGCCGCTGTCGGTCCTGTACGGGATCCAGGTGGTGGGCCTACCGGTCGCGGTGGCAGGTGTGGTCGTCACGGTGGGCAAGCTGGTGGGCATCGCGGCGCCGCTGCTGGCCGGCAGGCTGGTCGATCGGTTCGGGCCGCGGCAGGTGGTGATCGGGTCGCAGGTGCTGCAGGCGGCCGGGGTGGGGATGTACCTCGTGGCCACGAACGCGGTGCTGGTGCTCGTGGCGTCGGCGTTGCTGGCGGCGGGGCAGCAGGCGTTCTACAGCTCGGTGTTCGGACTGATCGCGGACACGGTGCGACAAGGAAGCAAGGACTCGGCCTTTGCCCTGGTGGGCCAGGTGCGAGGGGTGTCTTTCGGCCTGGGTGGGCTGGCGGTGGCCGGTCTGGCCAGCGTGGGACCGGTGGGCTATCAGGTGGCGGTGGCGCTGGACGGGGTGACGTTCCTGATCGCGGCGGCGGTGCTGGCGGTGTTCCTGCACGTGCCGCATGTCCGGCCGCAGCGGGTGGACGAGCCGGCGAGCGTGCTGCGCAACCGGCCGTACGTGGTGCTGATCGTGGTGGTGGCTTTGGGCGGCCTGCCGGTGGACCTGTTCCTCGACGGCACGTCGGTGTACGTGACGGAGGTGCTGCACGGGCCGGCGTGGGTGGCCGGCGCGCTGATCACGGCCCTGACGGTCAGCGGCATGGTGTTCAGCACGATAGTGGTGCG
>DASWRQ010000093.1:0-15358 GCA_036403095.1 Kutzneria sp. | reverse complement strand
CGGGTCGCCGCGGGAATGAACAGGGTCTGCAACGCGATCGCGCCGGCCAGCACGACCGCGACGCCGCCGACCACCCGGGCCGGCGTGCCGCTGTCCAGTTGCAGCCGCCGGATCGCCAGCTGCCACGCGGGCGAGCCGCCGCTCAGCCGGGCCACGACCCGTTCGACCAGCCAGGGCAGCACCAACGGCACCGTGAACAGCAGTAGCACGATGCCCGCGGTGACCGGCAGCTGCGAGTCGCCGTCCAGCGCCTGGCTGAGCCGGCCGCCCTGGCTGGCCAGCAGCGCAATGCCCAGCACCGGCGGCACCAGCCGCCACCACAGCCGACGGCGCTGGTTACGAGCCCGCCGCACCACGCCGAGCGGCTCGATCATGATGCGCCGCAACGAGAACATCGCGATCAGCACCGCCAGCATGGGGACGGCGACCACGATCAGCGCCGCGAGTGTCCAATCGGGACGGACGTCCTCGGCGAAGATGCCACCGCGCAAGGCGTTCGCGTCGATGGCCGGCACGATCGCGCGGCCGATGGCGAACAGCGCCACCCCGACGGCCAGCCCGACCAGGGCACCGACGAAGGCCTCGCCGGCGGCGATCCGCCGCACCTGCTTGCCGTCCGCGCCGACCAGACGCAGCGCCGCCAGCCGCCGATCCCGGGCCGCAGCGGCAAGTCTGGTGCTGGTGGCGACAAAAACCACCACGGGCATGAGCAACGCCGCCGAGCCGAGCGCGATCAGCAGCCACAGCAAGCCGTCCAGCGTCCGCGGCGAGCTCTCCCGGCCGAACCGGTACACCTCGGCCGCGCCGGACTGCCCGGACACCTTGGCCACGCCGACGTAGAAGAACAGCTCGTGGGGACCGGTCAGCCCGATCTGATCCACCGTGCCGACCACGTGTTCCGGGAACCGGGGCCGCAGCAGCTCGCCGTCCGGGGAGTCCAGCAGTTGTCGCAGCGCCGGGGAAAGCAGTATCTCGCCGACGTTCGGCATTCGGTCGACGCCGGGCGGCAGCGGCGCGTTCGGGCCGGTCTTCTGGACGATGACGCCCTCGAGGTCGCGGCCGCTGAACTCGCTGTCGCGCATGGCCGCCCAGACCGGGTCCACGCCCGGGATCTTCGCCTGGCCGGTGAGCGGCACCGCGCGCGAGTAGCCGCGATCGTCCCGGGCCTGGAGCATGTGGCTCACCGAGGTCGCCGTCAGCAGCACCGTCACGCCGAGGCCGACGCCGATCGCGGTCAGCGCCAGCCGCCCCCAGCCCGCGCGGCCACCGCCCACCGCGAGGCGCACGCCCAGCGTCAGGTCGATCCACCACTGGAAGGTCCTTCGACGCGGCCGCAGTCGCAACACAGTCACCGAACCGGCTCCACCTGCGTGGACTTGCCGTCCCGCACCACGACTTCGCGGTCCGAGTAGGCCGCCACCCGCACCTCGTGCGTCACCAGGACCACCGCCGCGTTGGCGTCCTTGGCCGCGGCGACCAGCAACCGCATCACGCGTTCGCCGTTGAGGGAGTCGAGGGCGCCGGTCGGCTCGTCCGCGAAGACCACCTTCGGACTCGTGACCAACGCCCGGGCCACCGCCACCCGCTGCCCCTGGCCGCCGGAGGTCTCGCCCGGCCGCTTGTCCGCCACATCGGCGACTTCCAGGCGAGCCAACCATTCCGTGGCCCGGCTTTCCGCCTCGCGCCGGCGCATGCCGCCCAGCCGCAACGGCAGCGCCACGTTCTCCAGCGACGTCAGTTCCGGCACGAGCTGGCCGAACTGGAACACGAAGCCGAACTCCGTGCGCCGCAACTCGCTCCGGGCGACATCGGACAGCGTGCCCAACGCCGTGCCCCGGTAGGACACCGTGCCGCTGTCCGGGCGGATGATGCCGGCCAGGCAGTGCAGCAGCGTCGACTTGCCCGAGCCCGACGGGCCCATCACCGCGACCACCTCGCCCGGCCAGACGCGCAGGCCCGCGCCGTCCAGCGCCGGCGTCGGACCGAAGGACTTGTGGAGGTCCAGCGCCTCCAGCAACGGCTCCGTCATCGCCGCACCTCCTCGGACAGCTGGTCGAGACGGGCCGCCGTCAGCTCCAGCCAACGCAGGTCCGCCTCGAGATGGAACAAGGCGTGGTCGCAGATCAGCTGGTCGGCCAGGTCGCCCGTCAGCTTGCGGCGGGTCAGCGCGCGCATCGTCTCCAGGTGCGCGGCCCGCTGGACGTCCAGCACCTCCGACGCGCTGCGGCCCGACATCAGCGCCAGCACCACCTTCGTGTACAGCGTGCTGTGCAGGTACGGCTCCGGCCGCTCCGGCGTGACCAGCCAGTCGCGGACGTCCGTCACCCCCGAGGCCGTGATCGCGTAGCGCTTGCGCTCCGGGCCCTCGCCCGCCTCCACCCCGTCCACCTCGACCAGGCCGTCCCTGAGCAGGCGGGACAGCGTCGAGTAGACCTGGCCGTAGTGCAGCGGCCGGTCCTGGCCGAAGTGCTCGTCGTAGGCCCGCTTGAGGTCGTAGCCGTGGCGTGGCCCCGTCTCCAGCAGGCCGAGCAGGGTGAGTCCGATCGACATGTCCGTCACTCTACATCGGGTGTATACCTTCGGGCTATACCTTCGGTGTACATCATGTGACCTGCACCGATCTTGCCCCTTGGATTCTCCGCCTACAGTGGAGTGGTGACTGGTACGGCCGCCGGCGCCCGCGCCGTGCAGGAAACCGGTTGGGACGCCGAGCACGACGTCGAGTTGCTGCTCGCCTTCCTGAACACCGTGAACACGACCTCCGATGTGCTCTCCAGCGAGCACACCTGGCAGCACTGGGCCGCCACGCTCGGGCTCGGCACCGCCGGCCCCCTCGTTAAGGCCCGCTCCAGCCGCGACGCCCTACGGGCCGTCGCCCTCGCCCACCATGGCTCCCCGCTGCCCGCCGGACCCGCCATGACCCATGGCTCCCTGCGCATCGAGCTCAGCTCCGGCGTCCCCGTCCTCACCGCCGGCGACGCGCTCGGTTCCGTACTCGCCGCCGCCGCCCGCCTCGCCGTGCTCGGCTACTGGGACCGCATCAAGATCTGCTCCGCCCACGACTGCCGCCTGGCCTTCTACGACCGTTCCCGCAACCGCTCCCGCACCTGGTGCTCCATGCGGGTCTGCGGCAACCGGGAGAAGGCCCGCGCCTGGCGCGAACGGACCCGCAGCGCCGCCTCCTGACCGCTCAGAACAGGAGCTGGGAGCAGGCGTAGATGACCAGGCCGGCCAGCGCGCCGACGACGGTGCCGTTGATGCGGATGAACTGGAGGTCGCGGCCGACCTGGAGCTCGATCTTGCGGGAGGTCTCCTCGGCGTCCCAGCGCTCGATGGTGTCGGTGATCAAGGTCAGGATCTCGGCGCGGTAGTGGGTGACGACGTAGCCGGCGCCGCCCTCGATCCAGCCTTCGACCTTGGTGCGGGTGGCGTCGTCGGTCTCCAGGCGGACGCCCAGCGAGATGAGGCCCTCGAGGACCCGCTTGCGGAGCTCGCTGGAGGGGTCCTCGGCGGCGTCGAGCAGCATGCGCTTGGCGTTGGCCCAGGTGGTGCCGATGACGTGCCGCACCTCGGGATGGGTGAGCACCTGGCGCTTGACCTGCTCGGCCCGCTCCATGGTGAGCGGATCGGTCCGCAGATCGCCGGCGAAGTCGATGAGGAAGCGGTCCACGGCGGCCCGCATCGGGTGGTTGACGTCGGTCTTCATGGCCCACGCGAAGCCGAGGATCTCGTTGTAGACCCGCTCGCCCAGGATGGAGTCGACGAACTTGGGCGACCACGAGGGCGAACGGTCGGAGACGACGCGTTTGACGGCCTCGTGGTTGTCGCGAACCCACTCGTAGGCCCGGTCGGCCATGAGGTCGACGAGCTTGTGGTGGGAGCCGTCCTCGAGGACCTGGCCGAGGAGCTTGCCCAGGGGAGGACCCCAGGGGATGGCCATCAGGCGTTGCACGACGGCGTGCTCGACGACGGCCTGGACGTCCTCGTCGCGGAGCACGGTGACAAGACCACGGGCGAGGTTGGCGAACTCGGAAGTGATGCGCTGCGCGTTCTCCCGCTCGGACAGCCACACGCCGACCCGCTTGCTGATCTCGGCCCGGTGCAGCCGGTCCCGCACGACCTGCTCGGACATGAAGTTGCTGCCGACGAAGTCGCCGAGGCTGGCCCCGAGCAGGTTCTTGCGGCTGGGGATGAGCGCGGTGTGCGGGATGGGCAGGCCGAGCGGCCGCCGGAACAGGGCGGTGACGGCGAACCAGTCGGCCAGCGCGCCGACCATGCTGGCCTCGGCGGCGGCATGGACGTAGCCCAGCCACACCGGCCCGGCGAAGATGCCGGACAGCACGTAGACGATGGCGGCCAGCACGAGCAGCCCGGCGGCGACGGCCTTCATCCGGCGCAGCGCACGCCGCTTGACGGTCTCGGCCGCGGTTAGTCGCTCCACGCCGACCATTCTCCCCGGGTGGACGCCGATCCGCCGTGATCAGTGCCGCAGACCGGGGTGGCGCCGGGTGACATTTCGGGGACGGATCGGCGAGGATCCGATGGTGCGTACACCTGCTCTCGTGCCGCGGCTGCGGCCGTTCACCTCGACGATCTTCGCGGAGATGACCGCGCTGGCCACCCGGACCGGCGCGGTCAACCTCGGCCAGGGCTTCCCGGACACCGACGGGCCCGCCGAGATGCTCGCGACGGCCCAGCGGGCGATCGCCGAGGGCGTCAACCAGTACCCGCCGGGCCCGGGCCGGCCGGAGCTGCGGCAGGCGATCGCGGAGCACCGCACCCGCTACGGCACGGAGTACGACCCGGACACCCAGGTCCTGGTGACGGTGGGCGCGACGGAGGCGATCGCGGCGGCGCTGCTGGCGCTGGTCGAACCGGGTGACGAGGTGCTGCTGATCGAGCCGTACTACGACTCGTACGCGGCGTCGGTGGCGCTGGCCGGCGCGACCCGCAAGGTGGTGTCGCTGGTCGAGGACGGCGACCGGTTCGCGCTGGACGTCGACGCGCTGCGGGCGGCGGTGACGCCGCGCACGAAGGCGCTGCTGCTGAACTCGCCGCACAACCCGACGGGCACGGTCTTCACCCGCCAGGAGCTCGAAGAGGTCGCCGCGCTGTGCCAGGAACACGACCTGATCGCGATCACCGACGAGGTGTACGAGCACCTGCTCTACGACGGCCGCGAGCACGTGACGCTGTCGGCGCTGCCCGGCATGTACGAGCGCACAGTGGCCATCTCCAGCTCGGGCAAGACCTTCAGCGCCACCGGCTGGAAGATCGGCTGGGTGTGCGGCCCGGCCGAGCTGGTCGCGGCGGTGCGGGCGGCCAAGCAGTTCATCACCTTCGTCGGCGGCGCGCCGTTCCAGCCGGCGGTGGCCTACGCCCTGCGCAACGAGCTGGCCTGGGTCGACCGGCTGCGCGACGACCTGCAGCGCAAGCGCGACCGGCTGTCGGCCGGACTGGCCGACGCCGGTTTCGCCGTGCGCCAGGCCGCCGGCACCTACTTCGTCTGCGCGGACGTGCGGCCGCTGGGCTTCGCCGACGGCGCGGAGCTGTGCCGCCAGCTGCCGGAGCGGATCGGCGTGGCCGGTGTGCCGGTGCAGGTGTTCACCGACCACCCCGAGCAGTGGCAGCACCTGGTGCGCTTTGCGTTCTGCAAGCGCGAGGAGGTAATCGACGAGGCGATCGCCCGACTGCGCAAGCTCGGCTGAGTCGTGACAATGGGGTCTCGACCGGTTTCGAGACCCCATTGTCGGTGTTAGCCGATCAACCCCGGCTCACCATTACCCTCCGATGCGACGCAATACGCTGACCGAGTGAAGAGGCGGCCATCAGGACCGCGGGTGGAACCGGGTCGATTCCACACAGCAGCACCCTGAGTTGGTTGAGAAGAGCGCGATCGGCGACGCCGAGCAGCGTCCAGGCCGGCACCTGCGTCATCCCGCGTCCTCCCGGAACAGACCCGACAACGATGCCTTTCGGCGGAGTTGGGCCAGGCATCTTCCCCTTGTCGGCCCAATGCTGCCGACCGGGATGCCCAGGCTGGCGGCGACCTGTCGGTAGGACAGTTCCGGCGCGTGCACGAGCACTCGCAGCACCCGCTGGCACTGTTCGGACAACTGGGTGAACGCCCGCCACAGCGCCGCGTTCGGCGACGAGCGCAGGACGGCGACATCGGCCGCGTCGGCCCGGGCGAAGTCCAATCGTTGCTCGTCAACCGGGCTCTCCCGGCGGCGCGCCCCGATCAGACGCAGCGCGTGCCGCCGTGCAGTGACGGCCAGCCAGGCGGCCAGCGCGGCGGGATCATGAATTCGATTCATATTCTCCAACAAGGACAGCCAGGTGCTCTGCACGACATCGGCGGCATCGTGGCGATCCAGCCGATGAGATCGGGCAACAGCCCAGACGGTTGGCGTGTGCCGGGCGACGAGTTCGCGCCAGGCCGCCCGATCGCCGAGTTCCGCGGCCCTGAGCAGTTCGGCCGCGCCCGGTCTTGTGTCGACTTCCACTCGTTCCTCCCCGCCGGCGAGTTGGTCCACGGTTAGAAGGGCCGACCACCGAGTCGGATCCGTGACCGGGCGGAAAACCCTCAAACGAGTGGCGGCCCGCGGCTGACCACCCACAGTTGCCACGTTGTGCGAGACTGATCCCGGACATGCCGCTATCCGGGCGGTCGGCGACGAGAACATGGGCAAATCGACACTGCGGTGCTAAACATGTCTTGACGCCGGATCCGACAACTTCACGTTTTCGGCCGGCTAGGCGGACGGTGGTGGTGACAGTGGCCAGCGCGAAGGCGGTGCGGTGCATCGGCGCCGCCCTGCGCGCTGCCGTCATCCGGATCGCCGTGACCGCCGGCCTGACCCTGCTGGCCTGCGTGTTCGGCGCCGCCGTGGCCAACGCGGCCACCGCCACCGACGCACCCCGGCCGGGCACAACACAGCCCGCTACGACACAGGCCGACACGACACAGGCCAGCGCCGTGGTCGACTCGCTCCGGTCGGACCTGTCCGACCTGGTCAACGGCCTGTTCACGAGCTTCGGCGGCCACCGTCACGAGTCCGGCGTCGTGTCGGCCATCGCCTCGCCGGCCGACGACGGCAGCGGAACCGGTTCCAGCACGGTGACCTCCGGCGGGCCGTCCACGGGTGGCGACACCGGCAATCAGGGCACCTCCGGCAACGGCTGGGGCTCGGGCTCCGACTCCGGTGACGTGTGGACGGGCACGACGACCGTCACCGTGCCGACGAAGCCCCAGCCCCCGGCTCCCCCGGCCGCGCCGCCGCAAGCGCCGGTCCAGCAGGCCGCGCCGCCGGCCGGCCACGCCGTCGAGCCGGTTGCGCGGCCCAACGCGCCGTCCATGGGCGCGCCCAGCGGTGCCACGCCCGACCTCCCGCAGCAGCCGGTCGACCTGCCGGTGCAGCAGCCGGCCGCGCAGCCGATCTCCGCCCCGTCCACCGGCGGCACCGCGAGCCACGACCTGGGCAGCGCCAACGGCCTGGCCGGCATCGTGACCCCGGGCACCGGCTTCCGGCCGAGCCCCGGCTCCAGCTCCGACGAGCCCAACGCCAAGCGCGTCAGCGACGGCGTTCCCGGGCTGCCCAGCACCTCACCCGACTGACGACGCTCACGGCCGCGGGGCACTCTTGTGCCCTTTTGCGGCCGTGCCGAGCTGATCCGGGCCCGGGGATGCCCCCAACACAGTGGGTCTCCGCCGCGCATGGCGATCGTGTCGAGCACGTCCTCCCGGTTGTGCCATGCCGCGGGCGACGGCCCTCCCCCGACGTCCCGGATCTTCCCGACCTGCCGACCGCGCCCGGTCAGGTCGGGGGCCGGCCCCGGCGTCGCGTTGCCCCCGTGGCGTCGGGGCTCCACCAACTTGGCCACCGGTGATCAATCTCCTCCGGCACTACGAGGGGCAGAGCCGGAGCGGTGGCCAACCGAGGGTGCTGGTCGACATTCGGCCAGCACCCTCATTTTTGTGTCTGGGGAAAGAAGGAAAGCGTTGCGGCGGCAGGAAGTTCGCAGCGGGCGCGAGGTGGGAGAGTCGCCAGGGAAAGTCGCGGCGACGGAGAGCAGCAGGGCTGGCGGGAAGCAGCCGGGTGCGAGCTGTGCGGGTCGAGTGGGGGCCGCGGCGAGAAGGGACGCGGTCAGAGCTGCCGCGGCGAGGCCAACGAGCGCAGTGCCGGCGCGACCGGCCGGCCGTCCAAGAACCGTTCCACGCCACCGTCTTCCAGCGCACGGCGGTAGACCTTGAGCGCCTCGCGGGTGGCCTGGATGGTGTGCTCGACGTCGGCGACGGTGTGTGCGGCGGAGATCACGAACGACTGCCCCAGCACACCGCGGCGCAACAGCTCCTGCATGAACAGCGTGCGGAACGGCTGCGACGGACGGCCGTCCGGGTCGCGCGTGGTGAACACCATGCACGAGGGCCGGCCGATGGCGGCGACGAACTCCTCGACGCCGAGCTCACGGGCGGCGGCGTTGACGCCGTCACCCAGCATGGCTCCCCGGCGCTCCATCACGCCGATCGGATCGGCATCGGCGTAGGCCCGCACCACGGCCCGGAATGCCGCCAGAGACACGGTTTCCGGCCCGTGCGTGGTGGACAGCAGGAACACCCGCGGCGAGTCCGTGTTCAGCCCGCCCAGCTCCATGAACTCGCGCCGGCCGGCCAGCGCGGAGATCGGGAAGCCGTTGCCCATGGCCTTGCCCCAGCACGACAGGTCGGGCCGCACCCCGTACACGGTCTGCGCCCCGCTGGCCGACCAGCGGAAGCCGGTGATCATCTCGTCGAACACCAGCAGCGCCCCGTGGGCGTCGCACAGCGCGCGAACCCCTTCCAGGAAGCCGGGTTCCGGCTCGGCCAGCGCGGTCGCGGCCTCCATCACCACGCAGGCGATCTGGCCGCCGTTCTCGGCGAACCGCAGCCGCAGCGAGTCGAGATCGTTGAACTGGAAGCGCACGGTCTGGTTGCGGATGGCGTCGGGCACGCCGGAGTTCATCTCCACGGCCCCGATGAACCAGTCGTCGGCCGAGAAGAACGGCTGGTCGCAGACCGCGACCATGTCCCGCCCGGTGGCCGCGCGGGCCAGCCGGATGGCGGCGGTGGTGGCGTCCGAGCCGTTCTTGGCGAACTTGACCATGTCCGCGCCCGGCACCAGGCTCAGGAAGTCCTCGGCGGCGGCCACCTCCAGCCCGGTCGGCCGGGAGAAGTTCACGCCGTCGTCCAGCGCCCGCCGCACGGCCTCGACGACGGGCCGGTAGCCGTGGCCGAGGGTGACCGACCGCAGGCCCATGCCGTACTCGATGAAGCAGTTGCCGTCGGCGTCCCAGACCCGGCAGCCGTCGCCGCGCACCAGAACCGGCGCCATACCCTCCGGATACTGGTCGGAGCCGCGGGCGTAGGTGTGCGCGCCACCGGGCACCAGCTCGTGCAGCCGATGCTGCAACGCGCTGGACCGCTCGAAGCCCCTGCCGCTACCCGGAACGTCCACCGGCGACACTATAGGTAGATCCGAGTTGGGCTCGTCAGGCCGGTCCGTGGCCAGTAGCGACCACAGCTCGTGATCGGTGTGCTCGCGGTACCCGCGCAGGATTCCTTCACGCCGGAAACCCACGCGGCCGAACAGGGTCGCGGCGGCGCGGTCGCCGGGCGGGATCGGTGCGGTGAGCCGGCGCAGCTCGTACTCGCCGAACGCGTGGCGCACCAGCAGACGCAGCGCCGCGGCGGCGATCGAGGCTCCCTCGCGTGCCTGCGAGATCCACACCTGCACCTCGGCCGAGCCGCGCTCGCGATCGACCCGGTCCAACCGGATCTCACCGGCGATGGCGCCGTCGATGGTGATCACGAACGGCAGGGCGACGCCGTCACGGACCAGCCGGCGGAAGTCGGCGCAGCGGTCTCGCCAGGCGGCCTCGCTGGTACGCGCGGCCCAGTCGAGCTCGCTCACCGGCCACCGCGGCTCCAGCCGATCACGCTCGGGACGCACCAGCCGCGACCACTCGGCAGCGTCGGCGGTGACGGGCGGCCGCAGCTCGACGACCTTCCCCCTGGTCACGACCGGACCGATGGTAACGGCCGAAACCGGCAGTCCCAGCCGGAGACGCAACGCCTGACGGATCAGACCGGGCACCTGACCTCCTCAGCGTGGACGCGACCAGCACATGTACCTTTGGGCGTTTCGTTACAGCCCGACCGCGGTGCTCAGCAGGGTGGCCGTGCGGGCAACGTCCTGCTTGCGCGCCCACTCCACGGCGTCGGGGGACCGCTGGCCGCTGTGCCACCGCCGGATCACCTCGGCCATGTCGTCGACGGTCTCGGCGACCAGCCAGGGGCCGTCCGGATCGATCGCCTCGGCCAGCGACCGCGGCAGCACCGACGGAACGCCGAACTCGGCCGCCTCCAGCACCTTCACGCTCACCCCGGTGCTGGCGCCGAACCTCGGCACCACGGCCAGGCCGACCCGGGCGTAGAAGTCGGCGACATCGGCCACCGGCCCGGCGGCGACGACCCGCGGGTGCTCGGCGAACTGCTCGGTTCCCTTGCCGGCCAGCACGAAGTCGACGTCGACGCCCATGGCCGACAGCCGCTCGTGCACCGGCCCCAGCAGCACCTCCAGCGCCCGCGCGTTGGGCGGCCAGCCGGCCTTGCCGATGAAGCCGACCGTGCGGCCGTCCGACGCCCCGGTGGCCGACAGCGGCACCGGCAGCGCGATGGCCGACAGCTCGGCGGCGTCGGTACGGGACAACGCGAACACATGGTCGGGCAGGCCGAGCAGCCGTCGCTCCATCCGCCGCAGCCGCGGGATCTCGCCCAGCATCCGCAGTGGCCGCGGCGAATGCTCCACGGCGATGGTCGACTCCACGTTGTGCGCCACGTGCGCGGCCACCGGCACGCCGGCGGCGGCCGCGAGCACCAGCCCCGGCCAGCCGCTGGTCACGACCTGCCGGCCGGCGGCGCGGGCCCGCAGCAACGCGACGGCCTTGCGCCAGCCGGGAAACACGGAGAACTTGCGGGCCAGATAGGGCTCGGGGCTGACCAGCATGCCGGCGGCGATCCGGGCCAGCGCCAGCCGATCGCCCCTCAGCTCCAGCGGCACGTCACCGGCCGCACGAGCCGTCACCTCGAGCGCATCGACCCGCTCGGTCCACTCCCCGTCGGGACCGGTCACGCAGACCACCTCGACGTCCGCCGACCCGGCGAAAACGGGCAACAGCCGCCGATCCACCCAGCCGCTGCCGCCGAGGTCCTGACGGGACAACGGATACGTCGTCACGAAGCAGACAGCGGGCATGCGGGTTCCTAACGTGTGGTGGCCAGCACGCGGTCGAACAGCACCCGCGCGACGAACAGGGGATTTCCGACCACATAACGGGCGAACAGGCGCAGCGGCTCCCGGCTGAGTCGGTACAGCCACTCGATGCCGGCGGCCCGCATCCAACGGGGCGCACGGGGAATCCGGTCGGCCGCGAAGTCGAGAAACGCCCCGACCGCCACGCCCAGCTCGGCCCCGGTGGACGGCAGGTGCTCGGCCAGCCACAGCTCCTGGCGCGGATTGCCCATGGCCACCAGCACGATGTCCGCCCCGGTGGCCCGGATCTGGGCGGTGACAGCGTGGTGGTCGGCGATGTAGCCGTGGTGGTGGCCCACCACACGCAGCCCCGGCACGCGGGCGCGCAGCCGGTCGGCCGCCCGCGCGGCCACGCCCGGGCGGCCGCCGAGCAGGAAGACGCCGAGGCCCTCACGGGCGGCCAGCCGCAGCACCTCGGGCGTGAAGTCGGTGCCGTTGAGGTTGGCCGGGAACCGCCGGCCGCGCAGCCGGGCGGCCAGCGCCATGCCCGAGCCGTCGTTGAGCACGAGGTCGGCGTCCGCGAGGCACGCTCGGTAGCGATTGTGCGACCGGGCCAGGTTCACCGAGTGCGCGTTGACGTAAACCAGGGTCTGCGGCCCGGGCTCGGCCAGCAGGCCGGACACCTCGGCGATGGCCTGCGGCGCGGTCAGCGCGGCGACCGGCACCCCGAGGACGTTGATGGTGGGAACACCCGCACGCATGGCCCGAGACCTTATCCCTTGCTCCGAACTGGCTTTGCACCGGCAGGAAAGTAGCCACGCCATGTCCACTTGGAACGGCGTGGCTACACCTGTCTAGGCGCGTCGAGGGCAGCGGACAGTCGATCGCGCAGGCCGAACCAGCCCGCCGCCACCGCGGCACCGGTGATCAACAGACCGGTGACCAGGTAGAGCAGCGAGTGGTGCAGCACCAGCGCCGTCGCCAGCAGCGCCGCGACGACGACCACGGTGGCCAGCAGCGGCAGGGCCAACCCGCGCACCAGGGCCGGCACGTGCACACCGGCCCGCCACAAACCCCAGGCGTGCACGGGAAGCGCGACGAAACAGGCGACCGCGGCGACCGCCCAGCCCATGCCGACCAGGCCCCACCGCGTGGTGGCGAAGATGGCCGTCGGCACCAGCGCCACCAGCCAGATCACCTGCACCAGCACCGAGGACAGCGCGGAACCGGCCGTGATCATGAGGTTGAAGACCAGATCGGCCAGCACCCGGGCGACGGTGGCGACGGCCAGGCCGGCCAGCACGGGCGCGGCCGGGGCCCACTTGTCCCCGTACACCAGCTCGACGATCTGCGGGGCCAGCAGGGCCAGCGCCGCGCCGCCGGGCAGCACGGCCATCGCGACCATGCCGATCACCGCGGAGGCGGCGCGGTCGAGGTCGACGCCGGCGTCGCGGGCGCGGGAGAACGTGGCCAGACCAACCCGTTCCACGGTTGTCGTGACCACCGAGGCCGGCCAGCTCGACACGTTCGAGGCCAGGTAGAAGAAACCCAGCGCGGTGGCGCCGAGCATCCGGCCGGTGATCGTCTGCGGGGCGTACTGGAGCAACACCATCACGACCGATGAGACCACAACCGCGCCGCCGTACCTGGCCACCTCGTTGACATGCCGGCGTTTGATGCCAAAACGCGGGACCTGCTTTGTCACGATCAGCAGCAGCAACGTCACCACCGCCGTGCCGCTGACGTGACCGATCACCAACGCCCACGCGCCGAAACCGGTCAGCGCCAACGTGGCGGTCAGCCCCAGATTGACCAGCAGCCCGGCGACATCGGCGATCAGCCGCCTGGCCTGGCGCAGATTCCGGGTCAGCAGCGCACCCGGCACGGCCGCGAAACCGTCCAGCAACACGTTGAGTGACAGCACCCGCACCAGGTCCGCGGCCTGCGGCGAACCCAGGCCGGTGGCCAGGAACGGCGCGCTGAACAGGCACAGCAGATAGACGATGGTCGCGCCGCCGACGGAGATCGTCCACACCGTCGGCAGCATCGGCCGCACGTCGCCCTTGTGCCGGACGAGCGCGGTCGCGGTGCCGAAGTCGTTGAACGTCAGCAGCAACGTCTGCACGACCAGCGCCGTGGTGTACAGACCGAACTGCTCGGGCACCAGCAGCCGGGCCAGCAGCACGCCGACGGCGAAGGTGGCCAGCCGCGAGAACACCGTGTTGATCAGGCTGAACCGCAGGCCCAGCCTGAACTGCCCCGACAGGGCGTCCGGCGAGTCCTCGACGACCTCGCTCACGTGCTGACTCCGATCGCCGTCGCGTCCCAGTCGGTGAAGTAGCTGCCACTGTGCACCGAATAGTCCACAGTGGCCACTGGAACGTGCCGTACCCGTAACTTCGCGGAGACCCGGTGCACGAACTCCCAGTCCTCACGGGGATGCACCCAGCGCGGCCGCGCCCACGGGTCGAACCGCACGCCGGCGAAACGCCGTAGGACCACGGCGTTGATGTCGACCCATTCGCCGTCCCGGTGGGCCGCGCGATCGAACGGCCGGCTGAGCACATCCAGCTCGCTGCCGTCCTCGCGCAGCCGGCGCAGCGCCGTGTACACCAGGCCGGCACCGGATTCCAGGGCCGCCAGCGACCGTTCCAGGTGATCCGGCCGCCACGTGTTGTCATCGTCCAGAAAGGCCAGATACGGCGAACGACTCAGCCGGATCGCGACATTGCGGGCCAGCCCTGGACTGCCGTAGTTGCGCGACAGCTTGAGCACCACGAGTCGCGGATCGTCGGGCAGGCCGTCGACTTCGCCGCCACCATCGTCGACCACGAGCACGACGACATCCCGAACCGTCTGGTTCAGGACGCTCGTGACAGCGGCGACGAGGCGCTCCGGACGGCGGTAGGTCGGCATGACCACGGCGACCTTCGCCGACGCGGCCCGGCCCAGCCCGGCGGCCAGCGCGAGGGCCTCGGTGTGCTCGGCCCGGTCGGCCTCGAACCGCTCGGCCGCGAAGCGCAGGCGCCACCAGCTCTCGCCGACCACGTTCTTGCCGACCGACTGCCGGAGCAGGTCCTTCACCGGCCTCGGCAGCAGGGCGTAGTCCTTCAAGCACGGCCTCCTATCGCCCCGGTCACCGGGATACGGCGGCGGAACTCCGGCGGCGCGGCCGGATTGGTCGGCACGCCGGCGAGCAGAACCCGCCGGCCGCGCCACAGTTCGAGCAGCGCGCGACGGTGCGTGCCGCGGCGCAACGGTAGTCGCACGAGCTGGGCCACCAGCAGGGTGGCCCACACCAGCTCGGCGGCGGCCCGGCCTTCCCAGCGGGCCACGTGCACCACCTTGTTGGTGATCAGCTGGGCCCACAGCGGCGCGGAGCTGGTGACGTCCCCGCCGCGGTGCGTCGCACGGGCGGTCGGCGTCTGACGCACCCGCCAGCCGGCGTCGACGACCCGCCGGCAGTAGTCGACTTCCTCGGAGTACAGGAACAAATCCTCCTGCCACTTGCCGATCCGCCGCCGAACCTCGGCGGGGATCAGCAGCACCGCGCCGTTGGCCCAGTCGACGTCGATCGGCCGCGGCGGCGCCGGCGCCTCGACCCGCTCACCCAACCGACCGGACCTAGCCCCGAGCACCGCTTCGGCCAGCACTCGCGACGCCGTCGGACGGCGACGCAGGGTCGGCTCGACAACTCCATCCGATCGGGTGACAACCGGGACAGCAACACCGACCGAGCCATTTGTGCAGGCGCGCAACAATTCCCGCACACAGCCGCGGTCCAGCACCACGTCGGCGTTCAGCACCAGCAGCGCCTCGTCGGGCTCGGCCAGCTCGGCGCACGCGTTGACACCGGCCGCGTAGCCGAGGTTCGCGCCGGTCTCGACCACCGTCGCGGCCGAGGCCAGCCGCCTGATCACGTCCACGCTGTCGTCGGCGGAGTTGTTGTCCGCCACGACAAGCCGCCAGTCCACCCCGTCCAGGCCGGCCGGCAGGCTGGCCATCAGCGACGGCAGGTCGGCGGCGGAGTTGTAGGTCACGACCGCGACCAGCACCCGGGTCATGCG
>DASWRQ010000092.1:0-32639 GCA_036403095.1 Kutzneria sp. | reverse complement strand
GGGAATGTCCAGCTTGGACTCCGACCGCAGTGGGACGTTGCCGTTGCCGACCCACAGCTCGTCGAGCATGCCGCCGAGCTTGGCCTCCAGCAGCGTGGTGTCCTTCAACGGCCCAGCGGGCAGCGTCTTGGCCACGGCGGCGAGGTCGGTGCGAAACGCGTAGTGCCGGGCCGGGATCAGACCCACCGGCTGCACATCGGAGCCGGTGATGCTGGTCGAAGCGGGGTCGAGGGGCACTGCCAGCGGTGACAGCGCGGTCTGCTTCAACGACGCGAACAGCGGCGCGAACTCCTGCGAGAACTTGTCGGAACCGTCCGAGGTGGCCCGCACCCACGGCTTGTCCGCCGGCAACTTCTGGTCGGCCGGCGGCCGCACGTAGACGGCGGCGGGCGTGAGCACGAACGACAACGTGGTGGTGTCCGGCGACTTCACGGTCATCGTCGCCGTCATCCACAGCCCCTGGTCGTCACGGCGGAACGCCCCGGTGACCGACGTGACGGTGTGCGCGTCGAGCAGCTCGGTGGTGGAGTCCACGGTGAACTTCGCGGAGCTCTTCCCGGACAGCTTCGCGGTCAAGCTCGCGGACAGGTTCGGGAGTGCGGCCTGTGTGGGCGGCTCAACCGCTGGATCGGCTGAGCCGGTACCGGAAACGCTCGATGTGCAGGCGGTCAGGGCCGTCACCGCGACCGCGGTGACGACGAGCCTGGCGACAAGGCTCACTTCTGAACCACGTAGACCAGCTCGTTGCCGAACTCGAGTTCCTCGACCTGCCACGGCCGGCCCTCGGCGTGCGCGGCGAACCCGCTGGAGTACGTCCGGTACATGCCCTTTGACCGCTGCCCCAACGACTTCGTCGGGAAGCTCACCACCACGATCGGCGAGTTGATGGCGTCGATCAGGCCCCAGCCCAGCTGCTTCTGCTGCGTCTCGATGCACGGCACGGCCTTGAGCAGCAGCGTCACGTCGGCCGGCGCCGGATCGGGGCCGGTCAACAGGTCGTGCACGGCGACCTCGTGCGGCACCTCCAACACGGTCAGCGCCTCGTCGAGGAACGCCATCAGCCGGCTGTCGATGTCCGACGCCCGGTACAGCACGTCCTCGCCGACCGGCATCCACTCCACGGTCAGCGGGTTCATGCCGCAGGCCAGGTCGGCGATCACCTTCGGCGGCTCGGGCAGCCGCTCGAAGATCGCCGCGTAGAACTCGTCCATGATCGGCAGGCGTTCCTTGGTGGACGCGTGCGACGACATGGTCCGCGACAGCACTTCGCGGCGCTCGTCACGGTCCTTGGCCTCGCGCAGCAGGCCGAGCATCTTCTCGTACCGGGGCGTGCTCGGCAGGTACGCGCCGAAGATCTCGTGCAGCCCGCGCTTGGTGCGCTTCACCGCATCGTTGACGTCGCCACGCGCCGCGGTCAGCGAAGCCGTCGCGATGCGGCGCACGGTGTCGTCGGCGACGCTCGCGTAGCGCGAGCTGTCCCGCACCGCGACCAGCACTTTCGCCAGCTTCTCGTCTTCCACCACTACCTACTCCTCGACCAGCCCCGCCCGCGAGGCCAGCAGCCTACGCAGCGAGCGCAGCCTGCCCTCGGTCGCCAGCCCCTCGGCGACGACCGTGTCCAACATGCAGTCCGGATCCTCGGGCGGTCCCAGGTGCCCGCAGCCCGACGGGCACTCCTCGGCGGCCTCGGCCATGCCGGGGAACGCCGCCACGATGTCGTCCGGCGTGATGTGGGCCAGGCCGAAGGAGCGGATGCCGGGGGTGTCCACCACCCAGCCGCCGGCCGGCAGCGGGAACGCCACCGCCGAACTGGACGTGTGCCGGCCCTTGCCGACGCCGCTCACCGCGCCGGTCGCCCGGTCCGCCGCCGGCACCAGCTTGTTGACCAGCGTCGACTTGCCCACGCCCGAATGCCCGACCAGGGCCGACACCCGACCGTCCAGACGCTCGGCGAGCGCCGCCGGCTCCCGGTCCGACCGGGTCACCACGACGACGAGGTCCAGCTCGGCGTACACCCCGAGCAGCTCGTCGGGGCTGGCCAGGTCGGACTTGGTCAGGCACAGCACCGGCGTCAGGCCGCCGGCGTACGCGGCGACCAGGCAGCGGTCGATGAAGCCGGTCCGCGGCTGCGGATCGGCCAGCGCCGTCACGATGATCAGCTGCTCGGCGTTGGCGACCACGACCCGTTCGAACGGGTCGGTGTCGTCGGCGGTGCGGCGCAGCACGCTGCTGCGCGGCGAGCGCCGCACGATCCGGGACAGCGTGTCGGGCGTGCCCGAGGTGTCGCCGACGATGTCCACCAGGTCGCCGATGACCACCGACGTGCGACCCATCTCCCTGGCCCGCATCGCGGTCACCAGGTGCTCGGGATCGCCGTCCACCGCGCACGTCCAGCGGCCCCGGTCGACCCCGACGACCATGCCCGACTCGGCGTCCGAGTGCTCGGGCCGCTTCTTGCTGCGGGGCCGGGAGCCCTTGCCCGGCCGAACCTTGACGTCGGACTCGTCGAGCCGACGCCAGTCGCCGCGCGTCACACCCGCTCCGCCAGCTGGAGCATGGCGTCCCACATGCCGGGGAAGTCCGGGATGGTCTTGGTGGTGGTCTTGATGTCGTCCACCGAGATGCCGGGGACCCTGAGGCCGATGATCGCGCCGGCGGTGGCCATCCGGTGGTCGGCATAGGCGTGCCAGAGTGCGCCGGTGAGTTGCGACGGCCGGATGACCAGGCCGTCCTCGGTCTCGTCGGCGTCGCCGCCGATGCCGCGGATCTCCGTGGTCAGCGCGGCCAGGCGGTCCGTCTCGTGGCCGCGGATGTGCGCGACGCCGCGGATGTGGGTCGGGCTGTCGGCCAGCACCGCCATCGCCGCCACGGTCGGCGTCAGCTCCGAGGCCTCGTGCAGGTCGACGTCGATGCCGTTGAGGCGCTCCGGTCCGACGACGGTCAGGCCGTTGTCCGACAGCGACACCTGGCAGCCCATCCGCTCCAGCACGTCCCGCATCTCGTCGCCGGGCTGCGTGGTGACCAGCGGCCAGTCCGGCACGATGATCGCGCCGCCGGTGACCGCGCCGGCGGCCAGGAAGGCCGCCGCGTTGGACAGGTCCGGCTCGATGTGCCAGTCGCGGGCCCGGATCGGCCCCGGCTCGACCCGCCAGCGGTTGGGCTCGCTGTCGTCCACCTGGACGCCGACCGCCCGCAGCATCTCGATGGTCATCTCGATGTGCGGCAGCGACGGCACCGGCTTGCCGTCGTGCAGCACCGTGACGCCCTGCTCGTAGCGGGCCCCGGACAGCAGCAGCGCCGAGACGAACTGCGAGGACCCGGACGCGTCGATCGTGACCTCGCCACCGCGCACCGCGCCGCGGCCGTGCAGCGTGAACGGCAGCGAGTCACCGTCGACGGCCACGCCCAGCGAGCGCAGCGCGTCCAGGACGGTGTTCATCGGGCGGACCCGGGCCTGCTCGTCGCCGTCGAAGCGGACGTCGCCGTCGGCCAGCGCCGCGGCCGGCGGCACGAAGCGCATCACCGTGCCGGCCAGGCCGCAGTCCAGGTCGGCGTCGCCGCGCAGCGCACCCGGCGTGACCTCCCACGATCCCTGGCGCCCGTCGGCGATGCGCACTCCCAGTGAGCGCAGCGCGGCGGCCATCAGCTGGGTGTCCCGGCTGCGCAGCGGCAGGTGGACGGCCGAGGGGCCGTCGGCGAGGGCCGCGAGCAACAGGGCACGATTGGTGATCGACTTGGAGCCGGGCACGGGCACGGTCGCGCGCACGGGCTCGGTGACGGACGGGGTGGGCCACGGCTGCGTCATGGGGGTGATGATTCCCTACTCGGCCGCTTCGGTTACTGCTCGGGGCCGTGACGTGCGACGATGAATTCGGAGGTGGTCAGGGGTGTGCGGCAGGTATGCCTCCACGAAGGACCCGGCGCAGCTGGCCGTCGAGTTCGACGCGCTGGACGCGACCGGCTCCGACGCGCCCGAGGCTGACTACAACGTCGCGCCGACCAAGCCCGTGCTGGCCGTCGTGGCCCGGCATCCCCGGGACGCCGAGGGCCGGCCCGACGTGGCGCGGGTCGAGCGCACCATCCGGGTGATGCGCTGGGGCCTGATCCCGACCTGGTCGCAGGACAGGAACGTGGGCGTGAAGATGATCAACGCCCGGTCCGAGACCGCCGCCGTCAAGCCGGCCTACCGGGACTCCATGGCCCGGCGGCGCTGCATCCTGCCGGCCGACGGCTGGTTCGAGTGGCGGCGGGAGACCGGGGCCAAGGAGCCCTTCTACGTCACCGGTCCCGATTCGTCGAGCCTGGCCATGGCCGGTCTGTGGACCGCGTGGCGGGATCCCAACGAGCCGCAGTCGCCCTGGCTGGTCACCTGCGCCGTGTTGACCACCGACGCCTTCGGGCCGCTGGCCTCGGTGCATGAGCGGATGCCCCTCGTGCTGCCGCGATCGTCGTTCTCCCGGTGGCTGGCTCCCGACCAGGGCAGTGACGCCGTCGCCGAGCTGCTGACGCCGTCCGCCGACATCGTGTCCCGGCTCGAGCTGCGGCCTGTGTCCACCGCCGTGAACAGCATCCGCAACAACGGGCCCGCGCTGCTCGATCCGCCCGTGCCCGAGCCCGTCGAGCTGGACCTGTTCTCATGACCAGGACCATTGTCGAGACGCCTTTCGGGCCCGCCCGGGCCGAGCTCCACTGCGCCGCCGAGAGCCGCGCCGCCCTGCTGCTCGGGCACGGCGCCGGCGGCGGCATCGAGGCCCCCGACCTGGTCGCCGCCGCCCGGGCCGCCGCCGCCGCCGGCGTGCATGTCGCTCTCGTCGAGCAGCCCTACCGCGTCGCCGGCCGTCGCGCCCCCGCCCCGGCTCGACAGCTCGACGCCTGTTGGCTGGCCGTCGTCGAGGATCTCGGTGAGCGTTGGTTCGAGGGGCTGCCGCTGCTGTTCGGCGGCCGTTCCTCCGGCGCTCGCGTGGCGTGCCGGACTTCCGGCGATGGCTCCGCCGTGGCCGTCCTGTGCCTGGCTTTCCCCGTCCATCCCCCCGGCAAGCCCGACAAGACCCGTATGCCTGAGCTCGATGGCGTCGAGGTGCCAACGTTGGTCGTCCAGGGCTCTCGGGACCCCTTCGGCATGCCCGAGCCGGCGCATCACCGGGAGGTCGTCGTGCTGTCCGGCGACCATTCGCTGAAGGCCGACGTCACGGGTGTCACCAAGTCCGTGGGCGAGTGGCTCAACCGAGTCTTGCACACCCTCGACGCCTGATCTCCGGGTTGTCCACAGGGGTGCCCGTTGATCCCGACTTGTCCACAGGGTTGGTCCTATCAAGATCGACTAGCGGTTTCCGCTGGTAGAATGGTTCGGGGATGGTCCCCCAGGGATAGGGTGGGCCATGTTTTTCGGGGGGTGGCGGTCAATTGGCTTTGGGTCGGTGGACTGGGAGAATTCGCGAGCTTTGTCCGCTCGGGACTGTCAGCCTGGGGCGATGGAGTTGCGACTGCACGAGGGCAGGCTGCTCTCGATCACAGAGCTGTATGCCAAGGACGCCTGGCATGTGGAGCTGATGGAGGAGACGGTCGGGGCGCCGCAGTCGATGCTGCAGCTGGTGGTGCCGGACGAAAACCCGCAACCCGACGTGGAGTTCTTCTACCCGGAGGGCTACACGGTCCCGTACGAGATCATGCGCTGGTTCATGGAGGTCGCGGCCGAGTACGCGTCAGCCGGCGATGGGGGCGACGACGGCGGCGGTGAGATCGGCGAGGACTGACGGTGCCAGCTCGACGTCGAGACCGCGCCGGCCGGCGGAGACGAAGACGGTGTCGAAGGTGGAAGCGGAGGCGTCTATGACTACGGGCAGGCGCTTCTTCTGGCCCAGCGGGGAAATGCCGCCGGCGACGTAGCCGGTGGCGCGCTCGGCGGCGGCGACCTCGGCCATGCGGGCCTTCTTGCCCTTGAGGGCGGCGGCGAGGGCCTTGAGGTCCAGCTGACCGGTGACGGGGACGACGCCGACGGCGAGGCGGCCGTCGACCTCGGCGACGAGGGTCTTGAACACCCGGGCGGGGTCGAGGCCGAGAAGCTCGGCCGCCTCGAGGCCGAAGGACTCGGCCCGCGGGTCGTGGTCGTAGCTGTGCAGCGTGTACGGCACCTTGCGCTTGGCCAGCAGCGCGGTCGCCGGGGTTCCCTGTCCCGCCATGGACAAGACCCTATGACGGACCTCTCACACGGAATGCCCACGGGGGCAGTCGTGTTGAACCCCACGTGGCTACTTCAAGCGCTGTGCTCGGCCGGTCCACGGCCCGACGCGTATCCTCAGGGGCGAACGACACGCTTCCCGCACGGGGAGCGTCGACAGCGTCCGCCCGGCTCGCGCGCCGGCGGGGAGGGAGCCAGGTGCCGGGTAGTTCCGCCCAGGTCAACGACAACGACATCGTCGAGCAGGAGACTGCTGAGCAGCGGGCCGCACGCTTCGAGCGTGACGCCATGCCGCTGCTCGACCAGCTGTACTCGGCCGCGCTGCGCATGACGCGCAACCCCGCGGACGCCGAGGACCTGGTCCAGGAGACCTACTTGAAGGCCTACAGCGCCTTCGAGTCGTTCACCAGCGGGACGAACCTCAAGGCCTGGCTGTACCGCATCCTGACGAACACCTACATCAACGGCTACCGGCGCAAGCAGCGGCAGCCGATCCAGACCTCGGCGGACGAGATCACCGACTGGCAGATCGCGGCGGCCGAGAACCACACCTCCTCGGGCCTGCGCTCGGCCGAGGTGGAGGCGATGGACCGGCTCCCCGACGACGACGTCAAGCAGGCGTTGCAGCAGCTGCCCGAGGAGTTCCGCATCGCGGTCTACCTCGCCGACGTCGAGGGCTTCGCGTACAAGGAGATCGCCGAGATCATGGGCACCCCGATCGGGACCGTGATGTCCCGGCTGCATCGCGGCCGCCGCCAGCTCAAGGACCTGCTCACGGACGTCGCCCGGGACCGGGGCTTCCTGCGCTCCTCCCGCGAGCGGGAGGTGACCGGGTCGTGAGCGCCGACGAACACAGCGCCATCAAGGCCGGCTGCCGCGAGGTGCTCTCCGAGGTGTGGGCCTTCCTGGACAACGAGTGCGACCAGAACCAGCGCGACATCCTGCGTCAGCACCTGGACGAGTGCAGCCCGTGCCTCGAGCAGTACGGCATCGAGGAGCACCTGAAGATCCTGCTGGCCCGCAAGTGCGGCGGCGAGCACGCCTCGGCCGAGTTCAAGGAACGGCTGCGGGCCTGCATCAAGGAGAAGGTGCTGGAGCGGACGCAGGCCAAGGCCGAGCAGCAGTAGCGCCCAAAGACGTTTGAAGGCCCCGGTGACCAGGTCACCGGGGCCTTCGTGCGTCGAACGCACGGGTCTCAGGCGTTGGGCCGCTTCCCGTGGTTGGCGCCGCCCTTCTTGCGGTCGCGGCGCTTGCGAGCACGCTTCGACATGAGTGTCTCCCTCGAGCAGTGCCAGATTTTTGGCAGGTAAGGCTGTCCCCCGATTGTCTCACGCCGGTGGCGGCCGCCCGAATCCGTGGTTCCATGACGGTCATGACCGAGGAGATCCGGGCCGAGATGGTGGCCAACGTGAGCAAGGTCGTGGCCCACGAGGGCGATTCCGTGACCGACGGGTCGGAGATCGTCATCCTGGAGTCGATGAAGATGGAGATCCCGGCGGTGGCCCACCACGCCGGCCGCGTGACCAAGGTCGCGGTGGCCGAGGGTGACGTCGTGCAGGAAGGCGACCTCATCGCCGTCGTCGAGTAAGCGGACCGACTAGCGTCGGTGCCGTGTCAACTCTCACCGACCTGCTGGCCGAGCACACCGGCCTGCCCGGAGCCGCGGTCGACCACCTGCAGATGGTGGCGGCCGAGTGGCAGCTGCTGTCGGACCTGGCCTTCGCCGACTTCGTGCTCTGGGTGCCGCTGGAGGACGAGCCCGCGGAGCCGACCGGCCGGTTCCTGTGCGTCGCGCAGGCCAGGCCGACGACCGGCCCGACGGCCCACCCCGACGACATGGTAGGCAGCACGGTCACCGCGGACGATCACCCGCAGGTGCGCCGCGCCCTGGTCGAGGGCCGGATCTGCCGCGAAGAAGACCCGCGCTGGCACCTGGGCGTGCCGGTGCGCCGTGAGACCATCCCGGTCCGCTTCGACGGCACCACGATCGCGGTGCTGTCCCGGGACACCAACCTGGCCGTGCCGCGGGTGCCGAGCCCGCTGGAGATCGCCTACCTCGGCAGCGCCGCCGACCTGTGCCAGATGATCTCGGACGGCACCTTCCCGGCCATGGAGCCGTCGGCCGACGTGCACACCAGTCCCCGCGTCGGCGACGGCCTGATCCGCATCGACAGCTCGGGCGCGGTGGTGTTCGCCAGCCCCAACGCGCTGTCGGCCTATCACCGCATGGGACACGCGGCCGACCTGGTCGGTGTGCACCTGGCCCCGCTGACCCGCTCGCTGGTGGCCGATCCGTTCGACGCGACGGAGGTTGCGCAGCGGATCAGGACCGCGCTGGACGGCAATCCGAGCATGCGCATCGAGGCGGAGTCCCGGCGCGGCGCGGCGGTGCTGTTCCGGGCGCTGCCGCTGCGGCCGCTGGGCAAGGCGGCGGGCGCCCTGGTGCTGGTCCGCGACGTCACCGAGGTGAAGCGCCGGGACCGGGCGCTGCTGTCCAAGGACGCCACGATCCGTGAAATCCACCATCGGGTGAAGAACAACTTGCAGACGGTGGCCGCGTTGCTGCGGTTGCAGGCCCGGCGCACCAACAACGCCGAGGCCCGCGACGTGCTGCAGGAGTCGGTGCGCCGGGTGACCTCGATCGCGCTGGTGCACGAGACGCTGTCCATGTCGGTCGACGAGCGGGCCAATCTGGACGACGTGCTGGACCAGGTGTTCCCGATGCTCTCGGACGTCGCGACGGCCGAGACCGGAGTCAACGTGCGCAAGGAGGGCAAGCTCGGCGTGGTGTCGGCGGAATTGGCGACGCCGCTGGTCATGGTGCTCACCGAACTCGTGCAGAACGCGCTGGAACACGCTTATCCGGCCGGGGCCTCGGGCGAGGTCGTGGTGCGCGCGGAGCGGTCGGCCAAGTACCTGGACGTGGTGGTGGCCGACGAGGGCCGGGGCCTGCCGCCGGGCTTCTCCCTGGAGCGCACCGAGCGCCTGGGCCTGCAGATCGTGCGCACCCTGGTGGAGTCGGAGTTGCGCGGCTCGCTGTCGCTGCGCCGGCGGGACTCGAAGGGCACCGAGGCCGTGCTGCGGGTGCCCCTGCGGCGTAGCCGTTGATCACACAGCGGCGCAGCCGTTGATCACGCACGGCGGCGAGCCGATGAGTTAATTGGTCAAAAACGTACAAGGGCCCTGGAACCTCGGGGGAAGGTTCCAGGGCCCTTGCGCGATGAGAAATTGAATAAAGAAATGCGTTCGTCAGGCGTTGCTGCGAGCGCGCGTACGAGCGTTGCGACGCTTCAGCGCACGCCTCTCGTCCTCGCTCATCCCGCCCCACACGCCGGCGTCCTGCCCACTCTCCAGCGCCCACGACAGGCAGCTGGACATCACCGGGCAACGGCGGCAGACGGTCTTCGCCTCCGCGATCTGCAGCAACGCAGGACCGCTGTTCCCCACGGGGAAGAACTTCTCGGGGTCCTCGTCACGGCAGGCCGCGCGGTGGCGCCAGTCCATTTCTCTAGCTCCTCGCTAAGCGCGCTACGAGCGCGCTGTTGTCGTCAGCGGTCGTCGGGGTGCTTGTGAATGCTTTCACGAACTTCGGGGATGTCAAGAGGTCGGCTCCGAGTCGGTGAGAGAACTCACCCGAAAGATCGGCGCGTTTGACCACTGGTGCCGGTCCGTGACCAGCCATGATGCCAACGGAGCCAGCGTCCCGACCAGCATATTACGCTCCGGTCACGAACGCAGCGCGACGCCTCGGGTTCTTCAGACCGCGACCCGCAGCGCCTTCGGCACTGACGTGAACTTTACCTGACGGTGTTGGCCCAGGTCGTCGCCGTCCACCTGGAGCCGCACCGGACGCTCCGCGGTCACCCTGACTTCGGCGACATCGTCGAGCCGAAGCAGGTTGCCCCCGGAGGGTGGTCCCAGCGGCAGCAGGATCTGCGACAGGGTGCGCGCGATGGTCGGCGGGGCCAGGCTGCGCAGCGCGAACAGGCCGAGACCGCCGTCGAACGAGCAGTCCGGGTTCATGTGGATCGGCTTGCCGCCCAGGTAGGTCCACGGATCGGTGTTGGAGACGAAGGCCAGCCGGGTCCGCTCCCTGGTGCCGTCCGGCAGCTCGACCAGCAGCTCCGTGGCCGTGAGCATCTGCTTGACGTAGTTGGCCAGCGCGATCGACGCGTACAGCAGCGGGCTGGCGGTCTTGTCCCGGCGCCGCTCCACCTCGGCCACCACGTCGGCGTCCCAGCCCAGGCCGGCGTTGAACGTGAACCAGCGGCCGTCGGCGCCGTCCGGCTCGACCAGGCCCAGCCCGACCTGGCGGCGGCTGCCCGACTCGATGGCCACCAGCAGCCGGTGCGTCGCCTCCATCGGGTCCCTCGGCAGGCCCAGGGCCCGCGCGAAGACGTTGGCCGAGCCCCCGGGCACCACGCCCAGCGCGGGCGCGTCCACCGGATCCGGCACCCCAGAGATCGAGCACTGCGTCAGCAGGCCGTTGACCACCTCGTTGACGGTGCCGTCACCCCCGTGGGCGACCACCAGGTCGAACCCCTCCGTCACGGCCCGCGCGGCCGCATCGGCCGCGTGTCCCCGGTAGCTGGTCTCGACGATCTCCAGCCGCACGTCGCTGGCCAGCGCGTGAGCCAGCACGTCCCGTCCGGCGGCGGAGGTAGCCGTCGCCTGCGGGTTGACCACGAGAAGGGCACGCACACCTGGAGCGTAGGACAGACCGTGACCGGCGACCGGCCGGCCGTCCCCGTACGGGTGGTTGTGGCTCATCGAAAGTGAGGGAGGTCTCCTTCCGCGCCGACGACGCTCCGGTCCGTTCGCGTTGTCAGCGAGTGCACCCAGACGACCCGTCTGCTCGACGACAACAGGGCAATCCTCCCCCGTTCGTCGGCGCCGATCGACCGGCCGTCCGGGTGGCCTACGATCGGGCGTGCGCACGGATCGTGATGTGCGCTGGTAGCAGGTCGAGGAAGGTGTCCGTTGTCACGCGAAATCGCCGCTCCCGGACCCGTTCGCGCCGCCGGCGCGCTGGTGACCGTGCAGGGCATTGCCGCATTCGTGGTGGCGGTGGTCACCCTGGTGCTCGGCCTGTCCGGCGGCGCACCCGCGCTCGTCGCTTTCGGTGAGGCCGGCATCTACGTGGTCATCGCCGCCGCGTTCCTGGTGCCCGGCATCCTGCTGTGCCGGGGCACCCGTGGCGCCCGCAACGGTGCGGTGTTCCTGCAGTTGCTGGTGATCGGCGGCATCTGGTGGGGATTCAACCCCGTCGACGCGCTGGCGGTGGACATCCCGCTGACCGCCTACTGCCTCGCCATCCTGGTGATGCTGCTGTTCCTCGCGTCCTCTCGGGCGTGGGCGATGGGCGTCAGCGCGGACGAGTCCGAGGTGCGCTAGGCCCTCGCCGCGGCCTTGAGCAGCGCCTCGTCGGTCAGTCGGTAGCGGTACCAGTCGGTGACCTGGGTCGCGCCCATCGCCTCGTAGAAGTCGATCGCGGGCTGGTTCCAGTCCAGCACCGACCACTCGAACCGGTCGAGGCCGCGATCGGCGGCTTCCTTGGCCAGGGCCAGGAACAGCGCCCGGCCGTGGCCGCCGCCACGGTGCTCGGGGCGCACGTACAGGTCCTCGAGGTAGATGCCGTGCGTGCCGGTCCAGGTGGAGAAGTTGAGGAACCACAAGGACATTCCCACCACCTCGCCGTCCTGTTCGGCCACGTGGCCGAACAGGGCCGGCGACGGTCCGAACAGCGCGGCGCTCAGCTGCGCGGCGGTCAGGTGGCACTCCTGCAGCGCCCGCTCGTACTCGGCCAGGTCGTGCACCAGTCGCACGACCGCGTCGACATCGGACTCACGGACGCCGCGGATCATCAGATCTCTCCCAGGGGTGGCACGTTCAGGCGACGGATCTGCGCCTGGCCTCGTTCGTCACCCAACACCGAGATGCCCGCCGGGTCCAACCCGATTCGCACGCCGGCGGCCGGATCGAGGCCCAGCCAGCGCACCACCAGCACCCGGCTGAAGTGGCCGTGGCCGATCAGCACGACGTCGCCGCGGGCCAGCTCCTGACGGGCTCGGGCCAGCACGGTGTCGGCGCGGTCGCCGACCTCCTTGGCCGTCTCGCCGCCGGGGATCTCGTGCGTCCACACCGTCCAGTCCGGCGCCGACGCGCGGATCTGTTCCGTGGTAAGGCCCTCGTAGTCGCCGTAGTCCCACTCGGCGAGGTCCTCGGTCACCTCGTCCACGGTCAGTCCGGCCAGCTCCGCCGTGCGCCCGGCGCGCGTGCGGGGGCTGGCGAGCACGAGTCTCGGTGGGACGGTGGTGCCGCGGAGTTCGGCCAGTACGGCGCCGGCCTTGCGGGCCTGCTGCTCGCCGTGCGCCGTGAGCGGGACGTCCGTGCTGCCGGTGTGCTTGCCGGTCAGCGACCACTCGGTTTCCCCGTGCCTGATGACGTACACGTCTGCCACCCGCCGGATCGTAGCCCCGCGATGCCGCCCCGGCCGGTCCTGTGACCCATCGCACTGCATCGAACAGGCGATCGAACAATTGGCCTGGATGAGGTAAAATTTGGAGGTAGTCCAGGGGAGAGGACGGTGTCGTCGGTGCGTCATCCAAAACTCGGTGTTGTGGTGGACTTCGCCAACTGCGGGCCCGGTGCGCAGACCAGGATCGTGTCCGACCAGCGGCGCATGTACCTCGACGAGGGGCGTCAGCCGTGGGCCTACTACGGGCCGATGGTCGCCGCCATCCGCCGCGCGCTGGCCGATCCGTCGCCTCAGCTCGCGTTGGAGCTGGCCGTGGCCAAGGTCGAGGACTCCGCCAAGCATGGGCACTTCGTCGAGCTGCAGAAGGGATTCCAGCGCTGGCAGGAGGGTTTTCGGGGCACTCTGGTGCCCGTCGGCGCCGGCACGTGGGTCGGGTCCGACGCCGTGTTCGACGTCGCCCCACAGCTCGGCCTTCGGCCGGCCAAGGGCCCCAAGCTGGCCGTCCAGCTCTACATGAAGGAACCCGAGCTGCGGCCCGAGGCCGCGGCGGTCCCGCTGCACATGATGCGATCCGTGATGGACCAGGTCCTCCCCGACGGCGTCCCGGCGATTCTCGATGTGCGGCGCGGAAAACTCCTGCTGCCGTCCCGCCGACGCAGCGACAAGCGCCTCGACGCCGACGTGGCCGGCGTCGTCGCCCACTGGTCGGCCATCTGGCGCGCCATCGCCTGATCAGTGGTTCTGGGTCAGGAAGGCGATGCCGTTCTTGTCGCAGCCGACCTGGGGCGCGTTGTGGGAGTCGGTGTCGGCCTCGCAGGTCCAACCGTTGACTACGAGACGGCGAGCGGTGCCCTGGGCTTTGTGTGGGGCGTCGCGGTAGTAGGAGCGAAGGACGTCGAGGGCCTCGGGGCAGGGGGCGGTGCCGGCGGGCAGGGCGGGAGAGATGAGGCTGCGCGTGCCGGCGGGGCCGGTGATCGGGCCGCAGTCGACGGGCGGGACGTAGCTGGAGTCGGGCGGTTGGGCGTGGGTGGGGCCGGCGCCGCAGGCGGAGAGCAGTGCGAGAACGAGCACGGCCGGCAGCCAACGCCCCATCGTTCCTCCGTCCGGGTGAACCTGCTGCCCATTGGACGCACGTGGGAAGGCGCGGTTCACTCGTCGGCGAATTTGGCCCGTAGGCGGTCGATGTCGGGCCCGAGGGGACGATCGACGAGGACGGGCGGCACGGTCTCGGCGATCCAGGCGTAGGCGCCACGCAGCCGGGGCGCGCCGGGAAGACCGCGGAGGTGGTGCGCCTGGGCAATGCCGATGAGCTCGCAGGCGGTGATCGACAACAGGTGGTCGGTCACCTGCCGGAGCTGCTCACCGGCGGCCCAGGCGTGCGCCTGCACGTCCTCCTGGCCGGCGGAGGTGTCGAGGGAACCGAGGGTGGCCGGCGCGGCCAGCCGGCGGATCTCGTGCAGCTCGCCGGCGGCCCGCTTGTGGATGGGAGACAGCCCGGCCTGCGGGCCTGGATCGACGGCGAGCTGGGCATTGAGTCCGGTGAACTGGGTGTCCATGAAGCGGTGCAGCCGCTGTACGGAGATCTCAGCCAGGTGGGTCAGGGCGGCGGTGACCGCGTCCATGCGCAGGCCGACGGTGACGGCGTGGTAGCCAGCGGTGGAGGTGAAGCGACCGTCCAAGAACGAGGGCGAATCCGTCGGCGCGGCAAGGAGAAGGTCGCGCGCGCCGACGAGGTCGTCGAGAGTGCGCTGCGCGTGGGCGATGGCCTGCGGGGCGACGCGGAACGACACGGGGGCCTGCACGAGGTCGGAGCGAGTGGCGGAATCCGTTGTGCGGGAACGGATGTCGTCCAGCACGGCGGCGAGCACGGTGTCGGGCCCGGCCAGTGCGGGGTGGTAGATCGAGCGGGGCGCGCCGAGCACGTCGACGGCGGCCGCGGCGGCCAGGGTCTGGAGCTCGATGGCCTGCGCGGCCTCGGCGCCGCGCATGAAGGCGTGGGCCAGGGCCAGCGGCGAGCCCTGGATCAGGCTCGCGCCTTCCTTGGGGCCCAAGGGGAACGGCTTGGCCTTGCGCCGCTTCAGGCCGTCGGCGGCCGGCTTCTCGACGCCGTCCTCGAGTATTGTGCCGACGCCGACGAAGGTCTGGAAAGCGTGTGACAGCGGGATGATCTCGCCGGCGCTGCCCAGCGCCGTCCGCGGCACGGCCGGCACGAAGCCGTCGTTGATCCGGTCGACAAGGAACTTCACGAGCTCGGCGCTGGCCGCGGTGGTCGGCGCGAGCAGGCCGTGCAGCTTCACCGCCAGCAGAGCACGGACGTCCTGGGCCGGCAGCCACGGCGGCCCGCCGACGGCGCGGCCGATGAGCAGGTTCCGTTGGTGCGCCGCCTGTTGCTCGGCGTCGAGGGCGACGCCGGCCAGTCGGCCCATGCCCGTGTTGACCCCGTACACCGGCTTGTCGGCCGCCTCCAGCGCGGCCAGCATCGCCCGCCGGTTGGCCGCGATGTCGTCCAGCGGGCCGAGTTCGACCCGCTGCCCCCTGGCCACGGCCAGGATATCCAGGTCCCTCACCGGTACGGCAGCATCGTGCCGATGTCGTTCGCTTCGGCCCGGTGCAGGATCATGTCGGCCACCGCGAGGTCCGTCGTGGACAGTCCGCGGTGCCAGAACAGGATGCGCTCCTCGTCGTTCTCGCGTCCGGGGCGGTGGCCGGCGACGATCTGGCCGATCTCGGCGTGCAGCCGCTCCTGCGTGAGCAGGCCCGCGTTCAGGTGGGGCCGCAGGGCCCCGAACCTCGGGTTGCCCGACTGCGACTCGCGCCAGTTGTCCACGACGATCTTGTCCACGTCGTCGAGCAGGTCCAGCGCCAGCGCGCTGATCGTCCCGTACGGCACGAGGAAACTGCCCGGCCGCAGGAACTCCTTGCGCAGCAACGGTTCCGGCTCGGTCAGCCGGGACGCCTCGACCAGCACGTCCGCCCCGTCCAGCGTCTCCTCCCAGGTCGTGGCCACTGTGACCGGCTTGCCGAGACGCTCGCTCAGGCGTTGCGCGAACGGCTCTCGGGACTCCGGGCGGCGGCTCGTCACCCTGATCTCCGCGAAGTCGAACACCGAGTCCAGCAGCACCACGTTCCACCAGGCCGTGCCGCGGGCTCCCACGTGGCCCAGCACCTTGGCGTCCCGACGGGCCAGGTACTTCGCCCCGACCGCCGTCATCGCCCCCGTGCGCGCCTCCGTGATCATCGTGCCGTCGACGATCGCCTTCGGCATGCCCGTCTCCGGGTCGAACAGGCTGATCAGCGCCATCTCGCTGGGCAGGCCGCGCTCGTGGTTGGCGACGAAGTCGCCCACCACCTTCACCCCGCTGACGCCCTTGTCCGTCAGGCTGCCCCGCAGCACGTTGAAGTGACCCCGGCCGCCGTTGTCCGGCACCAGGTGCGTGCGCGGCTCGAAGACCACCCGATCGTTGCCGTGATCGGCCAGCACGTCCTCCACCGCCGCCACGATCTCGGCGTCCGTGATGCCCAGCGCCTCGATGTCGGCGCCGGACAGATAGCGCATCCAGACGGTCGTCACAGGGCCAGCCTAGATCGTCGACCCCGTCCAGGCCGCGCCGTTCCAGTGCCGCCGCACGCCCGCCACGTCCGGGTACCGGCCCGGCGGCGGCGTCGACCCGTCGCCACCCGCGTGATCACCACGTGCACGTCGGACAACGGCGGCCGGCCATGCCGGCAAGCAGGGCGAAAGCCGTCCGGCCGGGGTGGGCGGAACCGACAAAACGGCGCCGACCGGCGGAACGCGTCTCCGCTGGTCGGCGCCGTCAGAAGGCGATGGGGCTCAGGCTGCCTTCGTCTCCCAGAAGATCTTGTCGATCTCGGCGATCAGGTCCAGCAGCTCCTGGCCCTTGGCCGGGTCCATGGAGCCCTTGGCGCCCGAAGCGCCGGCCGCCTTGGTGGCCTTGTTGAACAGGGTGTGCAGCTCCGGGTACTTCTCGAAGTGCGGGGGCTTGAAGTAGTCGGTCCACAGCACCCACAGGTGGTGCTTGACCAGCTCGGCGCGCTGTTCCTTGATCTGGATGGCGCGGGTGCGGAACTCCGGGTCCTCGTTGCCCTGGTACTTCTCCTGGATCGCCTTGACCGACTCGGCCTCGATCCGGGCCTGGGCCGGGTCGTAGACGCCGCACGGAAGGTCGCAGTGCGCCGTCGCCTCGAGGCGCGGGCCGAGGATGCGCGACAGCAGTCGCATGGGTCCTCCCTGACAGTGAATGCTCCGACGTGCGGAACCCTACTCCGGACGGCCGGAGCGGGCAGGTGGAGGTGATCGTTGGCACCGGAAGGAATAGATCGTTGGCCAGTGCGGCGGCTGCGCGTGCGCGGCCCGTCGATGGCGCCGGCGCTCAAGGACGGCGACGTGGTGCTGGTCAGTTTCCGGCGAAAACCCACGGCCGGCGCGATCGTGCTGGTGACGTGGCGTGAGCGGCCGGACCAGCGGTCGGTGAAGCGGGCGGTGGAGCCTCGGGGCGAGCAGTGGTTCGTGGTGGGCGACAACCCGTTCGGGTCGACGGATTCCAGGGACCTGGGACCGGCGGACGTGCTGGGCGTGGCCACGTGGCGACTGTGGCCACGCCCGGGAAGGCTCGGCCCGAAACAGGTCGGCCCGAAGTAGGTCGGCCCGAAATAGGTCGGCCCGAATAGGTCGGCCGAATAGGTCAGCTCAGCCCGCGGAGCTTGTCCCGGTAGGCGAGGCAGTCGGCGTACACCGGCAGCAGCCCGGCGGCCTCGGCTTCGGCCAGGGTGGGGGCGTCGCGGTCCTTGTCGGACAGGATCGGCTCGATGTCCGACGGCCACGGCAGCCCCAACGCCGGGTCCACCGGCGAGATGCCGCGCTCGGCGCCGGGGTTGTAGCCCTCGGTGCAGATGTAGGCGATGGCGGTGTCCTCGGCCAGCGCGACGAACGCGTGGCCGAGGCCCTCCGAGATGTACACGGAGTTGAGCCGGTCCGAGTCGAGCCGCACGGAGGTCCACTGCCCGAAGGTGGGCGAGCCGACCCGGACGTCGACGATCACGTCCAGCAGCGCGCCGGTCGGGCAATAGACGTACTTGGCCTGGCTGGGCGGCACGTCGGCGAAGTGCACGCCGCGGATGACGCCGCGCCGCGACACGCTGTGGTTGGTCTGGGCCAGCCGGAGCGGGTGGCCGACCGCGGTGACGAACGCCTCGCCCTGGAACGGGGCGGCGAACCGACCCCGGTTGTCGGGAAAGGCCGGCGGAGTGAATTCCCAAGAACCTTCGATGTCGAGCTCGCGAACCTGCACGGCCTGGCAGGTTAGCCGCTTGACCGATCGTGAACCGAACTGCCTGCGGAAACTGACCGGTCGGTGCAAGCAATTCGTACGGTCGTCTTGCTGAACCGCCTCTGAGCTGGGCAAAGAATGTGATCCCCGCCGCAGACAGACCGGTGATCGGCTGTCACACTGTGCCAACCCCAGCGCCGTCCGACCACAGTTTCGACACCCGGAACGCGATGTTCGGACCGACCGCACGACGCGCAGTGACCGACGCGACAGCGTCGATCGCCACCACGCGCGCCCGCCACGCCGCCGTGTCTGATGAGGGACGCCGTGACCGCAGTGAACGAATCCGCCACCGAACTGACCGACACCGAGATATTCGCCGCCCATGAGGGAGGCAAGCTGGGCACCGCCGTGACGGCCCCGCTGGCCGACCCCAAGGCGCTCTCGATCGCCTACACGCCCGGAGTGGCGCGCGTGAGCCGCGCCATCGCCGAGGATCCGACGCTGGCCGCGAAGTACACCTGGGCGCACCGCCTGGTCGCGGTGGTCAGCGACGGGACCGCGGTACTGGGCCTCGGCGACATCGGCCCGAGCGCGTCGCTGCCCGTGATGGAGGGCAAGTCCGCGCTGTTCAAGAAGTTCGGCGGGCTCGACTCCATCCCGCTGGTGCTGAGCACCACCAACGTCGACGAGATCGTCGAGACCCTGGTCCGCCTGCGCCCGTCGTTCGGCGCGGTGAACCTGGAGGACATCTCCGCCCCGCGCTGCTTCGAGCTGGAGGCCAAGCTGATCGAGGCGCTCGACTGCCCGGTCATGCACGACGACCAGCACGGCACCGCGATCGTGGTGCTGGCCGCGCTGCGCGGCGCCACCACGGCGCTCAACCGCGACCCGGCGGACCTGCGGGTGGTCGTGGCCGGCGCCGGCGCCTCCGGCGTGGCCTGCGCGAACATCCTGCTGGCCGGCGGCGTCGGCGACGTGACGGTGCTGGACTCGCGCGGCATCGTGCACGCCGACCGTGACGACCTGAACCCGGTCAAGCGCGAGCTGGCCGGCCGTACCAACGCCTCGGGCCTGCGCGGCGGCGTCGCGGAGGCGCTCAAGGGAGCGGACGTGTTCCTGGGCCTGTCCGGTTCCACGGTGCCCGAGGAGCTGATCGCGACCATGGCCCCGCAGGGCATCGTGTTCGCGCTGTCCAACCCGGACCCGGAGATCCACCCGTCGGTCGCCGCCCGGCACGCCGCGGTGGTGGCCACCGGCCGCAGCGACTTCCCCAACCAGATCAACAACGTGCTGGCGTTCCCGGGCGTGTTCCGCGGCGCGCTGGACGCGGGGGCCCGCCGGATCACCGAGAACATGAAGCTGGCCGCGGCCGAGGCGATCTTCCAGGTCGCCACGGACGAGCTCTCGGTGGACCACATCGTGCCCAGCGCGCTGGACCCGCGGGTGTCCGTCGAGGTCGCACGGGCCGTCGCGGCGGCCGCTGCGGCGGATGGAGTAGCGTAATCGCCGACGCGGACCCGCTCGGCCGGCCGATCCGCTTTTTTCATACGTCGCCAGGATATTGGCGGGGACGGCTGTGAGTTCGGCGGTGGACGCGATACCGTCGCTGGCGTCAGGTGCTCCCCGGGGGTGCGTCGAGACCGACGCACGCCCGGCGCACTGTGATGCAGTCGCCGGCTTGGCCCATCCATGCCGCCCCGGTGGCCGACGCGGAAGGGCGGAGCCGTGGCTGAGCGCAGCGGGCAGGCGGGGAGCGCACCTGTCACGCTCGGTGGTGCCCGGCTGCCGAACGCCCGTCGTGGCCCGGTCGAGCTGGGCGGCCTGACGCTGTCCGAGCCGCCGACCCTGCGGGTGGACCCGAAGGGCGTGGTCATGCAGGCCAACGCCGCCGCGGCGGCGATGATCGGCGCGGCCGACCCGGACCGCCTCGGCGGAACGGCCCTGCGTGACCTGTTTTCCGGGCAGGAGCCCGACCTGCGGCTGCGTCGGACGGACGGCAGCGAGCTGCCGGTCCGGGTGGTGCAGACGCCCATTCCCAACACCGGGTTGCACTCCATCGTCCTGGTGGACGTGTCCGACCTCGCCGCCGCGGCGGCCGAGCTGCGCGAGGAGCGCCGTCGGCTGACCGACGTGCAGCACGTCGCCGGCATCGCGTCCTGGGAGTTCGACCCGGCCACCGGCAGGACGGTGTGGTCGGACAGCCACTACGAGATCCTCGGCATCGAGCGCGGCTCGGTGGAGCCGGGCGCGCAGGCCGTGCTGGACCTGGTGCACCCCGAGGACCTCGAGATGGTGCGCGAGTACTGGAGCAACCACCAGTTCTCCGGCGAGCCCATCGACATCGAGTACCGCATCGTCCGGCCGGACGGCGACGTGCGCTGGCTGCGCGGCGAGGCCAAGTCCACGGTCGGCGCGGACGGCCGGATCGGCCTGGTCACCGGCTACATCAGGGACATCACCGAGCGGAACCGCACCAACGACGAGCTGGCCCACGAGCGGGCCCGGCTGGTCGAGGCCCAGCGGATGGCCCGCATCGGCAGCTGGACGCTGGATGTGAACACCGGCTACACCTACCGCAGCGAGGTGCTGCGGGAGATGTACGAGCTGGTGGGCGGCTCGTCGGATGACGAGGACTTCATGCCGGGCGTGCATCCCGACGACCACCTGCTGATCACCGAGATGCGGGACAAGCTGCTCACGGCGCAGACCGACGAACCGCTCGAGGTCGAGATCCGCGACGTGGCCGAGCGCGTGTACATCTGCCGCGCCCGGGCCCAGCTGTCCTCGACCGGCAAGGTCGAGCAGCTGCTTGGCACCATCCAGGATGTCACCGAGCAGCGCGCGCTGGAGCGGGACCTGCGCGACGAGCGCCGCCGGCTCTCCGACGCGCAGCGGGTGGCCAGCCTGGGCACGTGGGAGTGGAACACCGGCACCGACGACTGCAACTGGTCGGGCATGATGCGCGAGCTGCTCGGCGTGGACGAGCAGGAACGCGCCACCTACCAGCGTTATATGAGCCTGGTGCACCCCGACGACCGAGGCTGGGTTGACGAGCTGTGGCAGCAGCTGGCGGTCAACCGCGAGCCGGTGGAGTGCGAGCACCGCATCATCCGCCCGAACGGCCTGGTGCGGGTGCTGCGCTGCCACGGCGCCTCGGTGCAGGGCGTCGGCCCGGTGCTGGTCGGCACCGCGCAGGACGTCACCGCGCAGCGCACCGCCGAAGCGCGGATGAAGCTGTCCAGCCAGCGTTTCACCGACCTGGTCGCGGTGACGCCGGTCGGCATCGGCCTGTTCGACGAGGCCGAGCGCCTGGTCGACGCCAACGACGCGCTGTGCGACCTGCTCGGCATCGAGCTGGAGCAGCTGCGCGGCATGACCGCGAGCAGCCTGACGCACCCGGACGAGCCGGTGGGCTGGCTGTCCGCGGCGGCCCGGCTCACGGCCGAGCGCGAGGGCGGTTTCAAGGTGCCGCAACGCATTCTGCTCCGCCCGGACGGCGAGCTGGTGTACTGCGAGCTGCACATCGCGATCTCCGTGCAGGACGACGGACGCCGGTTCTGGCTGGTGGTGTTCCAGGACATCACGGAGCGCCGTCGCGTCGCGGAATCCTTGCGGCACCAGGCCCACCACGACGAGCTCACCGGCCTGCCCAACCGCGCGGCGGTCAAGGAGACGCTGACCCGGCTGCTGGCCGGCGAGGGCGCCGACAAGATCGCGGTGCTGTTCTGCGACATCGACAACTTCAAGCGGGTCAACGACTCCCTCGGCCATGACGCCGGCGACGAGCTGCTGGTGGCGTTGGCCCGTCGGCTGGAGGGCGGGCTGCCGGCCGGGTGCACGGCGGCCCGGATGTCCGGCGACGAGTACGTGATCATCTGCGATGACATCGACGCGGCCGGTGGGGTCGAGGCGCTGGGCACGCGGGTGGCCAGCCTGCTGCGGGCCGCGGTGCCGGTGCACGGGCAGTTGGTGCGGGTGTCCGCGTCGATCGGCGCGGCGATCCCCAACGGCTCCCGGACCAGCGGGGCCGACCTGCTGCGGTTCGCCGACGCGGCGATGTTCGAGGCCAAGCGGCGCGGCGCCGGGCGGGTCTCGCTGGCCTCGGCGGCGTTGATCGCGTCGGCCGACCGGCAGGTGCACCTGGAGGGGCAGCTGCGCGAGGCGCTGGCCAAGGACGGGCTGACGTTGCACTTCCAGCCGGTGGTCGGCGTCGACGGCACCATTCAGACGGCCGAAGCGCTGGTCCGCTGGCCGCACCCGGACCGTGGGCTGCTCGCGCCGGACGCCTTCCTGCCGGTGGCCGAGCAGGGCGACATGATGCGTGAGCTGGACCGATGGGTGCTCCGGACCGCGCTGCGCGAAGCGTCGACGTGGCCGGTGCCGAACGGGAAGCCCGTCGCCGTCGCTGTAAACCTTTCAGGGCTTGTTCCAGGCGACCCGGACTTCGTGGACGCGGTGTCCAACGCCGTGGCCGAGTCGGGTATCGCCTGGGACCGGGTGGTGCTGGAGCTGGTCGAGACGGCCCTGGTCGACCTGCCCTGCAAGACCATGCAGCAGATGGACATCCTGGTGGCGAAGGGCGTCCGGTTCGCCGTTGACGACTTCGGCACGGGTTACTCATCGCTGGCCCGGCTCAAGGACCTGCCGGCGCAGATCATCAAGGTGGACCGGCGGTTCGTGTCCGGCGTGGGCAACGACCCGTCCGACTTCGCGGTGGCCCGCGCGGTGGTGGACATGGCCCGGGCGATGGGCCGCAGCTGCGTCGCCGAGGGCGTGGAGACCGCGACCCAGTTCCATGTGCTGCACGGCGTCGGCGTCGACGCCTACCAGGGCTGGCTGTTCTCCCGCCCGGTCCCGCCCCGCGAGTTCCGCGCCGTCCTGGCCCTCGGCCCCCTCCATGTCCCCCGCGCCGGCTGAACCCCCGCGAGTCACCCAGGAATTCGGCACTGTCAGGCACACCGAATGCAGGGTTCAGGCAGAGCTGACGATCGCCTCTATCCGATGCCGCGGCAGGTCGATCAGCCTGAGGTCGGTCTCGCCGGGGATCTTCGCCGCCACGAGCTCCTTGGCTTCACGCTTGGTCAACGTGCCGCCGGACTCGGCGATCATGGCTTCCCGCAACATGTTGCCGACCTTGCCGTGCACGCGGTCCAGCAGACCGGTCCCGCTGCGCGTGGCCACCACGACCGCGTGCTTGCCGTCGGGAGTGCTCCGGTGGAACCGCAGCCGGTACTTCGACGCGACCACAGTGGACAGTGACTTCTGCCCGCGCTCGTCACGGAGGTCGGGATGGTTGTTGGGCACCAGCACCGAGAGCTTCTCCGCGTTGGCGGCCAACAGGATCCGGAGCAGCCACGGGCCGGGGTCGGCGGAGGCGTCGACCGTGACGGAACGTCCGGTGATCGGCTGGGTCCAGTCCGGTTGCTGCACAACGGAATCCCCGGTGAAGGCCAGCAGTGCCGAGTTGTCCACAGTGGACGAAGATTCGATCGACTGCGGACCGTGTGTGTAGATGCCGGTGCGCTGCGCCGCCTTGCGGCCGCGGGAAGTCGCCTGGCACACGTACAGGTCGGCGGCGCTGCCGATGGCCTGCGCCCCGTCGAACCGGTGGAAGCCCGGCAGGATCGCCTCGAACGCCAGCCCGATGCCGAGCAGCTCCTGCTGCACCTTCTGGCCCAGCGCGGGCGTCCGGTCGCTGAACCCGTAGGCCAGCAACAGTCGTCCGGAAGCGGTGTCGCGCAGCGCCTCGATGCCGCGGCCGGCGAACAGTGCCATGCCCTCGGGCGTGTAGGGCGGGTCGCTGAACACCAGATCCGACGATTCCATTGCCGCCGGCGGCAGTCCGAAGCGCAGATCCGTGTGCAGGCAGCGGATGTTGAGCCCGCGCTCCCGGGCCCGGGTGTCGATGTGGGACAGCACGCGGTCGTCCAGATCGACGACGAGCACCGCGACGTCCGGGTTGACCGCGGCCACCGCGAGCGAGGTCAGGTCGTGGTCGCCAAGGCAGAGCAGGGTACGTCCGGACAGCTCGTACTGCTCGTTCAGCCACTTCGCCCGCCGGGCCACGGTCTCCGGTGTGGCCTGCACGTGGTCCAGCGCGGCCAACGGCGGCGGCACTGAGTCCACATCGGATCGGATGACGGCGAGATCAGGCTCGGGGCGCGGCGGAAGCGTGAAAGCCTCGGTGTACGACGCTCTGGCCGACATCTGGATCTCGTACGTGTCACGGTTTCGCACCAGGTCACCGTCCAGCGCGGACAGCAACTCCTCGACCCCGCGCCGTGGCATGGCCGCCCCGCGCACCAGCTCGGCCAGCGAATGCGGCCCCTCGCACAGCATGCCGATCACGCGCCGTGCCGGTTCGGTGCGCGCTCCGTGGCCGGAAAATACGACTCGGGCCTGGTCCAGTGGGGTCACAATCAGGTAAGCCTACTGCTTCGCACATGCTGGAACGGAATGCCGCTGTCCGGTGTTGCGGCTACTGTCTCCCGCATTACCGCAACGACCGGAGGGATCTCGGGGTGATCGAGTTCCAGGCCGTGACCAAGCGGTTCGATGATGGCACCGTCGCCGTCGACGAACTGAACCTGACCGTGGATCCGGGCCGGATCACGGTGTTCGTCGGACCATCGGGCTGCGGGAAGACGACCTCCCTGCGCATGATCAACCGGATGATCGACGCCACCTCGGGCGCCATCCTGGTCGACGGCAAGGACGTGCGCCAGTCGGACCCGCCGCTGCTGCGCCGCGGCATCGGCTACGTGATCCAACAGGCCGGGCTGTTCCCGCACCGCACCGTGCTGGACAACATCGCCACCGTGCCGGTGCTGGCCGGCTGGGGCCGGGCCAAGGCCCGCAGGCGGGCCGAGGAGCTGCTGGAGACGGTGGGCCTGCCGGCCGGCATGGCCGGCCGCTACCCGGCCCAGCTGTCCGGCGGCCAGCAGCAACGCGTCGGCGTGGCCCGTGCGCTGGCGGTGGACCCGCCGGTGCTGCTGATGGACGAGCCGTTCAGCGCGGTCGACCCGGTGGTCCGCGAGGACCTGCAGACCGAGCTGCTGCGGCTGCAGGGCGAGCTGGACAAGACCATCGTGTTCGTCACGCACGACATCGACGAGGCGATCAAGCTGGGCGACAAGGTCGCGGTGTTCCGCACCGGCGGCATCCTGGCCCAGTACGACAAGCCCTCGGAGCTGCTGGCCCGGCCGGCCGACACCTTCGTGAGCAACTTCGTCGGGCGCGACCGCGGCTACCGGGCGCTGGGCTTCCTGACCGCCTCCGGGCTGGCCCTCGGCGAGATCGCCAGCGTGCGGCTGGGCGACACCGCCGGCGACGCGCGGCGCAAGCTCAGCGACGGCTGGGTTGTCGTCGTCGACGAGCGCAAGCACCCGTGCGGCTGGCTGTCGGCCGACCGACTGTCCGGTGTGGACGAAAAGGCCGCGGTCGACACGGATCTGGTGCTGGCCGGCGGTTCCCTGTACGACACCGAGCACGGCTCGCTGCGCAGCGCCCTCGACTCAGCGCTGAGCTCGCCGTCCGCGCTGGGCGTCGCGGTCAACGGCAGCGGCGAGCTGGTCGGCTCCGTGACGGCCGACGAGGTGCTGCGGGCGCTGGCCGCCGCGCGCACCGCCGGCGAGGTCCCGCAATGACGTGGGTGCTCGACCACCTGGGGTTGCTCGGCGACCTCACGGTGACGCACGTCTACCTGTCGGTGCTGCCGGTGGTACTCGGGCTGATCATCGCCGTCCCGCTGGGCTGGGCGGCCAGCCGGTGGCGGCCGGCGCGGGCCGTGCTGCTGACGGTCAGCGGCCTGCTCTACACGATCCCGTCGCTGGCCCTGATCGTCATCCTGCCCGCGTTGATCAGCACCAAGACGCTCGACCCGATCAACGTGATCATCACGCTGACCGTCTACACCATCGCGCTGCTGGTCCGGTCCATCGCCGACGCGCTGTCGTCGGTGCCGCCGACCGTCGTCGCGGCGGCCACGGCCATCGGCTACCGGCCGTTCAAGCGCTTCGTCGGCGTCGAGTTCCCGCTGGCCATCCCGGTCGTGGTGGCCGGCCTGCGGGTCGCCATGGTGTCCAACATCAGCCTGGTCAGCGTGGGCGCGCTGATCGGCATCGCCGGCTACGGCCAGCTGTTCACCAACGGCTTCCAGCTCCAGTTCGTCACCGAGATCGTCACCGGCATCGTCGCCACGCTGGTGCTGGCCCTGATCGCGGACCTGGTGCTGCAGGTGGTCGGACGGCTCGTGACGCCGTGGACACGGGTGGGGAGGTAGGCCGTGAACCTGTTGACGAGCTGGTTGTTCGACCCCACCAACTGGAGCGGCCCGACCGGTGTGCCCACGCGCCTGGTCGAGCATCTGTGGTACACCGCGCTGGCCCTGGTCATCGCCGTCGTGATCGGCTTCCCGCTGGGCGCGCTGGTCGGGCACACCAAGCGCGGCGGCTTCGTGCTGGTCGGCGCGGCCAACGTGCTGCGGGCGCTGCCCACCGTCGGCGTGCTGACGCTGGTCGTGCTGCTGGCCGGCATCGGCCTGGTGCCGCCGATCGCCGCGCTCACCCTGCTGGCCATCCCGCCGATCATGGCCGGCGCCTATGCCGGCATCGGCGCGGTCGAGCCGGTGGTGGTGGACGCGGCCCGCGGCGTGGGCATGCGCGAGAGCGAAGTCCTGTTCCGCGTGGAGATCCCCAACGCGATGCCGCTGATCTTCGGCGGCGTGCGCAGCGCCGCCCTGCAGGTGGTGGCCACCGCGACCATCGCCGCGTACGTGGGGCTCGGCGGCCTCGGACGGTACGTGTTCGACGGCCTGGCGCTGCACGACTATCCCCAGATGGCGGGCGGCGCGATCCTGGTCGCCGTGCTCGCGGTGCTGGTCGAGCTGGTGCTCACCGGCGTGCAACGGCTGGTTGTCTCACCCGGGTTGCGCCCGGTGAGGACGAGTGGAGGAATCCAGAGATGAAGCGAACCGTAGCCGGCCTGGTCACCGTCCTGGTGGCGGCGCTGGGACTGACCGCCTGTGGTGGCGGCGGCGGTGGTGACCCGTTGGCCAACAACAACACCGGCTCCCAGTCGCCGTCGGACACGATCACCGTCGGATCGGCCAACTTCGCCGAGAGCCAGCTGCTGGCCGAGATCTACGCGGCCGCGCTGACCAAGGCGGGGGTGAAGGTCACCAAGAAGCTGAACATCGGCAGCCGGGAGACCTACCTGCCGGCGCTCAAGGACGGCTCCATCGACCTGATCCCGGAGTACAGCGGCGTGCTGCTGCAGTACTTCAAGAAGGACGCCACCGCCACCAGCGCCGACGACGTGTACGCGGCGCTGCAGAAGGCCGTGCCCGACGGCCTGTCCGTGCTGGACAAGTCGGCGGCCGAGGACAAGGACGCCATCGTCGTCACCAAGGAGACGGCGCAGAAGTACAACGCGAAGTCGCTGTCCGACATCGCGCCGCACTGCGGTGAGCTGGTGCTCGGCTCCGCGCCGGAGTTCCAGAAGCGGCCGGACGGCATCCCCGGCCTGCAGAAGACCTACAACTGCACGTTCAAGAGCTTCACCTCGCTGGACGCCGACGGCCCGCTGACCGTGGCCGCGCTGACCCAGGGCTCCATCCAGGCCGCGGACATGTTCACCACCGACAGCACCATCGAGAAGAACGGCTGGGTCGTGCTGGAGGACCCGAAGTTCAACTTCGCCGCCCAGAACGTGCTGCCGCTGATCAACACCAAGAAGGCCAGCGACACCGTGAAGAAGGCGCTCAACGCCGTCGCGGCCAAGCTCGACACCAAGACCCTGACCGAGCTCAACACCAAGCTGGCCGCCCCCGACAAGCCCGACGCCGCCAAGGTCGCCAGCGACTGGCTGACCTCGGCCGGCCTGTAAAACGCCAGGTAAGGCCGCGAGTCCCGCTCTCGGTACGCCATGAAGCGGTTTCATGGCTGCCCGAGAGCGGGACTCGCGCTATTTGTGGCCACCGATCCTCAACGTCAATTCCTCGGCTGACCGGCGGACCTCCGCCGCCACGTCCGGCCAGTCCTGACCGCAAGCGTTTGCGTCCTCGCAGACGTGCCGGAACGTGGTGCTGATGGCGGCGATGGGACGGCCGCCGTGGTCGAACACGGGGGCGGCGACCGAGGCGAAGTCGGCGGTGACGAAGCCGTCCTCGACGAACCAGCCCCGTTGCCGCTCGGATGACAGCAGCCGGCGCAGCGACGGCAGGTCGCGCGGCCCACGGCCAGTGCGGTCGACGAAGCTGTCCACCCCCGGAAACAGGGCCCTGACCTGAGCCGGCAGCAGAAACGCCAGCATGGCCCGGCCGGACGCCGGCAGGTGGGCCGGCAGCCGCACGCCGACGTCGGAGACCAGGGTGTTGGGCTGCCGGGGCTGCTCCCGCAGCAGGTAGAGCGCCTCGGCCCCATGCAGCACCCCGAGGTGGGCCGTGGCACCGGCCCGATCGACGAGTCGCCGCAGCAGCGGGCGAGCCAGCCGTTCGAGTGGATCATGGCGCAGGTACGCCGACCCCAGTTCGAAAGCCGCGACTCCGAGCCCGTACCGGCGCTCCTCCGGCAGGTGCGTCACGAAGCCGGCGTCGGCCAGCTCGGCCAGCAGGTGATACGCCGTCGACCTGGGCAGATCGAGCTCACGGGCGATCGTCGCCGCCGACATCGGGCCCGGTCGGGTGGACAACAGGCGCAACACGGCCAGTCCTCGGCGCAAAGCCGGCACATCGCTGCTGCTACCCACGCGCACACCTCACGTTGTCTGGCATCCCAGACACTGTCACCGCGTCTGGACTCGTGCAAGCGGCCGCCACCAGCTGTGATGGACCCCATGGCACACCCGGAGGCAGTGCAGCTCGGCGCGAAGCCGCTGCGGCGTGACGAGGTCGTCGCGGTCGCCCGCGACGGCGTGGCGGTCGAGCTGGAACCGGCCGCGGTCGAGGCCGTCACCACGGCCCGGGCGCACATCGAGGAGCTGGCCAACGCGACGACGCCCACCTACGGCGTCTCGACCGGCTTCGGGGCGCTCGCCGTCCGGCACATCCCGCCGGACCGGCGCGCGCAGCTGCAACGCTCGCTGATCCGGTCGCACGCGGCCGGCGCCGGCCCGGAGGTCGAGCGGGAGGTGATCCGCGCGCTGGCCCTGCTGCGCCTGCGCACACTGGCCACTGGCCACACCGGCGTCCGTCCGTCCACTGTGGACGCGATGGTCCGCATGCTCAACGCCGGCATCACGCCGATCGTGCACGAGTACGGCAGTCTCGGCTGCTCCGGCGACCTGGCCCCGCTGTCCTCCGTCGCCCTGGCGCTGATCGGCGAGGGGCAGGTCCGGGACGCCGACGGCACGCTGAAGGACGCCGCCGAGGCCCTGGCCGATGCCGGCATCGAGCCGGTGGCGCTGGCCGAGAAGGAGGGCCTCGCCATGATCAACGGCACCGACGGCATGCTCGGCATGCTGGTGCTGGCGATCACCGACCTGGCCCACCTGTTGGACATCGCCGACCTGACCGCGGCGATGAGCGTGGAAGCCCTGCTGGGCACCGACCGCGTGTTCGCCCCGGACCTGCAGGCCCTGCGCCCCCATCCCGGCCAGGCGCTGTCGGCCGCGCGCATGACCAAGATCCTGGCCGGCTCCGAGATCATGGCGAGCCACCGCGGCCCCGACTGCACCCGGGTCCAGGACGCGTACTCGCTGCGCTGCTCCCCGCAGGTGCACGGCGCGGCCCGCGACACCCTGGCCCACGCCGAGCTGGTGGCCGACCGCGAGCTGGACTCGGCGATCGACAACCCGGCCGTGCTGGCCGACGGCCGCGTGGAGTCCAACGGCAACTTCCACGGCGCGCCCGTGGCCTACGTGCTGGACTTCCTGGCCATCCCGCTGGCCGACGTGGCCAGCATGGCCGAGCGCCGCACCGACCGGATGCTGGACGTGGCCCGCTCGCACGGCCTGCCGCCGTTCCTGGCCGACGACCCCGGTGTGGACTCCGGCCACATGATCGCGCACTACACCCAGGCCGCCATCGTCTCCGAGCTCAAGCGCCTGGCCGTGCCGGCCAGCGTGGACTCGATCCCGTCCAGCGCCATGCAGGAGGACCACGTCTCGATGGGCTGGTCGGCGGCGCGCAAGCTGCGCAAGGCCGTCGACGGTCTGACCACCGTGCTGTCCATCGAGCTGCTCACCGCGGCCCGCGCGCTCGACCTGCGCGCCCCGCTCAAGCCGGCGCCGGCCACCGCGGCCGTCGTCGCACTGCTCCGGGAGCACGTCGCCGGCCCCGGACCCGACCGCCACCTGGCCCCGGAGATCGCGGCCACCGAAGCGCTCGTCCGAAGTGGACTGATCGCGCGCATCGTCGAGGAGAACTCCTGATGACCGAGATCCGCGCCGCCCGTGGCACCCAGCTGACCGCGCGCAGCTGGCAGACCGAGGCCCCGCTGCGCATGCTGCACAACAACCTGGACCCGGAGGTCGCCGAGCGCCCCGAGGACCTGGTGGTCTACGGCGGCACCGGCAAGGCCGCCCGCGACTGGCCGAGCTTCCACGCCATCTCCCGCGAGCTCACCACGCTGTCCGACGACGAGACCCTGCTGGTGCAGTCCGGTCGCCCGGTCGGCGTGCTGCGCACCCACGAGTGGGCGCCGCGGGTGCTGATCGCCAACTCGAACCTGGTGCCGGACTGGGCCAACTGGCCCGAGTTCCGTCGACTGGAGGCCGCCGGCCTGACCATGTACGGCCAGATGACCGCGGGCTCGTGGATCTACATCGGCACCCAGGGCATTCTCCAGGGCACCTACGAGACCTTCGCCGCGGTGGCCGAGAAGCGTTTCGGCGGCACGCTCGCCGGCACCCTGACCGTCACCGCCGGCCTCGGCGGCATGGGCGGCGCGCAGCCGCTGGCCGTCACCATGAACGACGGTGTGGCGCTGTGCATCGACGTCGACCCGGTGCGCGCGCAGCGCCGCGTCGAGCACCGCTACCTGGACGAGATCGCCACCGACCTGGACGACGCGATCCGCCGCTGCGAGGCCGCGAAGCGCGACCGCAAGGCGCTGTCGGTCGGCGTGGTCGGCAACGCCGCCGAGATCCTGCCTGAGCTGCTGCGGCGCGGCGTCGAGGTCGACATCGTCACCGACCAGACCTCGGCCCACGACCCGTTGGCGTACCTGCCGGTCGGCGTGGACCTCGACGACTGGCACGACTACGCGGCCAAGAAGCCGGAGGAGTTCACCGAGCGGGCGCGGGCGTCGATGGCCCAGCACGTGGAGGCCATGGTCGGCTTCCAGGACGGCGGCGCGGAGGTCTTCGACTACGGCAACTCGCTGCGCGGCGAGGCCCAGCTCGGCGGCTACGACCGGGCGTTCGCCTTCCCCGGCTTCGTGCCGGCCTACATCCGGCCGCTGTTCTGCGAGGGCAAGGGCCCGTTCCGCTGGGCGGCGCTGTCCGGCGACCCGGCCGACATCGCGGCCACCGACAAGGCCGTCCTCGAGCTGTTCCCGGACAACGAGCCGCTCAAGCGCTGGATCAAGATGGCCGGCGAACGCGTTGCCTTCCAAGGACTTCCGGCCCGCATCTGCTGGCTGGGCTACGGCGAGCGGCACCTGGCCGGCCTGCGCTTCAACGAGATGGTGGCCAGCGGCGAGCTGTCCGCGCCGGTGGTCATCGGCCGCGACCACCTCGACTGCGGCTCGGTCGCGTCCCCGTACCGGGAGACCGAGGGCATGGCCGACGGCTCGGACGCCATCGCCGACTGGCCGCTGCTCAACGCCCTGGTCAACACCGCCTCCGGCGCCACGTGGGTGTCCATCCACCACGGCGGCGGTGTCGGCATCGGCCGGTCCATCCACGCCGGCCAGGTCACCGTGGCCGACGGCACCGCGTTGGCCGGCCAGAAGATCGAGCGGGTGCTGACCAACGACCCGGGCATGGGCGTGCTGCGCCACGTCGATGCCGGCTACGAGCTGGCCGACCAGGTGGCGCGGGACAAGGGCGTCAAGATCCCGATGAAGGCCAACTGATGACGGCTACCGGCCTGCTGGCCGCGATCGCCGATGTCGGCGCGGATCGCACCCGGGGCGGGTACTCCCGCCACGGGTTCGACCGGGTCGAGCTGGAGCTGCGCGAGTGGTTCGCCGCCGAGGCCGCCCGGCGCGGCCTGGCGGTGGAGACCGACCGCAACGGCAACATCTGGGCCTGGTGGGGCAATCCCGGCCCGGACGCCGTGATCACCGGCAGCCATCTGGACTCCGTGCCCGGCGGTGGCGCGTTCGACGGGCCGCTGGGCGTGGTGTCCGCGCTGGCGGCGGTGGATGTGTTGCGGGCCAAGGGGTTCGTTCCACGCAGGCCGTTGGCCGTCGTGGTGTTCGTCGAGGAGGAGGGCGGCCGGTTCGGCGTGCCCTGCCTCGGCTCCCGGCTGATCACCGGCGCGATCGACCCCGACCAGGCCCGGTCGCTGCGCGACCCGGACGGCATCTCGCTGGCCGAGGCCATCACGGCCGCCGGCGCCGACCCGTCGACCCTCGGGCCGGACGAGGAAGCGTTGGCGCGCATCGGCTGCTTCGTCGAGCTGCACGTGGAACAGGGCCGTGGGCTCACGGTTCCGGTCGGTGTGGCGTCGTCGATCCTGGCCCACGGCCGGTGGCGCTTCACCTTCACCGGCGAGGGAAACCACGCCGGGGCAACGTTGATGTCGGAC
>DASWRQ010000091.1:0-20564 GCA_036403095.1 Kutzneria sp. | reverse complement strand
ACGGTCGCGGTCTCCGGCGGCGCCGGCGACTCCTACCTCGGGCACGCCACGAGGGCCGGCGTCGACGCCTACGTCACCGCCGACCTGCGCCACCACCCGGCCGGCGAGCACCTCGAACCCGGCGCCGACCAGCCCGCGCTGGTCGACGTCGCCCACTGGGCCAGCGAATGGCCCTGGTGCCGGCAGGCGGCGGACATCGTGTCCGCGGCCCTGCCGGGTACCGTCGACACCTTCGTCTCCACCCGCCGGACCGACCCCTGGACTCTGCACGCGCGGAGCAGCGACCGGCACGATCCTCAAGGGGGCACCCAGTGAAAGCTGACGCCAATGTCCAGCGCAGGCTGCTCGATCTCGCCGAGGTCGACGCCGAGCTGAGCCGGGTGAACCACCGCAGGCGCACGCTGCCCGAGCTGGCCGAGATCGGCGCGGCCGAGCAGAGCGTGCAGGCCAAGCGGGACGCGCTGGTCGCCGTGGAGACCTCGCTCGGCGACCTGGACCGCGAGGTGCGCCGGCAGGAGCTCGAGATCGAGCAGGTCCGGGCCCGCGAGGACCGGGACCGCAAGCTGATGGCCGACGGCAACGTCGGGGCCAAGCAGCTGTCCGACCTCGAGCACGAGCTGGCCACGCTGCAGCGTCGCCAGGGCGTGCTGGAGGACGACCTGCTGGAGCTGATGGAACGCCGCGAGGCCGTCGACGGCGACACCAATCACTCCCGCGTCGAGCTGGACAAGGCCCAGGCGGCGCTGTCCGACGCACAGGGCCGCCGCGACACCGCGCTGGCCGACCTGGACAGCACCGAGGCCAAGCGGACCGCCGAGCGCGAGCTCATGGTCAAGGGCTTCCCGGCCGACCTGCTCGCCCTGTACGAGCGGGTGCGCGCCCAGCGCAACATCGGCGCCGGCCTGCTGCACGGCCGCCGCTGCGGCGCGTGCCGGATCGAGATCGACCGCACCACCATGTCGACGATCAAGGCCGCCGCCGCGGACGACGTCGTGACCTGCGACGAGTGCGGCGCGATCCTCGTGCGCACCTCGGAGTCCGGCCTGTGAAGGTGATCGTCGAGGCCGACGGCGGGTCCAGGGGCAATCCCGGCCCCGCCGGCTACGGTGCTGTCGTGTTCGACGCCGCCACCGGCGACGTGCTGGCCGAGCGGCAAGAGGGCGTCGGTCAGACCACCAACAACGTCGCCGAGTACCGCGGCCTGATCGCCGGCCTCACCGCGGCCCGCGACCTCGGGGCCGACACGGTGGCCGTGCGGATGGACTCCAAGCTGGTCATCGAGCAGATGGCCGGCCGCTGGCAGGTCAAGCACCCGTCCATGCAGCCGCTCAACGCCGAGGCCAAGCAGCTGGCCGCCGGCTTCGCCGAGATCACCTACGAGTGGATCCCGCGGGAGCGCAACAAGCACGCCGACCGGCTGGCCAACGAGGCCATGGACGCCCAGGCCGGCATCGAAAGGCCGGCCGCGAAGCCGGCGCCGGCGGCCTGGACCGGCGCGCAGGGCACGCCGACCCGGTTCCTGCTGCTGCGGCACGGCCAGACGCCGCTGACCGTCGAGCGCCGCTACTCCGGTCGCGGCGAGATCTCCCTCAGCGACCTCGGCGAGCAGCAGGCCGCCGCCGCGGCCGCCCGGCTGGCCAAGATCTCCGACATCGCCGCCGTCGTCGCCTCACCGCTGACCAGGACCGTGCAGACCGGCCGGGCCGTCGCCGACGCGGTCGGCGTCGAGCTGACCACTCACGACGGCCTGATCGAGACCGATTTCGGCGCGTGGGAGGGGCTGACCTTCCGCGAGGCGGCCGAGCGCGACCCGGAGCTGCACCGCCGGTGGCTGGGCGACACCTCGGTCGCGCCGCCCGACGGCGAGAGCTTCGACGCAGTGCACCGCCGGGTCCGCCGTGGCCGGGACGACCTCATTGCCAAGTACGGCGGCGCAACGATCGTCGTCGTCAGCCACGTGACGCCGATCAAGAGCCTGCTGCGGATGGCCCTGGACGCCGGCCCGTCCCTGCTCTACCGGCTGCACCTGGACACCGCGTCGCTGTCGATCGCCGAGTTCTACCCCGACGGCAACGCCTCCGTCCGGCTCTTCAACGACACCTCTCACCTGGGCTAGGAGACGGCGGCCAGCCGTTCCCGAGCCGAGCCCAGCGCCTCGTCGAAGCCCGCGAGCGCGCCGTCCACGGCCGCCCGCGCGTCCGGGGCGATCGCGCCGCCGTCCTCGCCGGGCTGGATCAGCCGATCCAGCACGAAACAGCCCGGCACCAGCCGGTCCGCGCCCATCGCCGTCAGCATCGGGCGCAGCGCGTAGTCGATCGCGACCAGGTGGCCCTGGGTGCCGCCGGTGGCCAGCGGCAGCACCACCTTGCGGGCCAGCGCGTTGTCCGCGAGCAGGTCGAGGAACGCCTTGACCAGGCCGCTGTAGGCGGCGCGGTAGACCGGGCTGGCCACGATCACGCCGTCCGCCCGGTGCACCTGGCTCACCGCCGCGCGGATCGCCGGGTGCTCGGTGTTCGACACCAGCAGCGCCGACGTCGGCAGGTCGCGCACGTGCAGCGTCTGCACCTCGTGCCCGCGCTCGGCCAGCCAGTCGCCGGTGTGCGCGAGCAGCACGCCGGTCCGTGAGTCCGGCGACGGGCTGCCGGAGAGCAAGAGCACTGTCGACATGGCGACCTCCTGGGTCGCCTCGGTGCAGCAGCTGCCGCCGCTGCACCGAGGCAGGGGAGTGGTACGGGGTCAGCGGGCGGGCACCGGCTCGGGTGTCGCCGCCGACTTGTCCAGGTCCGCCTCCAGCTCGCGGACGATCGGCAGCACCTTGCTGCCGAAGTACTCGACCTCCTCCAGGTAGTGCAGGAAGCCGAGCAGCAACAGGTCGACACCGCGGCGGCGGTACTCCATGATCCGCGTCGCCACCTGCTCGGGCGTGCCGATCAAGCGGGTGCGGAAGCCGTCGTTGTACTGGACCAGGTCCTCGAACGAGGAGTCCTGCCACATCCCGGTCCGGTTGCCGGTCGACTGCCCGGCCTGCGTCACCGCCGAGCCGAATCCCTTCACCGCGTCGACATCGGCCTTGGCCACGATTTCCCGCAGCACTTCCTTGGCCTCGGCCTCGGTGTCCCGGGCGATGAGGAAGCCGTTCAGGCCGAATCGAACCCGGCGATTGTGCTGTTCAGCGGTCGCGTTGACCTCGGCGATCTGCTCGGTGATGCCGTCGAAGTCCTTGCCGTTGCTGAAATACCAGTCCGACACCCGACCGGCCATCGCTCTTGCCGCCGTCGAGTTGCCGCCCTGGAAGATCTCCGGATGCGGCCGGCCTTCCCACGCCAGCGGTTTCGGCCTCAGGTCGAAGTCGTGCAGCCGGTAGAAGTCGCCGCGGAACTCGGCGTGCTCTGACGTCCAGATCTCGCGCAGCACGCGGATGAACTCCTCCGAGCGCCGATAACGCTCGTCGTGCTCCAGCCACGGCTCGCCCAGCTTGGTGAACTCGTCCTTGTACCAGCCGCTGACCACGTTCACCGCCGCCCGGCCGCCGGTCAGGTGATCGGCCGTGGCCAGCAGTTTCGCCAGCACTCCCGGCTGCCACAGGCCCGGGTGCACCGCCGCGATGACCTTGAGCCGCTCGGTCGCCAGCAGCAGCGCCAGGCTGAAACTCGTCGACTCGTGCTGGTAGGCCGCCCCGTAGCCGGCGATGTAGCGGACCTGGCTCAACGCGTACTCGAAACCGTTGTTCTCGGCCAGCACCGCCAGCTCGCGGTTGTAGTCGTAGCCCCAGTCCGTGCGTTGCTCGATCTTGCTCACGACCAGGCCGCCGCTGACGTTGGGCACCCAGTAGGCGAATTTGACGGGCTCGTATCCGACGTGTTCGGACAAGGCTTCTCCAGAAATTTGTGTCGTACACAGAAGAAACCCGCTCGGGGTCACGGGGAAATGCGGCGGATCACCAGCGGCGACAGGCACCGGCCGCGACGCGGACAAAATCCACGTGACGTCGGCGAGTGAGTCGGAAAACCGCGACCATGCAGCGAGTAGAGCATGGGCACCATAGGCGGTCAACGCGTGTTCGAGCCCATTCCAAGCCGTGGGACGGCGTCGTACTAGGCTGGTCGGCGCGGACGAGTCGGCAGGGCGGCCGCGTCGGCGGGCCCCGGTCCGCCGCCGAGGAAAGTCCGGACTCCACAGGGCAGGGTGGTTGCTAACGGCAACCCGGGGCGACCCGCGGGACAGTGCCACAGAAAACAGACCGCCCGGCCGCTCGCGGCCGGGTAAGGGTGAAACGGTGGTGTAAGAGACCACCAGCACCCCGGGTGACCGGGGTGGCTCGGTAAACCCCACCCGGAGCAAGGCCAAGAGGGCGCCGCACGCGGCGCCTGCGCAGGCGTTCGAGGGCTGCCCGCCCGATGCCTGCGGGTAGGCCGCTGGAGCCTGCCGGCAACGGCAGGCCGAGATGGATGGCCGCTGCCTGGCTAGCTGGTACACCCGGCTAGCCGGGTACAGGATCCGGCTTACAAGCTGACTCGTCTGCCCCGCCTCCGGCAGGGCGGGGCTCGGCCCCTCTGGGGCCGGTGCCTCGCCCTTGCCGGATCAAGCACCGGCGGGGCCGAGCCGTCTCGGGTGTTGACGGCAGCCCGCGCTCAGCCCCACCCCTAATCCCCCCGAACCACGCAACCTACTTGTCAGTAGGGCTACTTATCGGTGTGGATTTCGGGGCAGAGGTGGGTGCGCTTAGGGCTACGGCTCCGGCCACTCGCGGGGGCGGCCGGCTGGCAGTCGGAAGACCGGGTCGAAGGGTTGGCCTGAGTTGAAGCGCTCCTCGAGCTCGGCCACCCGCTCGGCCACGGCCGGGTTGATGATGTCGGCCAGACTGCGCACGCCGGCCTCCGGGGCGTGCGCGGCCAGGTGCGCGGCGGCGGCCCGGGCCCGGTCGAGGACCTCCTGGTCGAAGTTCACGGTGCGCTGGACCCGGCGACCCGCCGCACGGCCCCGGCCGGTAGCCTGTGCGGCGTGCAGCGGGGCGTCCTCGCCATGGTCTAGCTCGGGTTGCTGGGCCATGCGAACATCCCTGCTTGAGGAGGGGTGAGCCGTCCGTCACCGAAGTCCAGCAGCACACGGGCCCGGTCGCCAGGTCCGTCAGTCGAACAGGTCAGGTCCGTCACGGTGTTACCGTTGTCGACGCACACTGTGTGATGAGCTTTGTCGCAAGCGGGTGAACTGTTCCGGCAAGCGGGAGAATTCCGTGTCACGTGTTCTCCATCCGGCCCTCGCCACCGATGATGGGTGGAGCCAGATTAGACGTAATACGCGGCCGAGGGGAACGTTTTGGATCAACCCAGTGCGCTGACGACCCCTACACTGTGACCACCACGACGGGGACCACTACGCCGGGCGACACCACTCGTGCTGTACTCGCCAGCGCCGACCGGGGGCGCCCCCCGGCAGTAACACTCCACGCACTCCGGAGTAGGACATGACCGCCACCAGCAGCCTCATCACCCTTGTGGCCGACACGCCCCTCAAGACCAACAACGTGCAAGCCTGGATCACCGGCAACCTCGTCCCGCTGCTGCTGCTCGCGGTGGCGCTGCTGCTGCTCTGGCTCGGCGGCGGCAAGGGCGACAACGCGGGTGTCATGCGCCGCCTCGGCGGCGTCATCGTGGCGCTGGCCATCATCGGTATCGCGATCACGGGAGCGGGCGTCGACATCGGCAAGTGGCTCGCCGGCCTGTTCACCGGGTGAGCGGGCGTGCGGATCCGCACTGACGACGAGGTCTACCGGGTCGACGCCGTCTGGCTCGGTCCGCCCAAGGCGACCTTCCCATGGCGCGCCCGGTACGTCTCCTGGGGCATCGGCCTCGCCGTCTTCTTCCTCACCCTCACCGTCGAGCGGCGGATCGGGATCGGCTTCGGCTTCTTCAGCGTCGCGTGGGCGCTGGTGATCACCGTCGTCATCACCCGGCTGGTCGGCTCACGGATCAGCCACGAGCGCCCGCTCGGCGCGGTCATCACGATGTGGGTGCGCGAGCTGACCGCGCCCAGACAGGTCTCGACCGGCAATGGCGGTGCGGTCACCGCCACCCGGATCAAGGTCAGCGACCAACGGCCGCAGGCCAAGCCAGGTCGGCGGCAGCTGCCGCCGGCGGAGAACTCACCCGGCCGGCACGCACAGCAACCACGCCGGCAGGTAGCAAGTCGTACCAGGGAGGTTCGCGGTGTTCGGACGCCGGCGAGACCGTGACAACCGCTCGGTGCAGCACGTGGCGCAGCATGCCGCCGCCGAGCTACCGGTCGACAGGCGGGCGTACAGCACCCGAGGACGGCGGCTCCCCGGCGAGCAGGCCATCCCGAGCTACACCCCGAGCATCGCGCTTCGCAGCATCGACGGCCACCTCGTGCGCACCGGCCAGGACGTCTACGCCTGGTACCGGCTCTCGCCGCAGCGCTGGTCGTTCCGGTCCGACTCGCAGCGGCAGGACCTGATCGCGGCCATCGCCGGCCAGTACGCCGAGCTCCAGGGCCGCTGGATGCACCTGCGCGTGACGACCCGGCCGTATCCGATCCGGATGTGGGCCGAGGCGCACGTGCACAACGCGCTCAACCGGCTGCCCGACGCGCCCGGCGGGCTGTCCTTCGACGACTACATGATCGGCGAGCAGCAGCAGCTGATGGGCCGGTCGATGGCGGAGAAGGAGGTCTACCTGGGCGTCCAGGTGCAGACCCGCAACGTCGTCGACCGGGCCGTTGAACGGGCCGCGCCGCTGCTGCGCCGCGTGTTCCCGGCCGCCGTCGACGCCGAGCTGGTCGCCCTGGACAGCGAGGTCGAGTACCTCGACCAGGTGATCGGCTCGGCCGGTCTGGAGGGCCGCCCGGTCAGCGCCGACGAGATGTCCTGGCTGATGCACCGGTCCTGCTCGCTCGGGCTGCCCGCGCCGCGCAACATGCCGGCCGTGCCGTCCGACACCTGGGAGCCGGAGGACCTGGCCAGCTTCACCGACGCGGCCGACTTCTACCAGGAGCCGTACTCGCCGACCGTCACCGTGCGCGGCCGCACCGGCTCCAACGCCGGCGTCGGGCGGCACGTCTGCGTGCTCACCGTCGGCCCCATGCACGGCCTGCAGATCCCCGAGATCGACGACCCGTGGGTGCAGCGCGCCGACCGGCTGCCGGCGTCGGTGGAGTGGTCGGCCCGCATCTACGTCCGCCGGCCCGAGGAGGTCGGCGGCGAGCTGCAGCGCCAGATGAACAAGGTTCGCTCCCAGGTCCGGCACTACACCGACGAGCACGACCTGGAGCCGCCGCAGTCGCTGGTCCGCCAGGCCGGCCGGGTGCTGGAGATCGACGACGAGATGACCTCCGGCTTCACCGCGCTCGGCACCCGGGTGCGCTCGTGGTGGCGGCTGGCCGTGTCGGGCTCCAGCCAGCGCGACGCGCTGCGGCTGGCCCAGAGCCTGCTGGAGCTGTACAAGCCGAAGGTCGCCATCGAGCACCCCGAGGCCCAGTACGCGATGGCCCGGGAGTTCATCCCCGGCGAGCCGCTGGCGTCCGCCGCCTATCTGCGCCGCGGCTCCGTGGTGTGGGCGGCCTCGGCCGTGCCGACCGCGACCGCCGAGGTCGGCGACCGGCGCGGCATCCTGCTCGGCGAGACCTGCACCGCGACCCGGCGCCCCGTGGCCTGGGACCCGTGGATGGCGCAGGAGGTCCGCGACGGGTCCGGCCTGACCGCCATGGTCGCCGGCCTCGGTGGCGGCAAGTCGTTCCTCGGCGGCGGCATCGTCTACAAGACGCTGCGGGCCGGCGCCTACTGGACGCTGCTCGACCCGTCCGGGCCGCTGGCCGCGCTGTGCGAGCTGCCCGAGCTCAAGCCGTACGCGCGTCCGATCAACCTGCTCAACGCGCAGCCCGGCATCCTCAACCCGTATCGGGTGGTCGCCGAGCCGCTGATCGAGCACTTCCTCGACGAGGAGGACCCGGAGCGGTCCTGGCGGCGGGAGAAGGCGCTGGCCGCGGCCACCCGGCGGCGGCTCGTGCTGGACGTACTGTCCGGCCTGTTGCCGTACGAGGTCGCCCGGCTGGCGCAGACCCGGATAGTGCTGCTGCGGGCCGTCCGCATGGTCGGCGGCCGCCCCGACGCGCATCCGGGCCTGGTGTTCGAGGCCCTGCGGCGGGACGCCAGCGAGCACCACGAGCACGCCGTTGTCGTCGCCGACTTCCTCGACGAGATGCGCGAGCGCATGTCGCTGCTCATCCCCGAGTCCGGCGCCGACCCGTACTCGGAGACCCGCGACGACCGGCTCACCGTGCTCACCATGGCCGGGCTGACCCTGCCCAAGGACGGCGTCGGCCGCGAGCACTGGACCGACGGCGAGGCGCTGGGCGTCGAGATGCTCAACCTGGCCGCGTGGCTCACCCAGCGGTCCGTCTACGAGCGGCCCAAGGACATGCGCAAGGGCGTCTGGATCGACGAGGCGTTCTTCCTGTCCGAGGTGCCGACCGGCCGGGTGCTGATGAACCGGTTCGCCCGTGACTCCCGGAAGTGGAACGTCCGGGTCATGCTGTCCAGCCAGATCCCGGCCGACTTCCTCAAGATCCAGGGCTTCGTCGCCCTGCTCGACTCGGTCTTCGTCGGCCGGCTCGACGACGACGAGGCCCAGGCCGACGCCCTGCGCCTGCTCAAGGTGCCGGTCGGCGCCGGCTACGAGCAGGTCATCGCCAGCCTCGGCCGCCGTCCCGGCTCGCACCGCAACGGCACCGAACGCGACACCGCCCCCCGGCAGTTCGTCTTCGGCGACGGCGCCGGCGGCGTCGAGCGGATCCGGATCGACTTCTCCGGGCCCCACCTGGACGCGTTGCGCAAGGCCATGGACACCACCCCCGACGCCAAGCGCGACTCCACCCGCGCCCTCGCCGAGCTGCCCGCCGTGCCCTCGCCCGAGGGCCTGGAGTCCGGGATGCCGCCCGAGGGCATCGAGCCCGGTTACGACTCCTACGACGACGACCTGGCCGCCGAGCTCGAGGTCGGCCTCATCGACGAGGCCGAGGCGCCGGACCACGACGCCCTCGTGCAGGTGCCCCCGCACCAGCGGAGCCAGCAGGAATGACCGCCCTGCTGGTCGTTCTCCTCGCCGCCACGCTGGCAGTCACGGCGTGGCGGTTGCTCCGTCGCACCAGCAGACGCGGCCGCGCGCTGATCGTGGTCGGTTCCCTGCTGGCCATCCAGGCGCTCATCGGCTCGCCGGCCATGGCCGCGCCCACCGACTGCGCCCCCAACCCGGAACGACCGGGCGCGGGCATGGTCGGCGCGCTGGACCCGCCGACCGACCAGGGCGAGAAGGACTCGATCTACTACCAGTACGGGTACGCCGGCCTGACCTGGCACTTCTACGACCCGAACTGCGGCTCGATCAGCTCGATGACCAGCCCGAGCGCGGTCATCGACACCTGGATGGGCAACGAGCTCTTCAACGTCACCAAGGTGATCGTCGGCGCGACCAACGGCCTGCACTACGCCATTCTCGGCAACTATCTGGTCAAGCCGCTGGACAATCTCGTCGAGACCGGCACGAAGGCGTTGTACAACGGCGTTTTCGCGCCATTGTTGGCATTGGCCGCGCTCGGACTCGCATTACTGCTCTTCCGACAGATCTGGAAGGGCGATCTCGCGGCCATCGGCAGGCGGACCACATGGGCCCTGGCCGGGCTGTGGCTGGCGTCGGCCGCGTATCTGACCCCCCTGATCTACACCCAGGTGCTGGACAAGGTCCTCATCTTCGGCACCTCCGAACTACAGGCCGGCTTCCTGCAGGAGGTCGGGCTCGGCGACAACGACGCGCTGCCGACGATGCTGCACACCAACGTCGTGTTCCGGAACTGGGAACGCGGCGAGTTCGGCTCGCCGGACGCGCCGCAGGCCACCCAGTTCGGCAAGGACCTGATCGGCGCGCAGGCCTTCAGCATCGACGAGAAGAACCAGGGCAAGGACGCCGACCCGAACAACGCGACCGCCAAGAAGCAGTCGTACGTCGATATCCGAGGAAAGCTCGGCAGCGCCACGGGCTATTTCGACGGCACCGACGGCAGTCGCACCGGTGACGGATTCCTGGCGCTGTTCCAGGCGCTGGTGTTCTCGTTGTTCCAGCTGTTGGCCAAGGCGGCCATCCTGCTCGCGCAGGTGCTGCTGAGAATCGTCGTGCTGACCGGGCCGTTGATCGGCCTGGCGTCGATCGTGTTCCCGGACCTGCTGCGCAAGATCGGCCGCGCCGCCGGCGCCGCGCTGCTCAACGTCGTGATCATCTCGGCGCTGGCCGGCCTGGACACGCTGGTGCTGACCTGGATCTTCGACCCGGCGCACGGCCTGCCGCTGCTCACCCAGATGCTGCTGGCCGGTCTGGTCACGGTGGCGTTCTTCATGCTTGGCAAGCCGGGCCGCCGGATGATGCAGATGGTGCAGCTGTCCGTGGGGGCCATGGGCTCGCAGCTGGCCGGTTCCAGCGGTGGGCTCTGGGCTCGCATGCGTGGGCGCAGGGCCGGGGACACCTCGGCGCAGGAAGCCTTCTGGGAGCACGTGCGGGACGGCGAGCATCTGCCGCCGGAGATCGCCGCCGCGCAGCGGGGCGGCCGCCGGTACCGCCCCGAGGCGAACTCCATCCAGGCCACCGCGCAGCGGTTGGACGTGAACGGGACGGAGCTCACGGCCGGCAACACGCGGGCGCTGCAAGCCGGGGGTGGTGGGGCGGTGGCGCTGCCGGCCGGGGGCGGCGGCATGGTCGGCCCCATGGCGTCGCGGACCGTCGACACGCCGCCGGTGGTGGACCGCAGCTGGGAGCGGCGCGGTGAGGACGCGGTGATCGTGCCGTCGCAGGTGGTGAGCGGGCAGCGGCCGCAGGTCGAGCCGCGGCGGGCCGAGGTGGAGGTGATCGCCGGGCGACCGGTGCACATGATCTACCGCCCGTCGCGCGGGCTGGAGGTCGCGGAGCCGGACGGGCCGTCGACCGGCTGGGCCGAGAGGGGGTAACCGATGCCGATCCGCACCAACCGGGGCCGGTCCGCGGTGTATCGCAAGCTGTGGGGCTGGCCGCTGCGCTCGCCGCGGCACCTGATCACGTTCGTGATCATCGTCGTGGCGCTGGGCATCGTCGTGGCACTGCTGCTGCCGAAGGCGCCGCCGACGGGCCTGGCGGCGGGGCAGACGAGCGACACGACCACGGACACCAGCAGCGCGGGCGGCACCTCGGGCCAGTCGACGGGCCCGACCACGACGACGCCGCAGACCCGGCTGACCTCGCCGCTGCTGAGCCCGACGCCGGCCCCGCCGGCCCCGCAGGCCCTCGACGTGGCCCAGAAGTGGGTGGCGGCCTGGGTGAAGCACCCGGCCGGCATCACCAGCCAGCAGTGGCTGGACCAGCTCAAGCCGTACACGACCGACGAGTTCCTGCCGCAGATGGGCACGGTGGATCCGGCCAACGTGCCGGCGACCAAGGTGACCGGCGCGGCGGTGTCGGTGGACTCGACGACCAGCTCGGTGGTCGCCGACGTGCCGACGGACGGCGGCACCATCCAGGTCACGGTGATCACCACCCCGAGCCAGGGGTGGCGGGTCTCCAAGTACGACAAGGCCGGCTGACATGAAGGTCTGGATCATCGTCGGGGTCGCGGTCGGCCTGGTGGCCGGCCTGTTCCTGGTCACCGTCACGGTGACGTCGGTGGTCAACACCCAGCAGCAGGCGCTGAACCTGTTCCGGATGGCCAACTGCAACGCCGCGATCGGCCCCTGGGCCGACGCCGTCGGCGACGCGGCGGCCGGCGAGGGGCTGGCCAGCCGGCTGAGCGCCGACCAGCGCGGCATCGCCGCCCAGATCATCTCGATCGGCAAGAGCCGCCAGCTGCCGCCGCTGGCCTGGCAGACCGCCATCCAGGCCGGCATGCAGGAGTCCAGCCTGACCAACGTCACCCACGGCGACGTGGCCGGCCCGGACTCCCGCGGCATCTTCCAGATGCGGTTCACCATGGGCTGGGGCACCGAGGCCCAGCTGCTGGACCCGAACTACTCGATCAACAAGTTCTACGACGTGCTGACCAAGATCCCGAACTGGCAGCAGCTGCGTCCCGGCGACGCCGCCCAGGCGGTCGAGCGCTCGGCCTTCCCCGGCGCCTACGACAAGTGGGAGGCGATGGCCGCGGACCTGATCAAGACGGTCGGCGACATCGCCGACCCGACGGGCTGCGGGCAGCAGGCGGGCCTGGCCGGCCTGATCCTGCCGGCCAACCAGGCGGCGGCCAAGGCCATCGCCTACGCCCAGCAGCAGCTGGGCAAGCCCTACATCTGGGGCGGCAACGGCCCGGTCGGCTACGACTGCTCGGGCCTGATGCAGCAGGCCTACCTGGCCGCCGGCATCCAGCTGCCCCGGGTCGCGGCCGACCAGTACCACGCCGGCGCGATGCTGCCGGTGGACCAGGCGCAGCCCGGTGACCTGGTCTTCCTGGCCACCGACAAGAGCAACCTGGCCACGATCCACCACGTGGCCATGTACCTCGGCGACCACAAGATCATCGAGGCGCAGGACTTCGGCATCCCGATCCACATCCGGCCGTTCAGCTTCACCGAGGCAGAGGTCGTCCCCCAGGCCGTCCGGCCCGGCGTGTAGCAGGAGGCGTCATGAAATTCACGCCCGAGCCCATTCCGCGGCCGGCCGGTCGGCCGGCGTCGAGCACGCCGCTGAGCGACTACCTGAACTCGACGACCCAGGGCGTCGACGCCGGGTACGCGGTGCTGCCCCGGTCGCTGGTCGAGTCGATGCCGCTGCCGTGGCAGCAGCAGTTCGCGACCATGATCGCCCAGTTCCACCAGGCCTACGCGCACCTGCAGTGGCCGGTGTACCGGGTGGTGCCGTCCCGCTACGAGCGGCTGGTCGACCTGGACGAGGAGCAGCTGGCCGAGGCCGGCTACCTGATGGAGATCGACTCCGACGGCGAGATCGTCTACCGCACCCGCAGCGGCACCCTGGTGGAGAACCCGGAGCAGACGACGGCCCTGGTGTCGGTGCTGGACCCGATCCCGCACAACCGGCACGGCCGCGTCGAGCCGGGTGGCATGGCCCCGCCGCAGACGCCGCCCGGCGGCTTCGCGAATCAGCCGGGGCCGAACACCCAGCCCGGCCCGCCGCCGACGCCGCCGCACGGCTTCGGACCGGACCCGTACCGCTACCCGTCCACGCCGGAGCAGCAGTCCTGGTGATCCACGCGACGCCGGGCCGCCGCGTGAACGACATTCGCGGATCCGGTTGTCTAAGGTTTTGGGTGTGGTGTCCAGGACGTTCACAACCAGTGGCGCCGGGCGGGACTTCGCTCCGATCCGGAGCGAGTTCGGGCTGCGTGAGGATTTCCCGTTGGCCGCACTGGTCGAGGCGGAGCAGGCGCTGGACGACGTCCGCGGCGGACCCCGCCTGGATGCCACGGCGTTGCCGCTGGTCACGATCGATCCGCCGGGCTCGAAGGACCTCGACCAGGCCGTCCTGATCGAACGCCGGCAGCGCGGCTACCGGGTCCACTACGCCATCGCCGACCTGGGCGGCTTCGTGCCGCCCGGCGGCGCCCTCGACCTGGAGGTCAAGCGGCGCGGGCAGACGCTGTACCTGCCCGACGGCACCGTGCCGCTGCATCCGCCCGTGCTGTCGGAGGGAGCCGCGAGCCTGCTGCCCGAGCAGGTCCGTCCCTCGGTGCTGTGGACGATCGACCTCGACGCGGACGGCAATCCCGAGGGCGTGGTGGTGCGGCGCGCGCTGGTGCGGTCCGTCGCCCGCCTCGACTACGAGTCCGTGCAGGCCAGCCTGATCGCCGGCACACCGCACCCCTCGGTCGAACTGCTGCCCGAGGTCGGCCGGCTGCGCCGCGCCATGGCCGCCGAGCGCGGCGCCGTCGAGTTGCAGCTGCCGGAGCAGCAGATCAGCCCGGCCGAGGACGGCGACTGGGTGCTGCGGGTCCGGCTGCGATCGGACATCGAGGCCTGGAACGCCGAGATCTCACTGCTCACCGGCATGTGCGCGGCCAAGATCATGATCGACGCCCGGATCGGCGTGCTGCGCACCCTGCCGTCGGCCGACGCCGACGCCGTGTCCGGGCTGCACCGCGCGGCCACCGCCTCGCGCGTGGACTGGCCGGACGGCGAGAGCCCGGCCCGGCTCCTCGCCGGCCTCGACCCGAACCGGCCCGAGTCGCTCGCCATGTACGTCGCCGCCACGCGCCTGTTGCGAGGGGCCGGCTACACCGCCTTCGACGGGGCCGAACCCGGCGTGACCTCGCACGCCGGGGTCGGCGCGCCGTATGCCCACGTCACGGCCCCGCTGCGGCGGCTGGTCGACCGCTTCGCCACCGAATGCTGCCTGGCCACGACCGCCGGCGCGGAGGTCCCGGCCTGGGTCCGCGCCGCGCTGCCGGAACTGCCGCACTTGATGTCCGTCTCAGACGCATTGGCGGCCAAGGTGGAACGTGCTTGCCTCGACCAGGTGGAGGCATGGGTGCTCGCCGGCAGCGTCGGCGACGTCTTCGACGCCGTGGTGCTGCGCTCCGAGGCCAACAGCGGCGAGGTCTTCGTCACCGAGCCGCCGGTGATGGCCCGGTGCAGCGGGGCCGAGCTACCCGAGGGCGAGCGGATCACGGTCCGGCTCGTCGAGGCGGACACCACCCGACGCAAGGTGTCCTTCGAGCGGTTCTTCGAAAGAGGTAGATCGTGACTGAAATCGGTGACCTGACGGTGGGCGTGCTCGGCGGCACCGGTCCCCAGGGCAAGGGGCTGGCGTTCCGGTGGGCCAAGGCCGGCCTGAAGGTCGTCATCGGCTCGCGCAGCGCCGACCGGGCCGAGACCACGGCCGCGGAGCTGCGGGAGCTGGCGGGGGTCGACAACGTCGCCGGCGCCGACAACCTGGAGACCGCCGCCAAGGCCGACGTGGTGCTGGTCGCCGTCCCGTGGGACGGCCACGGCGAGCTGCTGGCGTCGCTGCGCGAGGCGCTGGCCGGCAAGATCGTGATCGACTGCGTCAACCCGCTCGGCTTCGACAAGCAGGGCCCGCACGCGCTGCACGTCGAGGAGGGCAGCGCCGCCCAGCAGGCCGAGGCCCTGCTGCCGGACTCCCGCGTCACTGCCGCCTTCCACCACGTCTCGGCCGTGCACCTGGTCGACCCGGCGGTCGAGTCGGTCGACACCGACGTGCTGGTGCTCGGCGACGACCGTGAGGCCACCGACCTGGTCCGCGCGCTGGCCGACACCGTGCCCGGCATGCGCGGCGTGTACGCCGGTCGACTGCGCAACGCCGGCCAGGTCGAGGCGCTGACCGCCAACCTGATCGCGGTCAACCGCCGCTACAAGGCCCACGCCGGCCTGCGCGTCACCGACATCTAACGGGACAAAGGCGGGCCTTAACGACGTTAAGGCCCGCCCGAGCCTCAGTGGAAAGAGTGCTCCGGACCGGGGAACGCCCGGCCGCGGACCTCGGCGGCGAATTCACTGGCCGCGTTGCCCAGCACCGACGCCATGTCGGCGTACTGCTTGACGAAGCGCGGCATCTTGCCGCGGCGCATGCCGGCCATGTCGGTCCACACCAGCACCTGGGCGTCGCAGTCGGGGCCCGCGCCGATCCCCACGGTCGGGATCCGCAGCTCGTGGGTCACCCGCTTGGCCACCTCGGCCGTCACCATCTCCAGCACGACCGCGAACGCCCCGGCCTGCTCCAGCGCGACGGCGTCGGCCAGCACGTCGTCGCCCTTCTCGTCACGCCCCTGGACGCGGTAGCCGCCCAGCTGGTGCTCGCTCTGCGGCGTGAAGCCGATGTGGCCCATCACCGGAATCCCGGCGGCCACGATCGCCTCGACGTGCGGCGCGAACCGCCGGCCGCCCTCCAGCTTGACGGCGTGCGCACGGCCTTCCTTCATGAACCGGATCGCCGTCGTCACGGCCTGCTCCACGGACACCTGGTACGAGCCGAACGGCAGGTCGGCGACCACGAGTGCGTGCTTCACCGCCCGAGTGACGCCCCGAGTCAGGAACAGCAGCTCGTCCACCGTCACCGGCACCGTGGTGTCGTAGCCGTAGACGTTGTTGGCCGCGGAGTCACCGACCAGCAGCACCGGGATGCCGGCCTCGTCGAACAGCCCCGCGGTGTACATGTCGTACGCGGTGAGCATGGGCCACGGCTCGCCGCGCTCCTTCAGCTCCCGCAGGTGGTGGATCCGGACCTTGCGTGCCGGCTTGTCGCCGGTGCCATTTCCGTTGGGCCCGTTGCCGTACGGCGCCGTGATCTCGGCAGACGTCATTGTCCCGACCGTCCTTCCCTCAAGGCCCACTAGCAGCGGGTCCCTGGGTCTGGTGGATGGTTACGGGCCAAGGGTGACACCGCGCGGCCGCCTGTGCCGCAGGGTGCGAGCAGCTTCACACGGGAACCGCGGTGTGCTCCCGCCACGCGTTGGTGATGGGCAGCCGTCGGTCCCGGCCGAACGCCTTCAGGCTGATCTTGGTGCCCGGCGGGTACTGCCGGCGCTTGTACTCGGCCCGGTCGACCATCAGCAGCACCCGTTCGACCAGCGCCGGGTCGAAGCCGCCGGCCAGCAGGTCGGCGTAGCCGCGGTCGCCCTCGACGTACTGGTCGAGCACCCGGTCCAGCAGCTCGTAGTCGGGCAGCGAGTCGGCGTCGACCTGCCCCGGCCGCAGCTCGGCCGACGGCGGCTTGGTGATCGAGTTCTCCGGGATCGGCCCGGCCTCGCCGCGCCGCGCGGCTTCGGCGTTGCGCCAACGGGCCAGCTCCCAGACCAGTGTCTTGGGCACGTCCTTGATCGGTGCGAAGCCGCCGACCGCGTCGCCGTAGATGGTGGAGTAGCCGACGGCCAACTCGGTCTTGTTGCCGGTGGCCAGCACCAGGTGCCCGTCGGCGTTGGACCGGGCCATCAGCAGCATGCCCCGGCAGCGGGCCTGGATGTTCTCCTCGGCCAGGCCGGTCAGCCCCAGCTGGTCCACGTACACCTTGACCATGTCGCCGATCGGCTGCGTCTCGTAGTGCAGCCCGGTCAGCTCGGCGGTCAGCGCCGCGTCCGAGCGGGAGTGCTCCGAGGAGTACGAGGACGGCATCGACACGCCGTAGACCCCGTCGGCCCCGAGCGCGTCGACGGCGACGGACGCGACGACCGCCGAGTCGATGCCGCCGGACAGGCCCAGGATCACCGAGCGGAAGCCGTTCTTGTGCACGTAGTCGCGCAGGCCGGTGACCAGCGCGCCCCACACCTCGGCGCAGTCCGACAGCGGCGCGGCCGGCGCCGGGGCGGGCAGCGGCTCGTAGCCCGGCAGCTCGGCCGACTCCAGCGTCACCCGGGTCACCTCGAAGCCGTCGATCGGCTCCACCGAGGTGCCCTGGCCGGCCGGCAGATCCAGGTCGAGCACCAGCAGGTTCTCCACGAACTGCGGAGCCCGGGCCAGCAGCTGGCCCTGGGCGTCGATGACCAGCGAGTCGCCGTCGAAGACCAGCTCGTCCTGGCCGCCGACCATGTTCACGTAGGCGATCGGCGCGCCGGCCTCGGCGGCCCGGGCGGCCACCAGCTCGGCCCGGACGTCGTCCTTGTTCCGCTCGTACGGCGAGCCGTTGACGCACACCACGAGGTCGACGGCGGCCTGCCCGAGCGCGGCGATCGGGCCGCCGTCCTGCCAGATGTCCTCGCAGATCACGAACCCGATGTCGGCGCCGTGCAGGCGCACGATCGGCAGCTTGCTGCCCGGCACGAAGTAGCGGTACTCGTCGAACACGCCGTAGTTGGGCAGGTGGTGCTTGGCGTAGCGGGCCACCACGCGGCCGCGGTGGATGATCGCCGCCGCGTTGCGCACGCCGGCCTCGTCCCGGTCCAGGTAGCCGACGACGGCCAGCAGCTCGCCGCAGCCCAGGTCGGCCAGCCGCTCGGCCAGCCCGTCCACGGCGGCGCGGGAGGCCTGCGCGAAGGAGTGCCGCAGGGCCAGGTCCTCGACCGGGTAGCCGGTGAGCACCATCTCCGGGAACGCCACCACGTGCGCGCCGGACTCGGCGGCCTTGCGGGTCCACTCGACGACCAGGTCGGCGTTGCCGGCCAGGTCGCCTACCCGGGGGTTGACCTGAGCGAGGGCGATGCGCAGTTGCGGCATGCGCCGATTGTCCCTTACCACCCCGCTGACCGGGCGGTATCTGTGGCGCAAGGATCACGCGCGTCCTGGGTGTCCCTCGTTCGGAGTCCCCGGATGGCACGATCGACCGGTGCGCCCACGTCGTTCTCACACCCTGCCGTTCGTAGCGCTACTCGCCGTGACCGCGTTGGCCGCCGCCGGCTGCACGTCCGTGTCCGGCGGCCAGGCGGCGGCCGGCGTCACCTTCGAGCAGGCCGGTCCGGCCGGCGTCGTGCCGCCGGGACTGGCGAAGTTCTACGGCCAGCGGCTCGGCTGGGGCGCGTGCGACGACTACGCCTCGTCGGACACCGACCAGAAGCTGTTCCGGTCCAGTCCCGACCTGAAGTGCGCACGGCTGACCGTGCCGCTGGACTACACCAAGCCCGACGGCAAGACGATCACGTTGGGGCTGCTCCGCCGCAAGGCCACCGGCCAGCGCATCGGCTCCCTGCTGGTCAACCCGGGCGGCCCCGGCGCCTCCGGCGTCGACGCCGCGGCCTCGCTGTCCGCCGCGGTGGCCGGCAACGACCTGGGCAAACGCTTCGACCTCGTCGGCTTCGACCCCCGCGGTATCGGCTCCAGCGAGCCGGCCGTGCACTGCCTGACCGACGCCGAGCGGGACAAGCAGCGCGCCGACGACATCGAGGACTCGTCGGCCGCCGGCGTGGCCAAGGAGGTCCAGCAGCTCAAGGACTACACGTCCAAATGCGCCCAGCGCAGCGGCCCCGACCTGCTGGCCAACATCGGCACCCGGGACGTGGCCAAGGACCTCGACGTGATGCGCTCGGCCCTGGGCGACAAGTTGCTCAGCTATCTCGGCTTCTCGTACGGGACGTTCCTCGGCACCTCCTATGCCGAGCAGTTCCCGGCCAACGTGCGGGCGCTGGTGCTGGACGGGGCGGTTGACCCCAATCAGAACCCGGCCGACGCCTCGGTGGCCCAGTCGGCCGGCTTCGAGAAGGCGTTCGAGCAGTTCGCCGCCTGGTGCGTGCAACGTCAGGACTGCGCCCTTGGCCGGGACGCCAGCAAGGCCGTGCAGGCGTATCACGACCTGGTGATCCCGCTGATCAAGAACCCGGTCGACACCGGCGACGGGCGCAAGCTCGCGTACGCCGACGCCACCATCGCGACCATCCAGGCGCTGTACACCGAGCAGCTGTGGGAGACCCTCAACAGCGGGTTGGTGCAGCTGAAGCGCGGCCTCGGCCTGACCCTGATGACCATGGCCGACCTGTACGACGGCCGCGGCACCGACGGCAAGTACTCCAACGAGCAGGACGCCTTCACCGCCGTGCAGTGCGTGGACAACCCGCAGTCCAAGGACCCGGCCGCGCAGCTGGACGCCGAGCGCCGGGCCACCCAGGCCGCGCCGTTCCTGGACAACGGGCAGCCGCTGCCCACGACCTCGGCCGGCGACGCCTGCGCCTACTGGCCCGTGCCGAACACGAGCCAGCCGCACCTGCCCAAGGTCAGCGGCCTGCCGCCGACGCTGGTCGTCTCCACCACCAACGACCCCGCCACGCCGTACCAGGCCGGGGTCAGCCTGGCCGGCGCCCTCGGGGGTTTTCTCCTGACGTACCAAGGAACCCAGCACACCGCGTTCCTGCAGGGCAGCGACTGCGTGGACCAGGTCGGCGTGAGCTACCTGGTCGACCTGAAGCTGCCGGCGGCCGATCCGCGCTGTTCATCCTGAGCGGGTCGGCCCCTAAGTGGTCGGGGTCGTCTCCACGGTGCGGCCGAACTCGATTCCCTTGGCCTCCTTGCCGAAGAAGGTCAGCACGGCCAGGAACGCCAGCACCGGCATCACCGTCACGGTCAGCGCGAACGGATAGCCGTGGGTGGAGGCCAGCGCCTCCTGGATCGGCAGGTTGAACGCGGCCAGGCAGTTGCCGAGCTGGTAGGTCACGCCGGGATAGAAGCCGCGGATGGCGTCCGGGGACATCTCGGTGAGGTGCGCGGGGATCACGCCCCACGCGCCCTGCACTGCGATCTGCATCAGGAACGAGCCCAGGCACAGCAAGGCCGCCGTTTGAGAGAACGCGAACAACGGCACGATCGGCAACCCGATCACCGCGCAGAACACGATCGTGTGGCGCCGGCCGAAGCGTTCGGACAGCGTGCCGAAGACCGTGCCGCCGATCATCGCGCCGATGTTGTAGACGATGGCGATCCAGCCGGCCGTGGTGGCCGACAGGCCCGCGCCGCCGTGCTCGGTCGCCTTCAGGAAGGTCGGGTACACGTCCTGCGTGCCGTGGCTCATCCAGTTGAAGGCGGTCATCAGCACCACCAGGTACGCGAACCGGCGCAGCACCGGCGCGGTGAACATCACCGTGCGCAGGGACGTGTTGTGGGCCTTGAGCTTCTGCTGGGTCGTCTCCCAGACCTCGGACTCCTTGACCCGGGA
>DASWRQ010000090.1:0-34652 GCA_036403095.1 Kutzneria sp. | reverse complement strand
ACGCCACATGTGGACCACATTCGGCTCCTGGAGTCGAATGTGGTCCACATGTGGCAAAAAGGTGGGGTGGGGCTAGCCGCCGTAGTGGACGTCGCGGGTGACGTAGCCGTGGGCGGTGTCGATGTCACGGGAGTAGAAGCGGCCGGTGTCGGCCAGGCCGCTCCACCGCTCGCTGGACTGCCCGTCGGCGTAGCTCAGCACTCCGTTGGTACGGCCGAATCCGCCGCTGGTGTCGATGGTGTCGACGCTCAGCGCCGGTGCGCCGCCGATCGTCCACAGGCGACGTCCCTGGTGGACGGTCGCGTCGATCCGGTAGTTGTTGTCGTCCACGACGTTCTGCGTGACGTCGGCCTTGAGCGAGAAGTCGAAGCCGCTGGTCCCGTAGCTGCCCAGCACTCGCTGGTCGGTGGTCTGCTTGGCCGCCGAGTCGGCCAGGGTCGTGGTGTTGTCGAAGGTCCACTGCCCGGTCGAGTTCACCGGCACGATGCCGGCCGACGTGTGCAGCACGCCGGCGGTGCGCCAGGACCGCTGAACGTGCGTGACGATCTTGTTGTCCAGCCCGGTGCCGTTGGTCGTGGTCCGCACGTCGGCCGCCGGCACGTTGTCCTGCAACAGGGCGCCGGTGACCCGCTTGACGTGCGGATCGGTGGTGGCGAACAGGTTCGCGCCGAGCGTCCACAGGTCCACGATGCCCTTCGGCGGGATCAGCCGCACGGTGTGCGGCCGGCCGTCGGTCAGCAGTCCGATGAACGGGCTCAGGTCGATCGTGTACGGCAGCGTGACGATCGAGTCGATGGCGGTGATCGGCCGCCACAGCATCGGCGCCACGCCGCCGGTGTAGATCACCGAGTACGGCGACACGACGCCGGCCGGCTTGCCGTCGACCGTCACCTCGACCTCGCGGTAGGCCCCACCGCCGCACAGCCCGGCCGACGGATTGGCCTGCACCAGCGAGTCCGGCACGTTCGACCACCAGAACTCCTCGCAGCCGCCGCCCCGCGCGTAGATCTCGGCGGTCAGCTTCGCGGTGTTCGCCGGCACGGTCACCTGCGCGGTGTAGTTCTTGCCGTCGGCCAGGTCCTGCCAGCCCGGCTTGGTCGCGTCGGCGGCCAGCGGCAGCACGGTGTCGGCCTGCCTCGGCGCGGGATGCGCCCGGTCGGCCTGGTAGTAGGTGACCGTGACGGTGATGTCGTACGGCCCGGTGTAGGTGTCGTTGACGACGTTGCCCAGGTCGACCACGAACGGCTGCGACTGGTGCAGCAGCGGCGAGAACTCGGTGATGTCGCGGTCGAAGCTCCACGTGATGCCGGACGGGTCCGGCTCGGGGGTGGAGGTCCGCAGCACCTCGGCGCCGCCGATCCACAGCCCGGCCAGCCGGTCGTACTGGCGACCCTGGCTCTTGCCGGTCCAGCTCAGCACCACCTTGGTCCACGGCCCGGCGCACTCGGCCGGCGGCGTGAGCGTGCCGACGTAGGGCTGTCCGTAGGAGTTGGCGAACACGTGCTGCATGGCCGTGACCGTGCAGTGCGGGGTCGGCGGTCTGCTGACCGGCGGCAGCGCGGTCAGCGGATCCTGGTAGTCGGTGACGACGCGATCGGCGGCGCTCGCGGGCGCGGCCGTCACGACGCCGAGCGCGGCAACGGCGACGAGAAGAGCGGTGAGATATCGGCGCACCACCGGACGCTAGCGCCCGGTCGAGTGTTCGCGTGACCCCCCGGACGGCGGTAATCGTTCACAACCATGGACGCGCCGACCGCGCCGGGTTCACATGCGTGACCAGATGCTGGGACGTTCAGGAACCGTGTTCAATCGGGCGCTCAGCTGCGGAAATCCGTCCCCTTCCGGCACCGCTCACGGCCGCCCGTGTGACGATCACACGGACCGTCCTGACCAGCGTCGCGCAACGAAAGTCCTTGACAGCACTGAAAAATCTCTGAAACACGTCACTGTGCGTGCCCAGATCGCGGGATGGGAGCGCTTCCAAATCCCCCGATCGGCGCTACAGGTCACGGGGCTTCTCCGACAAAGGTGACAACTGCGTTACCAGCCAGAACAGGAGGCACAGTGTCCCGAACCCGCCCCGGTTTGCGCGTCGCCCTCGCGATGACCGCCGTCCTCGCGCTGACCACAGCGCTGACGCAGTCCAGCGGCCAGGCGGCCCCCAGCGGACCAGCCGGCTCCGACGACCATGGCAGACCCATCTACCTCAACCCCGCGGTGCCCACCCAGTACCGGGTCGGCGACCTGCTGCGCCGGATGACGCTGGCCGAGAAGGCCGGCCAGATGACGCAGATCAGGGTGGGCAAGCTGCGCGGCGACTGCAACAACGCCAACGGCCCGCTGGTCGCCTCGTGCGAGCAGCAGGTGCTGGTGGACGCGCACGTCGGCTCGATCCTGTCCGGCGGCGGCGACTACCCGGTGGACAACACCGCCAAGGGCTGGGCCCAGACCACCAACGGCATCCAGCACTACGCGCTGGACAACAACCGGCTCAAGATCCCCGTGCTGTACGGGGCCGACGGCGTGCACGGCGACAACAACCTCGTGACCGCGACGATGTTCCCGCAGCAGATCGGCGTCGGCGCCACCTGGGACACCGCGCTGGCCGAGAAGATGGGCGAGTCCACCTCGGCGACCATGCGGGCCACCGGCGTGTTCTGGGACTTCGCGCCGGTCTCCGACATCTCCCGCGACACCCGCTGGGGCCGCTACTACGAGACGTTGAGCGAGGACCCGATGCTGGCCGGCGCGCTGGCCGGGTCGCTGGTCACCGGCCTGCAGTCGGACAACGGCAAGGGCGCGACGGCCAAGCTGGCCGCCACCGCCAAGCACTTCGCCGGCTACTCGGCCCCGATCAACGGCCACGACCGGGTGCCGGCCCAGATTCCGGTGCGTGAGCTCCAGGACGTGTTCCTGCCTGCGTTTCAGCCGCAGATCGACGCCGGCGTGCTGACCGCCATGGCCAACTCCGGCGCGGTCAACGGCATCCCGGTGCACGCCTCGAAGTTCATGCTCACCACCGAACTGCGCCAGCGGATGGGCTTCAACGGCGTGACCGTCAGCGACTGGTCCGACATGGCCAGCCTGGTCACCAAGTACCACGCCGCGCCGGACTACCCGACGGCCATCGCGATGAGCGTGAACGCCGGCGTTGACATGGCGATGGAGCCGTCCAACGCGGCCGGCTACACCCAGGCGCTGATCGACGACGTCCACAACGGACTGATCAGCCAGCACCGGATCGACGAGGCCGTGGGCCGGATCCTCAAGCTCAAGTTCGACCTGGGTCTGTTCGACAAGCCGTTCGTGGACGAGAACGCGGCCGACAGCATCGTCAACGGGGCCGGCATCGACCTGGCCCGTCAGGCCGCCACCGAGTCGACCGTGTTGCTGCGCAACGACAACAAGACGCTGCCGCTGTCCACCGGCGTGCACAAGATCGTGGTCGCCGGCGACAGCGCCGACAATCCGGCGCAGCAGTTCGGCGGCTGGACCGTGAACTGGCAGGGCCTCGACCCGAACGGTCCGGTGCCGCCGGTCGTCACCGCGTTGCAGGGCATCAAGGAGGCCGTGCCGAACGCCAATGTCGTGGCGGCGACCGACCAGACCGCCGTCGCGCAGGCGGCCGACGCCGACGCCGTGGTGGTGGTGCTGGGTGAGAAGGCCGGCGCCGAGGGCACCAACGACAAGGAGAACCCGGCGCTGACCGCCGCCCAGCAGTCCCTGGTGGACTCGCTCAAGGCGACCGGCAAGCCGGTGGTGGTCGTGCTGATGACCGGCCGGCCGCTGGTCCTTGGCTCCGTGGCCACCGCGCCGACGCTGCTGCAGACCTGGCTGCCCGGCTCCGAAGGCGGCCACGCGCTGGCCGACATCCTGTTCGGCAAGGCCAACCCCAGCGGCAAGCTGGCCGTGTCCTGGCCGAGGACCGTCGGCGACATCCCGATGTCCTACGACCAACTGCCCGGCACCAACGGCGGCCCGAGCTCCGGCTACGACCCGCTGTTCCCGTTCGGCTTCGGCCTGTCGTACACGACCTTCAGCACCGCCACCCCGACCGTCAGCGCCGCCACCGTGCGGGCCGACGGCAAGGAGACGGTGTCGGTGGCGGTGACCAACACCGGCACGGTCGCCGGCAGCACGGTCGTGCCGGTGTACGTGCACCAGCCGGTCAGCCCGGTGCTCGTGCCGGACAAGCGGCTGGTCGGCTTCACCCGCGTCGATCTCAAGCCCGGCGAGACCAAGACCGTGCAGGTCAAGTTCACTGTCAGCCAGCTGGGCGTGACCACCGGCGACGTGGACGCGGCCGGCAGGCGCGAGGTCGAGAAGGGCGCGTACGCCGTGGTCGTGGGCACTGCGCAGGCGCCGTTCACGGTGCGTTAGACTGGCTGCTCGTGTCGTGCGGCGTTCCGCCGTGGAGGAAGACCCGGGGCTGACCGAGACCGGGTGCCGTGTGAAGTGCGACACGACAAAGCGTAGTGAACTGAGAGGTAAGTCGCGTGGCGAACATCAAGTCGCAGCAGAAGCGGATCAAGACCAACGAGACCGCCCGCCTGCGCAACAAGGCGGTCAAGTCCGGTGTCAAGACCGCCATCCGCAAGGTCCGCGAGGCCGTCGCCGCCGGCGACAAGGACAAGGCCCTCGAGCTGGCCCGTGCCGCCTCTCGCAGCCTGGACAAGGCCGCCAGCAAGGGCGTCATCCACGCCAACCAGGCGGCCAACAAGAAGTCCGCGCTCGCCGTGGCCGTGAACAAGATCGGCTGAGCACGTCGCTTCGAGAACGCCCTGCCCGCACTCGCGGGCAGGGCGTTCTTGCTATGTGGCGGTGACCGTTCCCTTCACCACGGTGTCCAGCCCCAGCTCCGGCGGATAGGACACTACGTGCAGCCGCACGTGCTTGTCCGGCCCGCCGGTGGCCAGGGTCGGGATCGACGCGTCGGCGTCGACCGAGCCGGCGGCCAGCTGCTGGAACACCCAGATGTTCGGCACCGTCGACAGCGGCCGGGTCGGCGACGGATCGGCCCCGAACGACCGCAGCCCCACTGCTCCGGACGGATCAGTGGGGGTCTTCGAAGCATTGGCTCAGCACAATCGGCGTGCCACGGTAGGAGACCATCACGGACCGGCGCAGCGAATTCGAGCAGAACTCGGCTCCGGCAACCCTTTCGCGCCTCGATGCTGCCCGAGCGATCAGCCCAGCTGGCGGGCCGCGACCACCTTGAGCACGGCCCGCTCCAACGCGTAGTCCGCGTCGGCCGCCGCACCCTTCACGTCGGCGTTGAGCGCGGCCACGATCTGCATCGCCTCGGCCAGCCCGGCCGGCGACCAGCCGCGGGCCTGACCCTGCGCGCGCTTCACCTTCCACGGCGGCATGCCCAGGTCGCCGGCCATCCGGAACGGGTCGCCCCGTCCCGCCGAGGCCACCTTGGCCACCGTGCGCACGCCCTCGGCCAGTGCGTCGGCCACCAGCACGTGGGCCACGCCCAGTTGCATGGCCCAGCGCAGCGCCTCCATCGCGCCGGCCCGGTCCCCCACCACGGCCAGGTCGGCCACGGCGAAGCCGGTCACCTCGGCCTTGCCCTGGTGGTAGCGGCGCACCGCCGCCTCGTCGACCTTGCCGTCGTTGTCGGTGACCAGCTGCGACGCGGCCGCGGCCAGCTCACGCAGGTCGTTGCCGACGGTCTCGATCAGCGCGGCCAGCCCGGCCGGGTCGATCCGGCCGCCGGCCCGGCGCACCTCGTCCTTGACGAACGCGTCCCGGTCGGCCGGCTTGGTGATCTTCGAGCACTCCACCACCGTCGCGCCGGCCTTCTTCAGGGCGCCCGGCAGGTCCTTGGCCACCTTGGCCCGGCCGCCGCCGGTGTGCAGCACGATCAGCACGATGCCGTCGGCCGGCTCCTTGGCGTAGGACAGCACCGCCTCGGCGATCTCCTTGCCGACCTCCTGCGCGCCCTCCAGCACCACCACCCGGCCCTCGGCGAACAGCGACGGGCTGAGCAGCTCGGCCAGCTCCGGCGGGGTGAGGTCAGTCACCCGCACGCGGGTCAGATCGGCCGACGCGTCGGCCTCGCGGGCCTGCTCCAACGCGGCCCGCACGGCCCGCTCGACCAGCAGTTCCTCCTCGCCGAGCACGAGCAGCAGCGATTCCGGGGCGGCACTCACGCCGTTATCCTTCCACGTCCCGCATACTGGGCCGCGGAGTGGCGATGCCAGGTTGCGTTGCCGTACCGTGCAGGTCACAACTGAACACCGCTCATCCAGAGGGGCAGAGGGAACGGCCCGTTGAAGCCCCGGCAACCGGCGACGCGTGTTTCGTGCGCGTCGATCACGGTGCCAATTCCGACCCACACGTGGGAAAGATGAGGAGACGCCTCCCATGACCTCGACCGTCGACGCCCGCACCGCGTCCGCCTTCGACCTCGGCCCGGCCCGCGCCCTGAGCTGCCGCGAGTGCGGCCACCAGATCCCGCTCGCCGCGGAATTCGCCTGTAGCGAGTGTTTCGGCCCCCTCGAGGTGGCCTACGACTTCGGCCGCGTCACCCGCGAGGACATCGAGGCCGGCCCCAAGTCCATCTGGCGCTACCGCAACCTGCTGCCGGTGCCCACCGACGTGCAGTCGCACCCCAACACCGAGCCCGGCCTGACCCGGCTGGTCAAGGCCGACCGCCTCGGCGCCGCCCTGGGCGTGCGCAACCTGTGGGTCAAGGACGACACCGGCAACCCGACGCACTCGTTCAAGGACCGCGTCGTCGCCGTCGCCCTGGCCGCCGCCCGCCAGCTCGGCTTCAAGGTGCTGGCCTGCCCCTCCACCGGCAACCTGGCCAACGCCGTGGCCGCCGCGGCCGCCCGCGCCGGCTGGGAGTCGGTCGTGCTGATCCCGTCCTCGCTGGAGCAGGCCAAGATCCTCACCACCGCCGTGTACGACGGGGCCCTGATCGCCGTCGACGGCAACTACGACGACGTGAACCGGTTGGCCACCCAGCTGGCCGCCGAGCACGAGGACTGGGCGTTCGTGAACGTCAACGTCCGGCCGTACTACGCCGAGGGCTCCAAGACGCTGGCCTACGAGGTCGCCGAGCAGCTCGGCTGGCGGCTGCCCGGGCAGATCGTGGTGCCGGTCGCCTCCGGTTCGCAGCTGACCAAGGTGGACAAGGGTTTCCGCGAGCTCGGCGAGCTCGGGCTGGTCGACGCCACCCCGTACCGGGTGTTCGGCGCCCAGGCCACCGGCTGCTCCCCGGTGTCGGCCGCCTACAAGGCCGGCACCGACGTCGTCACGCCGGTCCGCCCCGACACCATCGCCCGCTCGCTGGCCATCGGCGCGCCGGCCGACGGGCCGTACGTGCTGGACACCGTGCGCCGCACCGGCGGGGCCGTCGAGGACGTCACCGACGAGGAGGTCGTCGAGGGCATCCGGCTGCTGGCCCGCACCGAGGGCATCTTCGCCGAGACCGCCGGCGGCGTGACCGTTGCGACGGCCAAGAAGCTCATCGAGACCGGGCAGCTCGACCCCGACGCCGACACCGTGCTGCTGATCACCGGCGACGGGCTCAAGACGCTCGACGCCGTGGCCAACCACATCGGTCCCAAGGCCGTCGTGCCGCCCAACGCCGCCGCTGTCACCGCGGCCCTGGGTCTCTAAGAGGCTACGGGCTTCAGGGTATTACCAGCGCCATCGAAGCGTCTCCACAACGTCGAACGCCGGCGCGTGTCTGCGCGCCGGCGTTCGACCACGCCGGCGCATCCGCGTCCCGCATCAGCGATCCGGTCGCCAGGCGGGCGCTGTTGGAGACGATCACCCGGCCCCTGGGCGTTCACGAGGGCTGCTCGCGATCCCAGCCTTCGCAGCTTGGGCTGCAACACGTGCTCGAACTCCCGGACGTACACGTTCGCCCAGCGGCGCTGCGGACGAGCGTCGAGGCCGGGGTGGCGGCGATCGCGCTGGTACTCGGCACGATGGCGGCCTTTGCCTTGCAGCGCTACAAGTTCATCGGGCGCAACCCGATCTCGTTGCTCATAGTGCTGCCGATCGCGCTGCCCGGCATCGTCACCGGCATCGCGCTGAACAACGCCCTCGGCATCAACCTCGGCCTGTTCACGGCGATCGTCGCGCACGCGACGTTCTGCATCGTCGTGGTGTTCAACAACGTCGTGGCCCGCCTGCGGCGCATGGGCAACAACCTGGAGGAGGCGTCGATGGACCTCGGCGCCGACGGCATCACCACCTTCCGGCTCGTCACGTTCCCGATGCTGCGCTCGGCCCTGCTGGCCGGCGGACTGCTGGCCTTCGCCCTCTCCTTCGACGAGATTATCGTCACCACGTTCACCCTCGGCGCGGGCATGGAGACAGTGCCGATCTGGATCTACGACAACCTGTTCCGGCCCAACCAGGCCCCGATCGTCAACGTCGTCGCGGCCGTCCTGATCCTGGCCTCCACGGTGCCCGTGTACCTGGCCCAGCGGCTGTCGGGCGACAGCGCCTCCGGCGGGCGGCTCTAGAAACCGCCGGCCGGCCGGCGCTAGCGGACGACCCGTGTCGAGCCGCGCCGAGCGATGAGCGGACCGTCTCGACCGGCGACGACGGCCACGTCACCATCGTCATCGGTGCGCAGGACCGTTGCTCCTTCCCGCCGCAGGGCGTCCAGGATGAGTGAACTGGGGTGTCCGAAGGGATTGCCGGCGCCGACGCTGACCAGGGCGACGCGCGGATGCACTCGTTCCAGGAAGCGAGGGAGCGAGTAACGGCTGCCGTGGTGGGGCACCTTGAGCACGTCGGCGGACAGATCCTCGTTGCCGGCCAACAGGTTCGCCTGACCTTCCAGCTCGATGTCGCCGGTCAGCAGGATCCGGCCGGCCGGGGTGTCGGCGCGCAGGACGAGCGAGGCGTCGTTGACCGGGGTGCCCTCGGCGTCGGGACCGAGATGGCTCGGCACGGCCTGCGGCGCGATCACGGTCATGGCCATTCCTGGTAACTCAATCCGTTGTCCGGCAACGATGTCCACCACCTTCACGCCCGCAGCCGAAGCCAGCCGACGGACCTGGTCCCAGGCCCAGGCCGGCTCGTGCAGCGGCCCGACCCCGACGGCGCCGACGGAATAGTCACTGAGCACCGACGACAGGCCACCGATGTGATCCGCATGCAGGTGGCTGAGCACCACCAGCGGAATGCTGACCACGCCGAGCCGGTGCAGGCAACCGACGATCGAGCTGAGGTCGGGCCCGGTGTCGATGAGCACCACCCGTCCCGGCTCGGACGTCGCCACCACGTGCGCGTCGCCCTGGCCCACATCGCAACTCACCATCGCCCATCCTGTCGGCGGCCAGCCGGATCCGGTGAGCCGGGCCGGCATCAACACCAGCACGGCACCGACCGCGATCACGGCCGCCACCACCCGCAGCCGCCGCGACCGCACCACGGCCCAGCCGACGACCAGCAAGGCGGCCAACAACGCCGCCCCGAGCAGGCCGCTCGGCCATCGCACCGACGCCAACGGCATCGATGAGGTGTAGCGGGCGACGTGGATGAGCCACCACGCCTCCGGGCTCGTCGCCCGGGCCAGCAACTCACCCAGCCACTGGTTCACCGGCATCACCACCGTGGCCAGCACGCCGATAACTGTTACGGGCGCGACCACCGGCTCGGCCACCAGGTTGGCGATCACCGCGACCACACTCACCTCACCGGACAAGCCGGCGATCACGGGCGCGGTCACCAGGTGCGCGGCCAGCGGCGCCGCCACGGCCTCGGCGACGCCGGGCGGCACTCCCCGGTCCCGCAGCCACGCCGCCCATCGCGGCGCGACCAGCACAAGCGCCCCGGTCGCGAGCACGGAGAGCGCGAAACCGGCGTTGAGACCGAGTGACGGGTCGATCGGCACCAGCACCACTACTGACCACGCCAACGCCGGCAGCAGTGATCTCTCCCGGCCCAGCACCAAGGCCAACAGCGCCAGACCACCCATCATCGCCGCCCGCAATACGCTCGGCTCGGGACCGGCGAGAATGACGAAACCGATCACGGCCAGACCCGCGCCGGCGCCGGCGATCCGTGGTCCCAGGCCCAGCAGTCGAATCGCGAACAGTGCCGCGCCAGCAACGATCGCCAGGTTGGCCCCGCTGACCGCGAGCAGGTGGGTCATGCCGGCCACCCGAAACTCGTCGGACACCCGCGGCGACAGGTTCGCCGTGTCACCGACGACCAGTCCGGGCACCAGGCCCGCCTGTTCGTCCGGCAACACCGCCGACGCTCGCCGCAACCCGTTTCGCAGTGCGGCCGCGACCTCCTGCCAGGGCGGCGCCGGCGTGACCTCGGCCGGCGATCCCCTGGCCTGCACGACCGCGACGGTGAGATCGCCACCGCGGGGCGGGGCGGCGCGTCCGGTGACGGTGAGCCATTGCCCCGGCAGCAGTTCGGCCCAGCCGGCGGCCTGAGCTAGCACAATGATGTCCCCGGCCGGGACGAGCACGCGGTCCGTGCCGCCCTGCCTGCTGCCGAATCCTTGCGTACGAAGGGGTTTTGGCCGTTCCGACACCTCGACCCGGAGCGTCACGACGGTGCCTCGCTCCGCGTCCAGCTGTAGCGGATTCGTCGCCGCCGCGTGGATCACCGTTGCGATCCAACAGGTTGCCAGCGCGCCGAGGGCGATCACGAGCACTGCCTGCGGACGCCAGCGCAGGGACCGGAAGGCCACCACGAAGGCCGTGCCAACGGCCAGGGCGCCGAGCAGCCAACTGAACTGCCAGCCCCAGGCAAGGCCGACCGTGGCGACCGCCCACACCATCAGGGCGACCGGCACCATCCGGGTGTCAGTCATGGCGGTCCGCCGGCTCGATGCGGATGCGCATGAACAGCGGCGAGCGGAGGAACCGGATGATCTCGATCCCGACCGCCGCCACGCCGACGACGAGCGACCACCAGAACTGTTGCCCGCACAGGAGAGCGACCGGCAGGGCGAGCACCGCGGCGTGCCGGCGGAAGGCCCGGGCGAACCGCGCCGCGCCGATCCGAGTAGTGGTCATGTCTGCACCAAGTCCTTCAGGTGGTCGAATCTGGTGACGCCGATGCCGTCGACCTCGCGGAGCTGGTCGACCGACTGGAAGCGGCCGTTCTTGGTCCGCCACTGCAGAATCCGTTGCGCCATCGCGGGTCCGACGCCGGGCAGCGTCTCCAAATCGGTCTCGGTGGCCGTGTTGAGGTTGACCTTGCCGGGCGGTTGCCCCGGCGCCGCCGGGGGCGGCGGCACCCCGACGGCGACCTGTTCGCCGTCGGAGAGCTTGCGGGCCAGGTTGAGCTGGGTCAGGTCGGCGTCGGGCAGCGGGCCGCCGGCGGCGCGCAGTGCGTCTGCGACTCGGGAGCCGTCGGGCACCGTGACCAGTCCTGGCCTGGCGACCTTGCCTACGACGCTGACGACCAAAGACCCGGATGACGGCCCGGACGATGGCCCTGGCCTGCCCGCCCCCGCGCTGTGCGCGGCGGTTGGGGTCGCGGGGGCGGGCAGGTGTGGTGGCTGTTCCAGCACGGGCCGGCTCAGCCACATGCCCAGGGCGGCGGCCAGCGCGGCGATGAGCGCCGCGCCGGCGAGGGCGAGTACCGCCGTTCGGGGTCGGCGGACCCGGGCGCCTCCGGGCAACCAGCGCTCGACCAACGGACCCGCCCGCCCATCGGCCGTGTCACTGTCGGGCGCGTCCTGCGGTTCGGGCACGGCGTCGCCGAACACCTCGGTCAGGCGTTTGCGCACCTGTGCCGTGTGGTCGGTGGCGCCTGGGCGCAGTCGATCGAGCACGGCGACGACGCTAGGGAGCGGCGGGGCGGGGGCGGGGCCGGCGAAGATCCAGATGTGGACAACTCGGGGGCTGTGGACAAGTGGGGCTTGGACGATCTTGGCGCGGCCTGGGTGGCGTCGGGGTGTGCCATGCTGGCGGGTTGGGCGTCAGGCCGAAATGTTCAGGACGGGAGGTTCAGGCCGCCCGGGACGACGACCACGCCCAGCACCCCGAGCCCGGTGTGGGCGCCGATCACCGCTCCCACCTCGGAGATCAGGCAGCCGGGCGAGTTGGGCAGGCGGGATTCCAGCTTGGCGGCGAGTTCCGCGGCCCGCTCGGGTGCGGCCAGGTGGTGCACGGCGAGGTCGACCGGGCCGCGGCCGGCGGCATTGGCGGCGAGGTCGACCAGGCGGGCAATGGCGCGGCTGGTGGTGCGGACCTTCTCCAACGGCACGATGCGACCGTCTTCGACGTGCAGGAGGGGCTTCACCGAGAGCGCGGTCCCGACCAACGCGGCGGTGGCGCCGATACGGCCGCCACGGCGCAGGTGCTCCAGGGTCTCGACGGAGAAAAACGTCCGAGCACGGGCGGCCACTCGCGTGGCGGCATGCTCCACCTCGGCCGGCGATGCGCCCGCGGCAGCGGCGTCCGCGGCGGCCAGGACGGCGAACCCGAGGCCCATGGCGGTGGACCGCGAGTCGACGATCCGCACTCGATCCGGCCCGACCTCCTCGGCGGCCATCCACGCGGCGTTCCACGTGCCGGACAGCTCGCCCGACAGGTGCACGGCGACGACGGCCTCGGCGCCGTTCTCCAACGCCTTGCGGTACTCGGCAGCGAGCTCCGAGGGATTGGCCCTCGAGGTGGTGACGGTCCGCCGCTCGCCGAGGGCCCCGGCCAGCTCGGTCGGCCCGAAGTCGACGCCGTCCAGCCGCCCGACGCCGTCGACCAGCACGTGCAGCGGGATCACCCGTACCGACCGCCGCTCGGCGAAGCCTTCCGGCAGGTACGCGGTGGAGTCGGTGACGACTGCGACGGACACGGCCGCCCAGCCTACGGGTTGGCGGGGTCCAGGTGGCGGACCGTGTCCGCCAAGGCCTCGCCGACGGCCCGATGTGCGTCGAATCCCCAATGGATGCCGTCCGGGTTCCCCTGCCCGCCCCGCACGTGCGCACCGGTCAGCGACGGCAGGTCCAGCAGCGGAACCTCGTGCCGCAGCGCCCACCTCCGCACGGCGGCCTCTCCCGCCGGACGGCCGCTGTGCACGTAGCCGTACACGGCGGCGCGGTGCACGGGCGGCACGATGCCCACCACGGGCAGCCCTGGCCGCAGCGCCCGCACGGCCCGCACACAGTCGTCCAGGTAGCGCTCGGTCAGGTGCGCGGGCAGTGCCACTGGACGGCCGCCGAGCAGCCGTGCCAGATGGGGCTGCGCCCCCAGGTACACCGCCCGAACACGCCGCCGCAGCGCGTCCGGGCGCAGGAAGCGCAGCCCCTCCCGCAGGTACGTCGGCAGTGGCGACGGCAGCGTGTCCATGCCGCCCACGGCCAGCACCAGCACGTCGGCACGGGCCAGCGCCGCCCAGAACCGAGGATCCCCCGTCACCGCCCACCAGGCGTCCCGGGCGGTCCACCCGAAGCCGGCGATCAGCTCCGAGCCACCCCCCAAGGACGAGGCGGCCACCGAGTGCCACAACCGTGGGTCGTCGGCGGCCAGCGGCCCGACCGGGCCGTGGAAGCACAGCGAATCCCCGACGACGAGCAGGTTCACGCGCCGGCGTTGTACGTGAGCAGCCGCCAGCGGCCGTCGCCGCCGGGCCGCCGGGCCAACACCGCCCAGTGGCAGTTGCTCAGCCCGCCCAGCTGCGGCCAGATCGACACCGGCATGGTCAGCAGCTGCGCGGTCAGCGCCGTGATCAGGCCCCCGTGCGCGCACAGCAGCACGGTGCCCGTCTGCTCCTCGTCCAGCTCGTTGACGAGCTCATGGGCCCGCGTCGCGACCTCCACTCGGGCCTCGCCGCCGGGCGGCGCCCACGTTGGGTCGGTCTGCCAGGTCCGGATGCCGCCCGGGTAGCGGGTGTCCACCTCGGCCGACGTCAGGCCCTGCCAGTGGCCGATGTCGGTCTCCCGCAGCCGCTTGTCCAGCCGCAGCGGCAGGCCGCTGGACTCGACCAGGATCTTCGCCGTGTCGGTGGCCCGCCGCAGGTCGGAGGCGACCACCAGATGCGGCTCGTACGCCAGCAGCGCGGGCACCGCGGCCCGCGCCTGCTCCCGGCCCCGCTCGGTCAGCGGCGAGTCCAGGTGACCCTGCCAGTGGCCGCTGGCGTTGTGCTCGGTCTGCCCGTGCCGCCACAGCAGGATTCTGCTCAGGGTCATGAACCGTCCTCACTGGACCCGTCGTCGAACGGGATCTCCGGGCAGTCCTTCCACAGCCGCTCAAGGCCGTAGAAGACGCGCTCCTCGGTGTGCTGGACGTGCACCACGACGTCGACGAAGTCGAGCAGCACCCAGCGGCCCTCGCGGGCTCCCTCGCGGCGGACCGGCTTGGTGCCGGCCTCCCGCATCTTCTCCTCGACGCCGTCCACGATGGCGCCGACCTGACGCTCGTTGGGCGCCGACGCGATCACGAAGCAGTCCGTGATCACGAGCTGGGCGGAGACGTCCAGCACCTTGATGTCGTGCGCCTTCTTGTCGGCGGCCGCGTGAGCGGCCACCAGCGCCAGCCGTCGTGCCTCGTCGGTGGCTGCCACGTCACTCCTTGCGTTCTTCAATTACGGATGAGTGGCAAGGGTACCGTCCCGCGTCCGCGGAAAAACCCGTTGACCAGGGTGGGGCCGCCACGATCAGATATCGGCACACGGCCGCAGTGGGTGGCCCAACCGAAGGGAGGTGTGCGAATGCTCGGGAAGTCTCTCGGCGCGATCGCGCTTCGTCCCGTCGGGCGTACGCGGTAGCGCGCCAGGACTGACGAGTACGGGTCCCCCGATCCAGGCGCCGGATCGGGGGATTCCCGTCTTCAGCACTGGTAGAGGCCGCGCTTGGAGATGTACTGCACCACCCCGTCCGGCACCAGGTACCACACGGGCTGACCGGCGCAGACGCGGTCGCGGCAGGTCGTGGACGAGATCGCCATGGCCGGCACCTCGATCAGGCTGACCGAGCCCGCCGGCAGGTGGTGGCCGTCCAGCCGGAAGCCGGGCCGGGTGACGCCGATGAAGTGGGCCCGGGTGAACAGCTCGTCGACCCGCTTCCAGGACACGATCTGCGAGAGCGCGTCCGCGCCCGTGATGAAGAACAGGTCGTCGTCGGGAAAGCGGTCGGCCAGATCGGCCAGCGTGTCGGCGGTGTAGGTGGGGCCGCTGCGGTCGATGTCGACGCGGCTGACCGAGAAGCGCGGGTTGGACGCCGTCGCGATCACGGTCATCAGGTAGCGGTCCTCGGCCGGGCTGACCTCGCGCCCGGTCTTCTGCCAGGGCTGCCCGGTCGGCACGAAGATCACTTCGTCCAGCTCGAACTTGGCCTGGACCTCGCTGGCCGCCACCAGGTGGCCGTGGTGGATCGGGTCGAAGGTGCCGCCCATGACCCCGACCCGGCGCTTGTCGGTCATAACGGTCCAGCGTAGGCAGCCGTCACCCGTTCGGCCTGCGACAGCGCCGAAGTGTGAGCAACGGCTATCCGAGCGGGTGGGAGGCGCCGGCCGGCAGCCGGCGCCCCCGTCCCCTCAGTCCAGCGGGGCGACCACCTTGTCGGTGCCGACCTCGCGCACCAGGATCGCCTCCATCGGGCACGACTCCGCGGCGGTGACCACGTCGTCGTCGGCGTCGACCTCGTCGGCAACCGGCACGCCGTAGCCGCCGTCGAGCGTGAAGTACTTCGGTGAGGTGCCGGCGCACACACCGGAGCCGATGCACGTGCCCGAGTCGATCGATACATTCCAGCGGCCCTCTGCCACCGTGTCCTCCTCAGCCAGTTCAGGAACCCGTCAATCCTGCATCACCAGGTGACGGGCAGTGCCCGCAGCCCACGGATGAGACGCCCCTGCTTGAACGGCACCTCCTCGACGGGAACCGCGAACCGCAGGCCGGGGAACCTCCGCAGCACAGTACCCACAGCGACCTGGAGTTCCAGTCGTGCCAGCTGCGCGCCCAGGCAGTGGTGCACGCCGTGGCCGAACGCGATGTGCGGGTTGTCCTCCCGGTGGAAGTCGATCTCGTCGGCGTGGTCGAACACGTCGCCGTCCCGGTTGGCCGCCGCGCCCACCGTCATCACGGCCTCGCCCGCCTTGACCAGGGTGCCGCTGAGCACGACGTCCTCGGTGGCGATGCGCGGGAAGCCCGCGTTGGAGCCCAGCGGGGTGATCCGCAGCAGCTCCTCGATGGCCGGGTTCAGCAGGTCGGGGTCGTCCTGCAGCTCGCGCAGCAGGTGCGGCTGGCTGAGCAGCGTGTAGAGGAAGTTGCCGGTCTGGTTGGCGGTCGTCTCGTGGCCGGCGACCAGCAGCGTGACGCCGAACTGGACCAGCTCGTCCTCGGTCAGGCGGTCTTCCTCGTCACGGGCCCGCACCAGCTCGCCGAGCAGCGCGTCGCTGGGCTCCTCGCGGTGTTTGGCGACCAGGGTCGTCAGGTACGCCTTCAGCCCGTCCCGGCCCTGCTGGATCTCGTCCACGGTGCAGGCGGTGAGCGAGAGCGCCGCGTCCGACCAGGCGCGGAACTTGTCGCGGTCCTCGTAGGGCACGCCGAGCAGCTCGCAGATCATGGTGATCGGCAGCGGCAGGGCCAGGCCCTCGACCAGGTCGGCCGGCGGGCCCTGGGCCTCGATGTCGTCGAGCAGGCCGTCCACGACCTCCTGGGCCCGCGGCCGCAGCATCTCGATGCGCCGCATGGTGAACGCCTTGGCCACCAGCTTGCGCAGCCGGCTGTGGTCCGGCGGGTCCATGACCAGCAGGTTGGTGTCGGTCTGGATCAAGGGAAAGGTCCGGGGCACGTCGGCGCCGAGCGTGGCGGCGCGGCTGAACCGCGGGTCGCCCAGCACGGTCTTGACGTCCTCGTAGCTGGTGGCCATCCAGGCCTCGCCGCCGTACGGCATCCGCACCCGGGCCAGTTCGCCGTTGTCGCGCAGCCGACCGTACTCAGGGTCGAGATCCAGTCGCTGGGCCTCGCTGAAGGGGTAAGGGCAGGCACCGCGGTCGACAGTCGTCATGTCAGGCTCCCCACAACCGAACTGAGATGTAAGCTTCCGCTTACATCTCTGACGATAAGCATCCCGCTACCGCACGTCAACCAACCGGATCGGTGTCGACCCGTTCGAGCAGCACGGCCGCGGCCTTCAGCATCAGCCGCGCGACGACCTCTGGATCGGCGCTGGCCAGCGGTTCCTTGCGCACGACCGAACGCAGCGTGCCCAGCCCGATCAGCCAGGCCAGCACCAGGTCGACCCGCAGGTCCGCGTCCTCGGCGTCGGTCAGCGAGCCCAGCGCCCGGAGGTAGTCCTGGCTGAGCTGCTTGCGGATGGCGTCGGCGGCGCTGTCGTGGTTGCTGGAGCGCAGCGCCGCCAGCCACACGCTCTCCTGCGCCTCGGCGCGGTCCGGGCTGAGGATCCTGGCCAGGGTCTTGGCCAGCACCTGCTCGGCCGGCGACTCGGAGGCCAGCTCCCGGCTCTCGGTGGCCAGCACGACGTGGAACAGGTCTTCCTTGCTGCCGTAGTAGCGGAACAGCAGCGCCTGGTTCACGCCCGCCCGGTCGGCGATGTCGCGGACGGTCGTCCGCTCGTAGCCGCGCTCGGTGAACAGCTCCTGGGCCGCGCGCAGCAAGGCGGCCTTGGTGGCGGATGCGTCACGTCTGCGGTGTTCGGGCGCTTCTGAAGTCACGCCCGTGAACGTACCGGCGGTGTCAGGAGGAGGGACGGACGTGGCCGTCGCCCCACACCACCCACTTCGTCGAGGTCAGCTCGGCCAGCCCCATCGGGCCGCGGGCGTGCAGCTTCTGCGTGGAGATGCCGATCTCCGCGCCCAGGCCCATCTCGCCGCCGTCGGTGAACGAGGTCGCGGCGTTGACCATGACCGCCGCCGCGTCCACCCGGGCCACGAAGTCCCGCGCCGCGCGCACGTCGTCGGAGACGATCGCCTCGGTGTGGCCGCTGCCGTGCTGGTCGATGTGCTCGACGGCCTCGTCCAGCGACTCCACGATCCGCATCGCGATGTCCAGCGACAGGTATTCGGTGTCCCAGTCGGCGTCGACGGCCGGCACGACCTCGGCCAGCTCGCCGGCGCGCTTGTCGCCGTGCACGGTCACGCCATGCATGGTGAGCTGCCGAATCGCCTCCGGCACGAACTGCTCGGCCACGTCCCGGTGCACGAGGACGGTCTCGGCGGCGTTGCACACGCTCGGCCGACGGGTCTTGGAGTTGATCAGAATCCGGTGCGCCATGTCGAGGTCGGCGGCACGGTCCACGTACACGTGGCAGTTGCCGACGCCGGTCTCGATGGTCGGCACGGTCGCCTGCTGCACGACCGCGGAGATCAGGCCGGCGCCGCCGCGCGGGATGACCAGGTCGACCAGGCCGCGCGCGGTGATGAGGTGCTGCACCGACGCCCGGTCGTGGCACGGCAGCAGCTGCACGGCGTCGGCCGGAAAGTCGTTGTCCGCCAACACTTCGCGCAGCACCTTGACCAACGCGATGTTGGACTGCTCGGCGCTGGAGGAGCCGCGCAGCAGCACCGCGTTGCCGGCCTTGAGCGTGAGGCCGGCGGCGTCGACCGTGACGTTCGGGCGGGCCTCGTAGACGATGCCGACCACACCGAGCGGAACCTGCACCTGACGGAGTTCCAGGCCGTTGGGCAGAGTGGAGCCGCGGCGGACGTCGCCGACCGGGTCCGGCAGGCCGGCGACCGAGCGCAGGCCGTCGGCGATGCCGGTGATCCGCTTCTCGTTGAGGGCAAGGCGATCCAGCAGGGCAGCGCCGATGTCGGCCTGGCGACCGGCGTCGAGGTCGCGCTCGTTGGCCGGCATGATGGCGGCGGCGTTGGCCTCCACCGCGTCGGCCATGGCCAGCAGCAGGGCGTTCTTGCGCTGGGTGTTGGCCGTGGCCAGTACCTTGGCGGCGACCCGGGCCCGCTTGGCCGCCTCGTGAACCTGATCCCGCAGGTCGTCGGTCATTGTGGAATTGTAGAACAATCTCGCTCGCACCGAAATATGGCCCTCGACCTCGGGCGGCCACGGGACTGTCAGATTCGTGGTGTAGGCATGTCGGCATGGACGACCAAGCCTTGCGCGAGCAGGCCGAGGAACACCTCCGATCCCTTGCGGGACCTGAGGCGAGACTCCGTGACGACCAGTGGACGGCGATCAGCGCACTGGTGTCGCAGCGCCGGCGCGCGCTGGTCGTGCAGCGCACGGGCTGGGGCAAGTCGGCGGTGTACTTCATCGCCACGGCACTGTTGCGATCGCTGGGCGAGGGGCCGACGGTGATCGTGTCGCCGCTGCTGGCCCTGATGCGCAACCAGGTGGAGGCGGCGGCCCGCGCGGGGGTGCGGGCGGCGACCATCAACTCCGCCAACCTGGGCGAGTGGCAGCAGGTCCAGGACGCCGTGACCGGCGGCGACGTGGACGTGCTGCTGGTGAGCCCGGAGCGGCTGAACAACCCGGACTTCCGGGACAACGTGCTGCCGAGCCTGACCGCGAGCGCCGGGCTGCTCGTGGTGGACGAGGCGCACTGCATCTCCGACTGGGGCCACGACTTCCGCCCCGACTACCGCCGGCTCCGCACACTTCTGGGTGAACTCCCGGCGGGTGTGCCGGTGCTGGCCACGACGGCGACCGCGAACGACCGTGTCGTCCGGGACGTCGCCGACCAGCTGGGCATCGGCGGCACCGAGACGCTGGTGCTGCGCGGCCCGCTCGACCGGGAGAGCCTGCGCCTGGCCGTCGTCGCGCTGCCCAACCCGGCGGCGCGGCTGGGCTGGTTGGCCGAGAAGCTGACCGAGCTCCCCGGCTCCGGCATCATCTACACGCTGACGGTGTCGGCGGCCGAGGACGTGGCGTCGTTCCTGCGCGAACGGGGCTTCCCGGTCGCGGCGTACTCCGGCAAGACCGACCCGGCCGAACGCGAGCGCGCCGAGGCGGACCTGCTGGCCAACCGGGTCAAGGCGTTGGTGGCGACCTCGGCGCTGGGCATGGGTTTCGACAAGCCGGACCTGGGGTTCGTGGTGCACCTCGGCGCGCCGCAGTCGCCGATCGCCTACTACCAGCAGATCGGACGTGCCGGCCGCGGCGTGCAGCGCGCGGAGGTGCTGCTGCTGCCGGGCCGTGAGGACCGGGAGATCTGGGCGTACTTCGCCTCGCTGGCGTTTCCGCCGGAACACGTGGTGCGCCAGGTGCTGGACGCCCTGGCCATGAGCGACCGTCCACTGTCGACGGCCGCGCTGGAGCCGATGGTCGAGCTGTCCCGCAGCCGGCTCGAGGTCGTGCTCAAGGTGCTGGACGTGGACGGTGCGGTGCACCGGGTGCGCGGCGGCTGGGTGTCGACGGGCCAGCCGTGGCACTACGACGAGGAGCGCTACGGCCGGCTCGGGCAGGCCCGACGGGCCGAGCAGCAGGCCATGCTCGACTACCAGGCCACCGATGGCTGCCGCATGGAGTTCCTGTTGCGGCAGCTGGACGATCCGACGGCGGCGCCCTGCGGGCGGTGCGACAACTGCACGGGCTCGCGGTGGAGCGTCGAGGTGTCGGGCCAGGCCGCGACCGCGGCGCAGGACCGGCTGAACCGGCCGGGCGTCGAGATCGGGCCGCGGAAGATGTGGCCGAGCGGCATGTCGGCGCTGAGCGTCCCGCTGTCCGGCAAGATCCCGGCCGGCGAGCAGGCCGAGGAGGGCCGGGCGCTGGGCCGGCTCACCGACATCGGCTGGGGCAACCGATTGCGCGACCTGCTGGCCGACAACACGCCGGACCAGCCGGTGCCGGACGACGTGTTCAACGCCTGCGTGCAGGTGCTCGCGTCGTGGAAGTGGGAGCAGCGGCCGTCGGGCGTGGTGACGATCGGGTCGCGCCGGCGGCCGAAGCTCGTGGCCAGCCTCGGCGAGCGGCTCGCGTCGATCGGCCGGCTGACCTACCTCGGCGAGATCGAGTCGGCCGGCGAGGGCACCCGGCGCAGCAACAGCGCGCAGCGGCTGGCCGGGTTGTGGTCGGGCCTGCGCGCTCCGGATACCTTCTCCCCCACCGGTCCGGTGCTCCTCGTGGACGACCTCGTGGACAGCGGCTGGACCATGACGCTGGCGGCCCGGTTGCTACGGGAAGGAGGTGCGCCCGCGGTGCTGCCGTTCGCGCTCGCCGTCACGAACTAGCTATGCGATGGAGGCCTCGTCGAACTCGATGTCCGCCGGCTCGACGATGACCTCGACCGCCGGGGAGTGGTCCAGTTCCCGCAGTTCCAGTGGGGTGAACTTGGCCTGTGCCGGACCTCGCCGGCCGACCACGTGCACATCCGTGATCGGGCTGGCCGCCAGCGCGCGTGCACGGTGTCCGGGATGTCAGTGACCAGCAGACTCGGTCGTCATCGCCCGAGTGGAAAGTCACGCCCGCATCGGCTGGTCGGGGACCGTCCGGTGTAACGCGAGGGGCCCCCGGGAACGATCTCACGACAATCCGCTCATCACGGAGGAGAGTCGTGAGCACTCTGGGCAAGGCCGACCGGCAGTGGCTGCTGCTGGCCCGGGCCGAGGAACTGGCGAAGATCATCCTGGTCACCGTGCGCCGGGAGTTTCCCAACCACATCAGCCATCTCATGTCGGGACCCGGCGACCTGCCGAACCGACCGAAGGACGTTTATCCGGCGTTCTACGGTTGCCTCGACTGGCACTCGTGCGTGGAGATGCACTGGGCGGTCGTGCGCCTGCTGCGTACGACGCCGGACGAGGTTCCGGCCGACGAGATCCAAGCCATGCTCGATGAGCACCTGACGGCCGAGGCGATCGAGGTCGAGACGCACAGTTTCAAGACGTTCAGCAAACATGCGCGGCCCTACGCCTGGGGCTGGGAGCACATGCTGCACCATGAACTGTCCACCTGGGACAATCCCGACGCACAGCGGTGGGCCGCGAACCTGACGCCGCTGACCGAGGCGATCGAGCAGGAATTCCTGGACTGGCTACCGAAGTCGACCTATCCGAGTCGGCAGGGCGCACATTTCAACACGGCGTTCGGGCTGTCCCGCGCGCTGCCACACGCCCACGCGCTCGCCGACCGAGGCGAGCCAGCGCTGCTGACCGCCATCACCGACGCGGCGAACCGCTGGTACGGCAACGACATCGACTACCCGGCGCGCTGGGAGCCGGACGGCGCGGATTTCCTGTCGCCCGCGCTCTGCGAAGCGGAACTGATGTCGAACCTGTTCGGCCCAACCGAGTTCGTCCACTGGTTCGATCGATTCCTGCCGGACATCACGAACAGCGGACTGTTCACGCCGGCCGTCGTTTCCGACGACTCCGACGGCCAGATCGCACATCTGCACGGATTGAATCTGAGCCGGGCCTGGTGTCTGCTCCGACTGGCCGCAGCCATTCCGCCGAGCGATGTCCGCATCCCCGCGATGCAGGCCGCCGCGGCCGCACACGCCCGGCCGGAACTGGATCTGACCAGCGGCACCGACTACATGGTCGAGCACTGGCTCGCCTGCTACGCGGTGCTGCTGCTGACCTGACCCAAAGGGGACCAAAACGGATTTATCGCCGTCGGGAACCCGCCGAAAGTAGCTACCGCGACCCGAGGGTCCGCTGAAAGATCAGTACGGGTTCCACCGGGGAATCTGATCAGCTCTCCGGCGGAATTCCGAGAAATGACGCCTGTCCCTCCACCACCCCTGCAAGGCACTCCCCCTTCGCCGATCAGCGAGCGGGAGTCGCCGGTGAAAGGATCGGAAATGCTCGCCACTCGTCTCACCCGTGCCCTGGTCGCGGCCGGACTGGCCACCGCCAGCCTCACCACCGGCACCGCCGTGGCCGCCACCGCCCCCGTCGGCTTCGGGCCACACGTCAGCTTCGGGCACGGCGCGGGCAGCAACTTCTCCGGCGGCAACTGGGGCGGCTACGCCAGCTTCGGCAGCTGGACCACCGCGACCGCCAGCTGGACCGAGCCGTCCGTGACGTGCCGTTCCAGCAACGACCTGTTCGCGCCGTGGGTCGGCATCGACGGCGACGGCTCCTCCACCGTCGAGCAGACCGGTGTCGCCACCGACTGCTCCAGCGGGCGGCCCGTCTACCAGGCGTGGTACGAGATGTACCCGGCCGCGCCGGTGTACTACAGCAACGCCATCAGCGCCGGCGACCACTTCACCGCCACCGTGACCCGCTCCGGCACCAGCTACAAGCTGGACATCAGCGACACCACCAAGGGCTGGACCAAGACGACGACCAAGTCGTTGTCCTCGGCCCGGCACTACTCCGCCGAGGCCATCATCGAGTCGCCCACCGACTCGTACCCGACCATCAGCGGCAACACCATCTCGTTCACCGGGGTGAATTTCGACGGCAAGACCCTCAAGGCCACCAACCCGTCCGCGCTGAACGCCGACGACCGGGGCACCAACACCTGGATCCCCGGTGCGATCAGCTCCAACGGCACCGGCTTCTCCATCACCAGGCACTGACCCACGCCTGCGGCCAGACCGCCGCACCCGTCACGGGCGATCCCCGTGGCGGGTGCGGTTTTCATTGTGGGTGGGGGAAAGTCGAGCTGACTGGTGAAGTCGAGGTCGGTCTGGAGCCGACCGACAGTGAGCTCAGGCCGGCGCGGGCAGCGCGGGGTAGGGGCCCGGCGAGGCAGGAAGCCGGGTGCGATGGGGAGCCGGCCAAAGCGGAGCCGGGCCAGGTCGAGCCGGGCCTGGCCGGTAGAGCCGGGCCGAACGAGGCCGTGCCAAACAGGATGTCGGACCAAGCGAAGCCGTACCCGATGGACCCAGGCCACCAAAACCGAACCAAACGGGACGCCGGACCGAGCAGAGCCGGGCCCGGTGGAGCCGGGGCCGGATGAAGCCGGGCCGGGCGAGGTCAGCTGCGGGGCGGGAGCGGGACCAGGTCGTCGGCGTGGACGACTTCGCGGCGTTGCTCGGGAGCTAGGTGCTGGCTGGAACGGCCGATCATGGCGGGGAGTTCGACGGCGTCGAAGGCGACCACGCCGCGGGCCACGACCCTGCCGGCGAGGTCGGTGAGGTCGACGACGTCGCCGGCGTCGAAGTCGCCGTCCACGCCGGCGATGCCGGCGGCGAGCAGGGACCGGCGGCGGGTGACGACGGCGGCGACGGCGCCGTCGTCGAGGGTGAGGCGGCCGGTGGAGTCGGCGGCGTGGGCCAGCCAGAAACGACGTGCCGACAGGCGAGAGCCGGTGGCGGCGAAGGCGGTGCCGACGGCAGCCGGAGCCGACGAGGCGACAGTGGAGGAAGCCAAGGCGGAGGCGGCGTCGGCGGCGGAGGCCAACAGGACGGGGATGCCGGCGGAAGAAGCCAATCGGGCGGCGGCGAGTTTGGAGGCCATGCCGCCGGTGCCGACGCCGGAGGCGCCGGTGGTGCCGGCGGTGACGTCGGCGAGGTCGGACTCGTCGGCGACCTCGGTGATGCGGCGGGCGCCGGCGCGGCGGGGGTCGCCGGTGTAGAGGGCGTCGACATCGGAGAGCAACACGAGGGCATCGGCGCCGATGAGGTGGGCGACGAGGGCGGCGAGCCGGTCGTTGTCGCCGAAGCGGATCTCGTCGGTGGCGACGGTGTCGTTCTCGTTGACGACGGGACCGACACCGAGGGCCAACAGGCGAGAGAAGGTGCGCTGGGCGTTGCGGTAGTGGGAACGCCGCACGACGTCGTCGGCGGTGAGCAGCAGCTGGCCGACGGTGAGGTTGTAGCGGGCGAAAGACGTGGCGTAGGCATGCACGAGCTCGAGCTGACCGACGCTGGCGGCGGCCTGCTGCGTGGCAAGGTCCTTGGGGCGCTTGCTGATCCCCAACGGCGCGAGCCCGGCGGCGATGGCGCCGGAGGAGACGAGCACGACCTGGCTGCCGGCGGCGGATCGGGCGGCGAGGGCGTCGACGAGACCGTCCAACCGGCTGGGATCGAGACCGCCGATCGCGGTGGTCAACGACGACGAACCGACCTTGACCACGATCCGCTTCGCGGCGGCGACCGCCTGGCGGGCCTGCGACACGCCCTTACTCCTCGGAATCTCCAGGCTCATCGAGCACAGTGTCGTCATCGAACTCGGACCATTCGCCCGGGGTCCGCCGGGCCTTGCGGGCGGCCTTGCGCTCGGCGGCGCCGATGCGGTTGTTGGTCTCCAACCGCATATCGGTGCCGCGACCGGTCATGAGTACCGCGATGCCGGCGGGCGTGGTGGGTTCCCAGTCGAACGTCACATCGCCGATCGTCACCGGGCAGCCGGGCACGGCGCCGGCCTTGGCCAGCGCCTCCTCGACGCCCAGGCGGGCCAGCCGGTCGGCCAGGTAGCCGACGGCCTCGTCGTTGGAGAACTGGGTCTGCCGGATCCACCGCTCGGGCCGGTTGCCGCGCACGACGAAGCCGCCCTCGTTCTCGGGGTCGGGCTCGACCCGGAAACCGGCGTCGTCGACGGCCATCGGCCGCAGCACGATGCGGGTCGGCTCCAGGATGGGCTGCGCGGCCCGGTGCTCCTCGACGGTCCTGGCCAGCGCGAAGCTCAGCTCCCGCAGCCCGGTCCTGGTCACGGTGGAGACCTCGAACACCGGCAGGCCACGGGCCTCGATCTCGGGCCGGATGATGTCGGCGAGGTCCTTGGCGTCGGGCACGTCGGTCTTGTTCAGCACGACCAGTCGCGGCCGCGAGGCCAGCTCGCCGCCGAGCGACGGGATGTACTTGGCCAGCTCGAGCTCGAGCGCGTCGATGTCGGACACCGGGTCGCGGCCGGGCTCGAAGGTGGCGCAGTCGACGACGTGCACCAGCACCGCGCAGCGCTCGATGTGCCGCAGGAAGTCCAGGCCGAGGCCCTTGCCCTCGCTGGCGCCGGGGATGAGGCCGGGCACGTCGGCCATGGTGAAGACGGAATCGCCGGCGGTGACCACGCCCAGATTGGGCACGAGCGTGGTGAACGGGTAGTCGGCGATCTTGGGCCGCGCCGCGGACAACACGGCGATCAGCGACGACTTGCCGGCGGACGGGAAGCCGACCAGGCCGACGTCGGCGACCGACTTGAGCTCGAGCACGAGGTCGCGCGCTTCGCCCTCCTCGCCGAGCAGGGCGAAGCCGGGCGCACGGCGGGCCTTGGAGGCCAGCGCGGCGTTGCCGAGACCGCCGCGCCCACCCTGGGCGGCGACGAGCCGGGTGCCGGCGCCGATCAGGTCGGCCAACACCTCGCCGTCGGGGCTGAGCACCACGGTGCCGTCGGGCACACGCAGCTCGAGGTCCTCGCCGTGGGCGCCGTCGCGGTTCGCGCCGTGGCCCTGACGGCCGTTGGTGGCGCTGGCGTACGGGCGGAAGTGAAAGTCCAGCAGGGTGTGCACGCTGGGGTCCACGACCAGCACGACGTCGCCACCGCGACCGCCGTTGCCGCCGTCGGGACCGCCGAGCGGCTTGAACTTCTCGCGGTGCACGGAGGCGCAGCCGTTCCCGCCATTACCAGCGGCCACGTGGATGGTCACGCGGTCAACGAAGCGAGACACGAGAAGAACTTCCTTCCGGAGCATGAAAAAAGACGAGGGGTGGGCCGGTTGGTGCCGGGCCACCCCTCGTCAGGTACCTAATCCTCAGGCCGAGACAGCAACCTCGACCGGGACGATGTTGACGGTCTTGCGACCCCGCTTGACGCCGAACTCGACCGCGCCGGCCGACAGCGCGAACAGCGTGTCGTCCTTGCCGCGACCCACGTTCACACCGGGGTGGAACTTGGTGCCGCGCTGGCGGATCAGGATCTCGCCGGCCTTGACGACCTGACCGCCGAAGCGCTTGACCCCGAGGTACTGCGGGTTGGAGTCACGGCCGTTGCGGGAGCTGGACGCACCCTTTTTGTGTGCCATGGCTGATCAGGTCCTCTACTTGGTGATGCCGGTGACCTTGACGCGGGTCAGCTTCTGACGGTGACCCTGGCGCTTGTGGTAGCCGGTCTTGTTCTTGAACTTGTGGATGCGGATCTTGGGGCCCTTGGTGTGCTCGACGACCTCGGCGGTCACCGAAACCTTGCCCAGGGCGTCGGCGTCAGCGATGACATCGCTGCCATCGACGACGAGCAGCGCTGGGAAGCTGACTTCGGCGCCCGGTCCACCGTCGAGCTTCTCGACCTGGACGATGTCGCCGACGGCAACCTTGTACTGCTTGCCGCCAGTCTTGACGATCGCGTACATCGGGACGGAAGTCTCCTGCTACTCGACGTTGACGGGGCACGCACGGCCCAAGCACACAGCGAATCCCCACAGTCAACACCGCGGAATTCAAACCAGCTTGGACTGGCGCACGACGGGGCCCTCCGGATGGGGGCCAAACAAGAGGTTACGGGCCGGGTGGACGGGAGGTCAAACCGGGGTCCCCGTAGCCCGCACCTGGTGGCCGTGACCACCGCGGGCGTGCGTCACCGGCCCGTGGGCGAGCACCCACGAGCCGGTGAAACACCTGGTCAGTCCTGCGTCACCGTGCTGGCCGGCGGGCCGGCCGGGCGGGACGCGGCCCGCCGGACCCGGCGCCGTGTGGCGGACGCCACGGGCGCCGGCTCGGCGACGGGCTCAGCGGCCGCGTGGTGGCCGTTGGCCGCGGCGGCGGTCGGCTGCTCCGGCACCTCGTAGGGCACGGAGACAGCCGCCTGGCCGGTGACCGAAGCCGCGGCGACCGCGGGCGCGGCCTCCTCGGCAGCGGCCGGCTCAGCGGTGGCGACCGGCTCGGCCGGGGCCACCAGGGCCTCGCCGTCGGGGGCGGTCGACGCGGCCGCATCGGCCTCCGCCGGGGCGGCCTCGACGACCTCGGCCGGGGCGACCTCGGCCGCCGGCTGCTCATCGCCGCGGTGCCGGTTGCGGTTGCGCTTGCGACCGGGCTTCTCGGCCGGCTTGTTGTCCTGCTTGTTGTCCGACTGGGCCTGCTGCTGCTGACCGTTGCCGTTGTTGCCGTTGCCGCCGCCGTTGCCGTGGTTGTGCGTCATCGGCTCGGTGGTCACCACGACACCCCGCCCGCGGCAATGCTCGCAGGTGGTGCTGAACGCCTCCAGCAGGCCGGTGCCGACCCGCTTGCGGGTCATCTGCACCAGGCCGAGCGAGGTGACCTCGGCCACCTGGTGCCGGGTGCGGTCCCGGCCGAGGCACTCGGTGAGCCGGCGCAGCACCAGGTCCCGGTTGGACTCCAGCACCATGTCGATGAAGTCGATGACGATGATGCCGCCGATGTCGCGCAGCCGCAGCTGGCGGACGATCTCCTCGGCCGACTCCAGGTTGTTCCTGGTGACCGTCTCCTCCAGGTTGCCACCCGATCCGGTGAACTTCCCGGTGTTGACGTCGATGACCGTCATCGCCTCGGTGCGGTCGATCACCAGGTAGCCGCCCGAGGGCAGCCAGACCTTGCGGTCCAGCGCCTTGGTGATCTGCTCGTCGATGCGCTGCTCGGTGAACACGTCGTTGAGCCCCACGTGCTTGCGCAGCCGATCGGCCAGGTCGGGGGCGACGTGGCGGACGTAGCCCTCGATGGTGTCCCAGGCCTGGTCGCCCTGCACGATCAGCTCGGCGAAGTCCTCGGTGAACAGGTCGCGCACGACCTTGACCAGCAGGTCCGGCTCCTCGTAGAGCAGCTGCGGGGCCTGGGCCTTGGGCGCGTCGGCCTTCTCCTTGATGACCTCCCACTGGGCCTGCAGGCGACGCACGTCGCGGCCCAGCTCCTCCTCGGCGATGCCCTCCGAGGCGGTGCGGATGATCACGCCGGCGTCCTCGGGCACGACCCGCTTGAGGATGTCCTTGAGCCGCTTGCGCTCGTTGTCGGGCAGCTTGCGGCTGATGCCGGTGGCGCCGCCGCCCGGCACGTACACCAGGAACCGGCCCGGCAGGCTGATCTGCGTGGTCAGCCGGGCGCCCTTGTGCCCGACCGGGTCCTTGGTCACCTGGACCAGCACGCTGTCGCCGGTGGACAGGGCCTGCTCGATCTTGCGGGCCTTGCCCTCGAGGCCGGCGGCGTCCCAGTCGACCTCGCCGGCGTAGAGCACGGCGTTGCGGCCGCGGCCGATGTCCACGAACGCCGCCTCCATGCTGGGCAGCACGTTCTGCACCCGGCCGAGGTAGACGTTGCCGACCAGCGACCCGGTGCCGGCCGAGGTCACGAAGTGCTCGACCAGCACGCCGTCCTCGAGCACGGCGATCTGGGTGCGGTCGCCGCGCTCGCGCACGACCATCTTGCGGGCCACGGCCTCGCGGCGGGCCAGGAACTCGGCCTCGGACAGGATCGGCACGCGGCGGCGGCCGGCCTCGCGGCCGTCCCGGCGGCGCTGGCGCTTGGCCTCCAGCCGGGTCGAGCCGCGCACGCTGCGCACCTCGTCCTTCGCGGCCTCGGCGCCGGCCCGCTCCTCCTCACGGGTGGGCGGCGCGTTGCGCACGTGCACGACCGTGTTGGGCGGGTCGTCCTCGGCGACGACACCGTCCTCGTCCGCGCCGCCCTTGCGGCGACGGCGGCGGCGACGGCGGCGGTTGCCCGCACCCTCGTCGGACTCGGCGTCCTCGCTGGTCTCGGCCTCGGCCGACTCCTCGGACTCGTCCTCGGCGTCCTCATCGGACTCACCGTCGACGGCGTCCTCGGGGCCGCCCTTGCCGCGGCCACGGCCGCGACGGCCGCGACGACGGCGGCGACGGGCGTTGCTGTCCTCGTCGGACTCGTCCTCGACGACCTCGGCGTCGGCCTTGGTCGGCTCGTCCTCGTCCTCGAAGTCGTCCGACGCGGTGTCCTCGACGGGTTCCTCGACCTCCACCGGCGCGGGGGCACGGCGGCGGCGCGACGGACGCGGCTCGGCGGCGGTCGGCGGCAGGAACACCACCGACGGCGGCGCGAACACCGGCGCCAGCGTGACGGCGATCTCATCGTCGTCGTCCACCGGGGCGGGCTCGTCGTCGTCCGGGCGCTCGGCCAGCACGCCGGTCAGCTCGTCGTGGGCGACGAGCACCTCGTCGGTGTCGTCCTCCACGTCCTGGCTGCCGGTGGCCAGCAGGGTCCGCGCGACCTGCTCGGCGACCTCGCGGCTCACGCTCGACTGGGGGCTGCGCACGACCTCGCCGAGGTCGGCCAGCGCGGCGAGCACCTCGCGGCTGCTCGTGCCCAGCTCCTTGGCCAGCGCGTGCACCCGCAGCTTGGGCGGGAACTCGGGAATAGGTGTGGTGGCATCCCCGCCGGGCCCGCCGGCGGGGATCTTCTTCTTCGACATGTAGCTCCTCCGCCCCCGGGCGCGTCCAGTGCCTGGACGCGGCCACACAGGGGCCCGTTCTCTGTTCTGTCTCCGTCGCCGTCGGCGACGGGAAACCTTGCCTGGCGCCACCCGGCTTCCTGGCGTGGCCAGGCCTGCGGGCGGCAGGTCATTCGACGGCGGGCTGGTCCGGCTCCTGCTCCCTGGCCGGGTCCGCCGTCCCGTGCCCTTCCGGGGCGAACGGGTCGGCGAGCCCACCTGCGTCGTCGAGCCGGCCCTGCGCCAACCGGGTCGCCTTGGCGGGTACCGGGGGCCGGAGGCCGGCGACGACGCGGAGCGCACTCAGCACGTCATCGGGTCGCACCGCAGGGGTCAGCTGCCGTACCACCATCACGAGTATCCCATACGGACGGGACGCGGCCGTGTCGTCGTCCTTACGCGGAATCGGCGCGTCGGCCAAATCACCCGTTGCGCCCACACCTTGATCACTTAGCGTCGCGGTGAGCGAGGTCACATCACCCACCTCGGCGGTGACCACCCCCGGCCGCACGTCCATGATCCGCCGGCCGTCCTTGGTCAGCCGCTCCACCTCGACGGACTCGGCCGCCAGCAGCGCCTCGACCGCCTTGGCCAGCTCATCGGGGTCCACCCCGGGCAGCTCGACCAGCCAGCGGCTGGCATCGATCCGCTCGGCCAGGGACCCCTGCTCGGCCTGCACCGCGTCGACCACGTCCAGCCCGGGCGGCAGCGCGCCGTCCAGGGCCCGGCGCAGCGCCTCCGGGTCGACCCGGTCGACCACGCCGATCTCGACGTACTCCGCCTCGCTGGCCACCCCGGTCGGGGCCGCGCCGATCCAGGAGATCTTCGGGTGCGGGCTGAAGCCCTGGGAGTACGCCATCGGCACGCCGGCCCGCCGCAACGCCCGCTCGAACGTGCGTGCGACGTCGCGGTGCGAGGTGAACCGGAGCCGGCCCCGCTTGGTGTAGCGCAGCCGGAGCTTCTGCACCGCGGCGGCGGACGGGTTGGGCTGGTCGTGGCGGCTCAGGACTACTCTCCTCGGCTGGTTCGACGGGTCCGGTAGGACGGTACCCGGCCGGCCGCGGGGACACTGACGTCGACCGCCGGGGTTGTCCGGCGGCCGGGCGGTGGCTACCGTCCGGCCTGATCGCTGAGTGGGCGGCCCCCGAACGCCCACCCCAGAGATGGAGGTCCGCAGTGCCTCTGCTCCGCCGAGCACAGGTAGCGGCACTGGGCGCGGCTCTGCTCGCGGCCGGGTGCCTCGCCGCGCCCGTGGCCGGCGCGGACGACATCACGCCGACCGGGTGCGTTCAACCCGGTCCCACCCTGCGCTACCTGGTCGTTTTCGACAAGGGCACGCCGGAGTCGGACGCCGACGCGCAGATCGCCGCGGCCTGCGGCGCCGCCACCGTCTACTACCCGCAGATCGCGGTGGCCGTGGCCACCTCGCCCGATCCCGGGTTCGGCGACAAGATCGGTCCGGGCCGGGCCTACAGCGCGCAGGGCGAGTCCTGGACCTCGAACGGGCGGTCGAGCCGCAAGAAGGCCGACGAGACCGTGTCGGCCGCCTCCCTGCTGTCCAGCACCGAGTCGGTGCCCAGCGCCGACCTGGGCGACAAGCAGTGGGACATGCGGCTGATCGACGCCAACCTGGCCCACCAGATCACCGAGGGCGACCCCCGGGTCGTGGTCGGCGTGCTGGACTCGGGCATCGACCCCCGGCACCCGGACCTGAAGCCGGCGCTGGACCCGCAGCTGTCGGTGGGCTGCCTGACCGGCAAGCCGGACCCGAGCGTGGCGGCGTGGGCCCCGACGACCTCCCCGCACGGCACGCACGTGGCCGGCATCATCGCCGCCGCCGATGACGGCAAGGGCGTCACCGGCGTGGCCCCGGGCGTGCGCCTGGCGTCGGTGAAGGTGGTCGACGACGACGGCTACATCTACCCGGAGTACGCGGTGTGCGGCTTCATGTGGGCCGCCACGCACGGCATCGCCATCACCAACAACAGCTACTACGTGGACCCGTGGGAGTACACCTGCTCCGACCAGCCGGGGCAGCGCGTCGTCACGGAGGCCATGAAGCGGGCCGTGGACTACGCGACGTCACAGGGCGTGCTGAACGTCGCCGCGGTGACGAACTCGGCCACCGACCTCACGCAGCCCGGCGCCGACACTCGTAGCCCCGACAACGCTCCCAACCACCCCTTGCGCAGCGTCGGCAGCAACTGCTCGGTGCTGCCGGCCGCGGAGCGCGGCGTGGTGGCGGTGTCGTCCGTGGGCTCGAACCAGGTCAAGGCCAGCTACAGCTCGTACGGACTGGGCGCGGTGGACGTCACGGGGCCCGGCGGCGACGTGCACCAGAAGCCGGCCAACGGCGACAACCCGTGCGTGCTGTCCACGGTGCCCGGCGGCTACGGCGACTTCTGCGGCACCTCCATGGCGGCGCCGCACGTGACCGGTGTGGCGGCGCTGCTGGCGTCCACGCATCCCGGTGACACGCCCGCGCAGCTGACCAAGCTGCTCAACCAGCAGGCCAAACCGGTGCAGTGCCCCAGCGACTACGACCTCAACGACACCGGCGTGCAGGACGCCTACTGCTCGGGCTACGCCTCGTTCAACGGCTTCTACGGGCACGGCATGGTCAACGCCCTCAACGCCGTCTCCACCGGCACCACGCCCAAGCTCACCGGCCCGACGACCGACGCGCCGGCGCAGCCGGACAAGGGGCCGACCGGCAAGGCGACGCCGATCGGCCCCGAGCAGCTAGCCGCCGGCCAGTGACGGGTTCCTGACCGGGGAGCCCTTGCCCACCGGGGAGATCGGCAGCAGCGGCCGCCCGGTCGGCCCGACCTGGATGTCGGTGCCCATGGCCGGGCACACGCCGCAGTCGAAGCACGGCGTCCAGCGGCAGTCGTCCTGCTCCCGCTCGGACAGCGCGTCCTGCCAGTCGGCCCAGAGCCATTCCTTGTCCAGGCCCGAGTCCAGGTGGTCCCAGGGCAGGACCTCGGTCTCGTCCCGCTCACGGGTGGTGAACCAGGCCATGCTCACGCCCAGCGGCTCCAGCTCGGCGGCCGCCGCGTTGACCCAGCGGTCGTAGGAGAAGTACTCGCTCCAGCCGTCCAGCCGGCCGCCGTCGCGCCACACCCGCTCGATGACCCGCCCGACCCGACGGTCGCCGCGGCTGAGCAATCCCTCGATCAGCGAGGGCTTGCCGTCGTGATAGCGCATGCCGATGTTGCGGGCCAGGCTGCGGTCCCCCTGGTTGACCTCGGCCCGCAGCTTGCGCAGCCGATCGTCCACGGTGTCCGGGTCGCACTGCGCCGCCCACTGGAACGGCGTGTGCGGCTTGGGCACGAAGCCGCCGATCGAGATGGTGCAACGAATGTCCTTGCGGCCACTGACTTCCCGGCCGGCCTTGATGACCTCCTTGGCCATCCGGGCGATCTGCAGCACGTCCTCGTCGGTCTCGGTCGGCAGGCCGCACATGAAGTACAGCTTCACCTGTCGCCAACCGTTGGAGAAGGCCGCGCCGACCGTGCGGATCAGGTCCTCCTCCGACACCATCTTGTTGATGACGCGGCGGATCCGCTCGCTGCCGCCCTCGGGCGCGAAGGTCAGGCCGGAGCGCCGGCCGTTGCGGGAGATCTCGTTGGCCAGGTCCACGTTGAACGCGTCAACCCTGGTGCTGGGCAACGAAAGTCCGGTGTTGGTGCCGGCGTAGCGGTCGGCCAGGCCCTTGGTGATCTCGGCGATCTCGGAGTGGTCGGCGCTGGACAGCGAGAGCAGGCCGACCTCCTCGAAGCCGGTCGCCTCCAGTCCCTTCTGGACCATCGCGCCGATGCCCTCGATGGACCGCTCCCGCACCGGGCGGGTGATCATGCCGGCCTGGCAGAACCGGCAGCCCCGGGTGCAGCCGCGGAAGATCTCCACGCTCATCCGCTCGTGCACGCTCTCGGCCAGCGGCACCAGCGGCTGCTTCGGGTACGGCCACTCGTCCAGTTCCATGGTGGTGCGCTTGAACACCCGGTACGGCACGCGGTCGGCGTTGGGCACCACGCGCTGGATCCGGCCGTCGGGCAGGTACTCCACGTCGTAGAAGCGCGGGATGTAGACGCCGCCGGTCTCGGCCAGCCGGGTCAGCAGCTCGTCGCGGCCGCCGGGGCGGCCCTGGGCCTTCCACTCCCGGACGATGTCGGTGATCTCCAGGACGGCTTCCTCGCCGTCGCCCAGCACGGCCGCGTCGATGAAGTCGGCGATCGGCTCCGGGTTGAACGCGGCATGCCCGCCGGCCAGCACGATCGGGTCGTCCTCGGTGCGGTCCTTCGCGTGCAACGGGATGCCGGCCAGGTCCAGCGCGGTGAGCATGTTGGTGTAGCCGAGCTCGGTGGCGAAGCTCAGGCCGAGCACGTCGAACGCCTTGACCGGGCGGTGCGCGTCCACCGTGAACTGCGGGACGCCGTGCTCGCGCATCAGCGCCTCCAGGTCCGGCCAGACGCTGTAGGTGCGCTCGGCGAGGACGCC
>DASWRQ010000089.1:0-35984 GCA_036403095.1 Kutzneria sp. | reverse complement strand
GCAGGTAGATGTCCAGCATGGCCTCGCTGTGCGCGCCGAGCGTGTTCATGCCGATCTTCTTGCCGGCCAGGTCGGCGGGCGATCGGATCGAGCTGTTCGCCGGCACGTAGAAGCCGTTGTAGGCGTGCTCGTCCGAGCCGTAGTAGCCGATCACGGCCTTGATCGGCGCGCCGGCCGCGGCCAGCTTGACCACGGCCCCGTTGAACGCGCCGCCGAAGTCGGTCTGGCCGGTGGCGGCGGACTGGATGTCCTGCGGCCCGCTGATCGTGTTGCCGACCCAGTCCAGCGTCACGTCGCCGAGGTAGCCGAGGTCGGCGGCGAGCTCGGGCAGCGTGACCGCGCCGGCGCTGCCCTGGTAGCGCAGCGTCTTCGTACCACTGCCGCTGGCGGTGCCACAGGCCGTGCTGACCGCGGCGGCGCCGGCCAGTGCGAGAAACGCTCTTCGCTTCATCGGGAAATCCGCTCGAAACGACCGACCGGACGGGTGAGGCCGTAGTGGCCGCGCAATGTGTCCGCACTGTAACCGGCGCGGAACAAACCACGCCGACGCAGTTCCGGAATGACGTGGTCGACGAATTCCTCCAGCCCGGACGGCAGCAGCGGCGGCATCACGTTGAATCCGTCGGCCGCGCCGCCCTCGTGCCAGCGCTGGATGTGGTCGGCGATCTGCACGGGCGTGCCGGCGATCACCTGGTGCCCGCGGCCGCCGCCGAGCCGGCCGATGAGCTGCCGCAGCGTCAACCGGTCCCGCTCGGCCAGGTCGCGGACCAGCTCGAACCGGCTCTTCGCGCCGTTGATCCGGGTCACCGGCGGCAGCGGCGGCAGCGGTTCGTCGAGCGGGTGGTCGTTGAGGTCGACACCGATCAGCTCGGACAGCTGCCGCACCGCGCGGATCGGCACGATCAGCTCGTCCAGCTCGTCGGACAGCCGCCGCGCCTCGGCCTCGGTCGAGCCGAGCACCGGCACGATGCCGGGCAGCACCTTGAGCTCGTCGGGCAGCCGGTCGTGCGCGGCCAGCCGCGACTTCAGGTCCCGGTAGAAGGCCCGCCCCTCCTCGAACGTCTGCTGCGCGGTGAACACCGCCTCGGCGTGCCGGGCGGCGAACGCCTTGCCGTCCTCCGACGAGCCGGCCTGCACCAGCAGCGGACGGCCCTGCGGGCTGCGCACCGCGTTCAGCGGGCCTCTGACCTGGTAGAACCGGCCGCGGTGGTTGATCTCGTGCACCTTGCCCGGGTCGGCGAACACGCCGGTGGCCGGGTCGACGACCAGCGCGTCGTCGTCCCAGCTGTCCCACAGCGCGGTGACCACGTCCAGGAACTCGTCGGCCCGCTCGTAGCGCTCGGCGTGGTCGGCGACGGCGTCGCGGTTGAAGTTCTGCGCGGCCCGGTCGCCGGCCGAGGTGACGATGTTCCAGCCGGCCCGGCCGCCGCTGATGTGGTCAAGCGAGGAGAACAGCCGGGCCAGGTTGTACGGCTCGGTGTAGCTGGTCGACGCGGTGGCGATGAGGCCGACGTGGGTTGTCGCCGCGGCCATCGCGGTGAGCAGGGTGATCGGCTCGAACTTGCCGGCGGCGGTGTGCTCGACGTCGCCCCAGATCTGCACGCCGTCGGCCAGGAACACGGAGTCGAACGCGCCCCTTTCGGCGATCGCGGCCAGGTTCTGGAAATGTCGCACGTCATTCACGAGCGACGGATCCGTTCTCGGGTGCCGCCATGCGGCTTCGTGGTGTCCTACGCCCATCAGGAATGCGTTGAGGTGCAACATGGCTGCCATGATGTGAACCGCGCGTCGGCACGGTCAACATTGCGTCGGCTGAAAATAAGTCAGCCCACTGCGTGGGACAGCGAATCGGCGTGACGGACGACCAGCGCCAGGCGCCAGCCGGCTGGTTCGTCAGTCCAGGGTGCGCACGATGTCCAGAGCCCGGGCCAGGTTGGTGAGCTTGGTGTCGAGGGTGTCGCCGGCCGGGTACATGCGGACCAGATCGACACCGGCGTCGCGCCAGACCCTGAGGCGTTCGCGCACCATCGGCTCGGTGCCGATGAGCGTGGTGGCCAGCACCATGTCGTCGGTGACGAGCGCGGCGGCCCCGTCGCGATCGCCGGCCTGCCAGCGTTCCCGCACCTCGGCGGCGACCTCGGCCCAGCCCTGCCGGCTGTAGGCGTCGTTGTAGAAGTTGACGCTGGCGGAGCCCATGCCGCCGAGGCTGAACGCCAACTCCTTCTTGCGGCCGGCGACCATGGCCCGCAGGGCGTCCTCGTCCGGCGCGAACGACACCTCGGCGCCCTGGCAGACGTCGAGATCGCGGCGGGTGCGCCCGGACCGGGCCAGGCCGGCGTCCAGGTGGGTGAAGTACGCGGCCGAGCCCTCGGGCACGAAGCTGGTGCCGAGCCAGCCGTCGGCGATCTCGCCGGTCAGCTCCAGCATCTTCGGCGACAGCGTGGCCAGGTAGATCGGGATGTCCGGGTTCGGGGCCATGGACAGCCGCATCGGCCGAACGCCCTCGCCCGGCAGCGGAATGGTGAAGTGCTTGCCGGCGAAGGAGATCTTCTCGCCGGCGAACACGTCGCGGATGATCCGCACGGTCTCGCGCATCCGGCCGAGCGGCCGGTCGAACGGCACACCGTGCAGGCCCTGCATCACCTGCGGCCCGGAAGCGCCGAGCCCCAGCGCGAACCGGCCGTCCGAGAGCTGGGCCAGCGTGAGCGCGGCCTGCGCGATGGCGACGGGCGTACGGGTGCCGAGCTGGATGATGCCGCTGCCGAGCCGAATACGGTCCGTACGAGCGGCGAGATAGCCCAGCACGGACGGCGCGTCCGAGCCCCACGCCTCGGCCACCCAGCAGGTGTCCAGGCCGAGCTTCTCCGCCTCCAGCACGAAATCCAGCGTCGTGGCCCAGTCGCCGGACGCCTCGATCGTCGTCGCGGTGCGCATCACCGGTTCTCCACCCGCTGCTTGATCTGGGCCAGCGTGCCGGTGATGGCGTTCTCGAACTCCCGCAGCCGGACGAAGACGATCTTCTGCTCCTTGTCCGGCATCCGGTCGATGGCGTGGGACAGGCCGGACCGCGCCGGTCCCATCTGCATCCACTGGGTCAGCTCGGTGCCACCGTCGCGCGGCTCCAGCGTGAACCGCCACAGCGCGGTCGGGTTGTCCGGGTCCTGCACCGCCCAGCCGAACACGCGCGGCGGCTCGAACTCGACGATCTGCGAGGTGGTGGCCCACTCCCCCAGCGCCTCGTGCTTGCTGGCGCCGACGAACCGCGCGCCCAGGGCCGGCCCGCCCACCCCGTCACACCACGTGACGGACTGGAGCTCGGGGCTCATCTCCGGCATCAGCGAGACGTCGGCGACCACCGCCCACACGCGCTCGGGCGGACCGTCGATCCAGGTCCGCACCTGCACCGTCGGCCTGTCGGCGTACCTCGCTCCGGTCCACTCCATACGGCGATGGTCTCTTAGATAGACTCAGCATGTCAACGGTCATCTTGAGCGGCGAATCGGCGCACGACGTCCGGCCGCCCGGCCAGCTTCTCCGGATAGCCGGGGCCCATCCGGTGCCGCACCCCGTCGGCGGCCAGCGGCTGCTTGCAGTGCGCGCACACCACCTCGGCCTGCGTGTCGTGGCCGCACGCGTCGTGATGCAGCGTGATCGGCGGGCCGGCCTCCTCGGCCAGCCAGCGATCGCCCCAGGTCATCATCGCGGCCAGCACCGGCCAGAAGTCGCGGCCCTTCTCGGTCAGCACGTAGTCGTGCCGCACCGGCTCGGACTGGTACGGCACCTTCTCCAGCAGGCCCTCGTCGACCAGCCGCCGGAGCCGGTCGACGAGGGTGTTGCGGGCGATGCCCAGCGCCTGCTGGAACTCGTCGAAGCGGCGGATGCCGTAGAACGACTCGCGCAGGACCAGCGGCGTCCACCAGTCGCCGAGCAGGTCCATGGTGCGGGCGACCGAGCACGGCCAGTGCGCGAACGAGGTCCGTCTCATGCACTCCATGCTAGTAGGTCCAGCAACGAGACCCAGCAGCTAAGCGAGGGTCTTGCACACGTCCTCGCTGGTGCCCTGGCGGACGGTGTACTCGCGCGACTTGTCGGCGTGCACGACGAACACGAAGTGCCCGTGCGTGAGGTAGTCGCCGGGGTGTGGGCCGGTGCCCGGGTAGATCGGGGCGACGCTGTTGCCCCACATCTCGAACTCCCGACTGCCGTCCGTTTGGTGTAGCACGCGGATGAAGGCGGTGATGTCGCGGTCGACCGTCCTGCCGGTGGCCACGTTGCGGAATCTGATGCCGAGCGGCCCGGTGAACTCCTCGATGTTCTGGTACGCACGGGTGAACTCGTTGTCGTACAAGATTTCCCCCTTCAGTCCGAACGGGCAGAGCGCGCCCGCCGCGAACTCGAACGGGTCGGTGTGCGTGGACTGCCAGCCGGTGGTGTCGGCGGCGCTCGCCGCGGTCGCGGAGACCGCCAGCAGGGCGCCCGCCGCCGCGGCGGCGACGCACATGGTCAGCTTGCGCATGGTTCTCCCCTGTTTGCCTTGTCGGAGAACACATCGTGGTCTTACGGTTGACGCGCCCGCGACCATTAGGCGGTGGCCTAATGGTCAGCTGTGGTCGATCAGCAGCCGGCTGCCCAGCGTCGTCCGCTCGTACAGGACGGAGCGGCCGTCTCGGTGGGACCGCACCAGGTTGCTGCGTTTGAGCACGGCCAGGTGCTCGCTCACCGTCGCCGCCGTGACGCCCAGCGTCTGCGCCAGCTGCGTCGTGGTGCGGGGAAGTTCCAGCAGCACAAGCAAAGCCGCCCGGCTGCGGCCGACAAGGCTGGCCAGCGGCGTCACCGTCGACGGCGGCGGCTCCGCGCCCCAGACCGTGCCAACACCTCGCACCGGATAGGCGATCGCCGGCTGGTAGTCGTCGGTGTCGAAGACCGAGATCCTCGGCCAGACGAACACGCTCGGGATCAGCAGCACTCCGGCCCCCGCCGTCGCGAAACTCGCGCTGTGCGCCAGGTGCAGCCGCAGCCGGTCGTCTGCGTACTCGATCTGCGGGTGCAGCTCCGCGAACAGCCGGTCGAGGCCGCCCTTGGTCAGCGCCGCCGACCGGTGCGCCAGATCCGCGTCGTGCAGGGCCCGAATCCTCGGCCACACCGGCTCGATCGCCTTGTGCCAGTACGTGGTCAGGGCTTCCGCCAGCTCGGCCAGCTGCCTTCGCGGGTCTTCCCGCAGCGGTCGCAGCCGGTGCGGAAGGTCTTCCGGCCAGCACAGATCCAGTTCCCGCCGGACTTCCTCGGCGCTTGTCTCCCGTACCCGCTCCACCTCGTCCGCGAACGACGCGTCCGCCTCTCGCGGCGGCGGCACCAGGAAGCCCGGGTAGTAGTTGCCTTTCGCCGTCAGGGCATCGAGCAGGCTCAGGTCCGTCCCCGCCAGTCCCGACTTCGCCGCCCTGATCCACGGTTCGTGCAGCGCGGCCCCCTTGCGGCCGGCCAGCACCCCCAGGCTGAAGGTCACCTCCTCCAGCGCCGACCGGGCGAACCGCACCCGCGCCAGATCCCTCGCCCCCACCACCAGCTCGATCACCGACGCCCCCCCGACGTAGATCAACAGCGCTGAGCAGCCCCTGTTTCCAGCGTACTCGGCGAAGCCGGGATGCCGGGTCGCAGCGATCTTGGTCGGCTGCACCGAACCGGGCTTCCCATGTTGATCTGGTTGGATTGATTCGGGGGCTGCTCGTCACGGCCCCGGCCTGGCAAGGTCGCCCAGTGGGAAACAGTGCGGTGCGAAACAGTGCGGGGCGAAACAGTGCGGCCGGCAGCCTTCGGCGGGCCGATGGGCAGTCGCGGCCGGTGGTGGAGCGGCTGGCGCAGTTGGAGCGGCACGACCTGTCGGACCTGACGGGGGAGCTGCCGGGACCGACGGGACTGTACGACCTGAGGCTGGCGAGGTTCTTCGACGAACCCGACCACGCGGCGCACCTGATCTACGCGGACGAGCGGCCGGTGGGGTTCTGCCTGGTGCGGCCGTTCGAGGACCGGGCGTTCGTGCACGCCTTCTTCGTGGTGCGAGCGGTAAGACGGCGGGGCGTGGGAGCGGCGGCGGCAAGGGAGCTGCTGCGGTCGCAGGACCGCTGGGCGATCGCTTTCCGGGAGGACAACGCACCGGCGGCGAGGTTCTGGCGGCAGGTGGCGGGCGAGACCGGGCGCGAGGCAGGCCGGCCGGGGCCGGACAAGCAGGCATTCACCTTCATCTACGTCGGCATTTGACGGTTCGCCGGCCGATCGGGCAGGAGAAGCGGCTCAGCCGTCACCAAGCGGCCCATCTATTGATCAGATGTGTAATCTAACGAATATGCGAGTTCTTCTTTCGAGCATTCCTCAGCACGGCCACCTGTTCCCGCTGCTGCCGTTGGCCCGGGCGCTGCGGGCGCAAGGAGACGAGGTGGCGTTCATGACGGGCACGGGAATCGCCGGGGTGCTGAACCAGGAGGGCATCCCGCTGCACGCGGCCGGACCGATGCCGGACGTGCTGGGGGCGGAGGCGATGCGGCGCACCGGCGAGAACCCGTTCACCAACCCGACGCCGAGCGGGATCGCGGCGTTCTTCGTGGACGTCCGGATCGAGCTCGGCGGCGAGGAAGCGCTGGCGGCGGGCGCGGCGTTCCGGCCGGACCTGGTGATCCGCGAGCGCTTCGACTACCTGGGCCCGCTGGTGGCGGCCGACCGGAACGTGCCGATGGCGACGATGGCGCTCGGCCCGGCGGTCCCGCAGTTCCTGCTCGACGCGCTGGACAACCAAGCCGCGGCGGCCCATGCGGCGCTGAAGTTGCCTACGCCCGAGGGCACCTGGTTCCTCGACCCCTGCCCGCCGTCGCTGCAGGCCGAGGGCTGGCCGCACCCGACGGGCTGGCGGGCGCTGCGGCCGGAGGCGCACCGCGGCGGCGGCACGGCGGTGCCGCCGAACACCTCGCCGCGCCCGCGCGTGCTGGTCACGTTCGGAACGTGGTTCAACAAGCCGGAAACCCTGACCCCGCTGCTCCAAAAGCTGTCCACAATGGACTTCGACATCGTGACGACACTGGGCCTGGCCACGGATCCGTCGCAGTACGACGTCGACCCGGCCAGGGTGCACTTCGTCCCGTTCACGGCGCTGGACACACTGCTGGAAGGCGTCGAGATGGTGGTCACGCACGGCGGCGCCGGCACCATGCTCGGCTCACTATCCCGCGGCATCCCGATGGTCGTGGTGCCGGCCGGCGCGGACAACTCCTTCAACGCCGCGCAGATCGCCGCATCCGGAGCCGGTTTCGCGGTGGACGAGCCGACGCCGACCAAGGTCGCGGACGCGGTGCGCACAGTGCTGGACGAGTTCCGCTACCGCGAGGCCGCGGCCTCGATCGCGAAGGAGATCGCCGCCATGCCCGCGCCCGCCGAGGTCGCCGCGGAACTGAGGTCGGCCGTCCGGTGACGACCGGCCGCCGCTACCACTCCCCGCGCCGCGAGCAGGAAGCCGCCGAGACCCGGCGGGACATCCTGCGCGCGGCGGCGGAGTTGTTCGCCACCAACGGATACGCCCGCGTCACGGTGGCCGACATCGCCCGCACGGCCGGCGTCGCGCAGCAGACGGTCTACTCCAGCGCCGGCAGCAAGTCCGACATCCTCGACGAGGTGCTGTCCGAGGCGATCAAGGACTCCGGCGGCGACGCGGTGGTGCAGGCGATCCGGCTGGCCGAGGACCTGCCGACGGCACTGGGCCTGCTGGCCCGGGGCACCAGGCTGGGCAACGAGTCGCAGGCCCGGGCCGTGGACATCATCTTCGCCGCCATGCCGGTGCACGAGAACGCGGCGCAGCTGTGGGCGCTGGCCACCGGGCAGTATCGGGAGCGGCTGCTGGAGACGGCGAAGGTGCTGCGGGACAAGGGGTTCGTCGGCGACGCCGAGCGAACGGCCGATACGCTGTGGTTCTACTTCGGCCTGCACGCCTGGCGCTCGCTGGTCCGGGACAACGGCTGGACCTGGGACGACGCCGAAAACTGGCTCGCACGACAGGCGCTGTCCGCCCTAGGCTGACGTCGTGTCGGCGAACCCTCTGGTAGCGGCGTGCTGGATCGATTCAGCACCGCTGCCGCTGCCGTACCCGGCCGTCGACCTGCTGGTGTTCGCCGACGGCTCGCTGTGGCTGGCCGGCCCTGAGGTCAGCGTCCGGTCAGGGCCGCTGCCGCCGGGCGGCCTGGTCGGCCTGCGACTCCGTCCCGGAGCCTGCCGGTCGCTCGGTCTCGCCGCCGACGAGGTTCCGTTGGGCGGCATGCCCGTCGGGCACGTCGAGCCGGGCTCTGCACAGTCCCGTATGCGGTCGGCGGTCGACTTCCTCAACCGATTCTCCTTGCGTGACAACGATTTTGCCGTGCAGCGGGCCGTTAGTATGCTGCATGACGACCCGACGGCGCGGGTCGACGACCTGGCCGCGGCGGTCGGCCTGTCGACCCGGCAGCTGCGACGCCGGTTCTCCATCGCCGTCGGCTTGCGCCCCAAGGCATACGGGCGAGTCGTCCGCCTGCACGCCGCGCTCAACCTGGCCGCGGCCAGCGCTAAGCCGGCGTGGGCGGATATCGCGCAGCAGTGCGGCTTCTACGACCAGCCGCACCTGATCGCCGAGTTCCGTGCCGCGACGGGCCGGCCACCAGCCGCGCTACATGGCCGTTTTCTCCAATCCCGATCGACCTGAGGCGGCCAGACTGGGCGGCATGTTCGTCAGAAGCCACGCCCTCGTCGACGAGGTGCTCACCACGCACGGCGTGTTCTCGTCCGACGAGATCCGTTACAGCGCAAGCGAAGTACCGCATCGAGACAATCCGGTGCTGCACAGCATGTCGGCCATGGACCCGCCACGGCACCACGAGCTGCGGCGCATGGTCAGCCGCGCCTTCACACCGCGCACCGTCGACGCACTCACCCCGGCCATCGAGACCCGCGCCGGCCGCCTGCTCGACCGGTTGACGCCGGCGTCCGACTTCATCACGGAGTTCGCCCACCCGCTGCCGATCGCCACGCTCGCGGCCCTGCTCGGCGTGAGCGATGAAGCCGACTTCGTGCGCTGGACCGACGCGATCACCACGTTCTTCGGCCAACCCGAGGCCCGGCCGGCCTTCGAGCAGGCCGTCGCGGAACTGCGCGAGTACCTGCACACCGTGCCGGCTAATGGCGGCATCGTCACCGGGCTGCGGGAAAGCGGTCTCACGGCCGACGCGATCGTCAACCTCGCCGCGTTGCTGCTGATCAACGGCCATGAGACGACCAAGACGCTGCTGGTCAACATCGTGCTGTGCCTGGTCGAAAACCCCGATGCGCTGGCCGCGCTGCGCGAGGACCCCGCGCTCATATCGTCCACGATCGAGGAAGTGCTCCGCCTGATGCCTCCGGCCGGCGGCACCGACCGCTTCACCACCAGCGCCGGCACGCTCGGCGGCGAGACTTTCGGCAAAGGCCAACGGGTCGTCGTCTCCCTGGCCGCCGCCAACCGTGATCCGGCCGTCTTCACCGACCCTGACGGGTTCGACGCCCGCCGCTCCCCCAACCCGCACCTGTCCTTCGGCCACGGCATCCACTTCTGTCTCGGGGCGCACCTCGCCCGCCGCCAGGCCGCCGTCGCGCTGGCGGCCATGCTGGCCCGGATTCCCGGCGCCTGGGCCGTCGAAGACCTGGTCACGCGGGAGAGTCCGGTCGGGACGGACGTGCTCGCGCTGCGCCTGGTGTGGTCCGCCGAGCGGGGCTCGGCGGCGCGCACCTAGGATCATCGCCATGGCCAGGTACTTCGACGTGCATCCGGCGAACCCGCAGAAGCGGTCCATCGGCCAGGTGATCGACATTCTGCGCGAGGACGGGCTGATCGCCTACCCGACGGACTCGTGCTTCGCGCTGGGCTGCCAGCTGGGCAACCGCGAGGGCCTGGACCGCATCCGGTCGATCCGCCACCTCGACGACCGGCACCACTTCACCCTGGTCTGCCGGGACTTCGCGCAGCTCGGGCAGCTGGTGATCGTGGACAACGCGGTGTTCCGGGCGATCAAGGCCAGCACGCCGGGCAGCTACACGTTCATCCTGCCGGCGACCAAGGAAGTGCCGCGCCGGCTGATGCACCCCAAGAAGAAGACGGTCGGCGTGCGCATCCCCGACCACGTCGTCACCCAGACCCTGCTGGCCGAGCTGGGCGAGCCGCTGGTGTCGAGCACGCTGCTGCTGCCCGACCAGGAGGAGCCGCTGACCCAGGGCTGGGAGATCAAGGAGCTGCTCGACCACGTGGTCGACGCGGTGATCGACTCCGGCGACTGCGGCACCGAGCCGACGACCGTGATCGACTTCTCGGACGGCACGCCGGAGATCGTCCGCTACGGCGCCGGCGACCCGACCCGGTTCGAGTAGACCCGCCGCAGACCTGCCCGCACCGCCACGACTCCCGGCCGCTGGCGGGTGCCTTCCCTTGCGCACGTGTAGATGCGGCGGTGGCCCAGCTCGCGACCCTGCGGCGGGCGGTCGGGCCAGACCAGGTCGGGCAGGATGGCCACGGCGTGGCCGGTCTCCACCAGGCGGATGTGCGTGACGATGTCCGTGGAGTCGAAGGCCACGTCCGGCTCGAAGCCGGCCGACCGGCACAGCGCCCGGGCCCAGCGGCCGCTCTCGGTGTCGGCCGGTTCGAGGATCCAGCGCTGGTCGGCCAGCTGGGCCAGGCCGCGGCCGGCCAGCGCCGGCGGCACGGCCAGGCGCATGGCGTCGGGGCCGAGCTCCACGTGGTCGAGTCCAGCCATCCGCGGCAGCGGGTGGCCGGGGTACTCCTCGGCCAGCACGAGGTCGCAGCCGCCGGCGGTCAGCAGGGACAGCGCCCGGTCGGGCTCGAGTTGGACGGCGTCAAGTCTCAGTTTCGGTGCGTCCAGTGCAAGCAACTCCAGCAGTGGTGGCATCAGCGAGAGCATCGCGGTCTGAAACGCGGCCAGCCGGACCACACCGGTCGGGGCGGTCAGGGATGCCTCGATCTCGGCCTCGGCCTGTTCCAGCCGATCCAGCACCACCTCGGCGTGGCCGACCAGGATCAGCGCCTGCGGGGTGAGCCGCACGCCGCGGCCGACCCGCTCCAGCAGCGGCGCGCCGGCCTCCTTCTCCAGCAGCGCGAGCTGCTGCGACACCGCTGAGCTGCTGTAACCGAGCGCGGCCGCGACGGCGGCGAGGGTGCCGCGAGTGTGCAGCTCCTTGAGCAGGCGCAGCCGGTGCAGGTCGAGCATGCCGTCAATAGTAAGTATTATTGAACGCTATCCGCCATAAATGTGCGCTTTTCCTTCACGGTCACGGACCGCAGACTGGAGCCATGACCGTCTACCGACGACCGGAAGGCCGCCAGTGGCGCTGTCCGGCGCCAACGACGAGCCCCTTGGCGTTCCACCGGGGTCTGCCGGGCTACGCGCCGACCCCGTTGATCGACATGCCGAAGCTGGCGGCCGAGCTGGGCGTGGCTCGGGTGCTGGTCAAGGACGAGTCGGCGCGGCTGGGGCTGCCGGCGTTCAAGGTGCTGGGCGCGTCCTGGGGCATCCGGCAGGCGCTGGTCGACTTCGACCCGGACGGCCCTTCGACCCTCGACGGGCTGCGCGCTCACGTCGCCGGCCGCGGGATCCGGCTGACCACGGCGACCGACGGCAACCACGGCCGGGCGGTGGCGCATTTCGCCCGCCTGCTGGGGATTTCCGCCACGGTGTTCGTGCCGGCTGCGGTCGGGCAGCCGGCCGTGGACGCGATCGCCGGCGAGGGCGCCGATGTCGTGCGCGTCGACGGCTCGTACGACCAGGCGTGTCGTCTCGCCGCGGCGGCCGACGGAATCCTGGTGCAGGACACGGCATGGGACGGCTACGAGGACATCCCGGCGGCCATCGTCGACGGGTATTCGACGCTGTTCCGGGAGATCGACGTCTCCCCCGCGCTGGTCGTGGTGCCGATGGGCGTCGGATCCCTGGCGCAGGCGGCGGTTCGGCACTACCGCAGCACCCCTGGGGCCGTCTCGCTGCTGGGTGTCGAACCCGACCGGGCGGCCTGCGTGCTGTCCAGTTTGGCCGCCGGCGAGCTCGTCTCGATCGACACCTCGACCACCGTGATGGCCGGGCTGAACTGCGGAACCCCGTCCAGCACAGCCTTTCCCGAGCTGCTGGCCGGTCTCGACGCCGCCGTCGCGGTGCCGGACGAGGACACCCGGCAGGCAATGGCCGACCTGACGGCCCTCGGCGTCAACTCCGGTCCCTGCGGCGCGGCCACGTTGGCCGGCGTCCGCGCCGCTCGGCCCGTGCTGGACATCCCGTCCGACAGGGCCATTGTCTTGATCAGCACGGAAGGACGTCACGCATGAACGTCGACGAGTTGCTGAAGCGGTTGGTGGACATCGATTCCGTCAACCCGTCGCTCGTGCCGGGCGCGGCCGGCGAGCGGGAGATCGCCGACTTCGTCGCCTCGTGGGCGCGCGACGCGGGCCTGGCGGTCGAAGTGTTGGAGGGCACCCCCGGCCGTCCCAGCGTGATCGTCCGGACGACGCACGGCGGCCCCGGCAGGCGGCTGATGTTGTGCGGGCACCTGGACACCGTCGGCTTCGGCGACTCCAAGGAGTCCTATATAGACTGTGATCGGCTGTACGGCCGGGGCGCGTACGACATGAAAGCCGGGCTGGCGGCCGCTTTGATCGCCTGTCGTGACGCCAATGTGGACACACTGGCCGGCGAAGTCGTCGTCGCCTGCGTGGCCGACGAGGAGTACGCCAGCCGTGGTGTGCAGGAGGTGCTGACCGTGCTCAGCGCCGACGCCGCGATCGTGTGCGAGCCAACGGAGTCGACCGTCGCCGTGGCGCACAAGGGTTTCGTCTGGACGGAGATCGAGGTCGTCGGCCGGGCCGCGCACGGTTCGCGCCCGCACCTCGGCGTCGATGCGATCATGCGCACCGGGCCGGTGCTGGTCGCCCTCGACCGGCTGAACGAGGCACTGCGCGGCCATCAGCACCAGAGGCTCGGCCCCGGCACCCTGCACGCCTCGCTGATCACCGGCGGCCGGGAGGAATCCACCGTGCCCGACCGGTGTGTGCTCACCGTCGAGCGGCGGACCCTGCCCGGCGAGACCGTGGCCGACGTCGAACGCGACGTCGCCGAGCTGCTCGCCTCCTGCCGGGCCGAAGACCCTGCCCTGGTGGCGGATTCGCGCACCACCATGTCCCGGGAGCCGTTCGAGACCGCCGACGACAGCGCCATCGTCGCCGTGCTGGCGGAGGTCAGCGGGGCCGAGATCGCCGGCGTCAGCTACTGGGCCGACTCCGCGTTCATCTCCGCCGCCGGCATCCCGACCGTCCTTTTCGGACCGGCCGGCGACGGCGCCCATGCCGCCGTCGAGTGGGTCAGCATCGCCGACACGATCCGGTGCGCCGACACGCTCACCGCTGCGGCGCTGCGCTTCTGCCGGTGATCTGAGACCGAGCCGAGCCGACCTGTGCCGCTTGGCGATCGCTAAGCTTCAGGCCAGCAACCCCGTGAGCGCGGCGGCGGCGATGGCGTCGGCCTCGGCCGGGGTCAGCGGTGCGTGGCCGCTCAGCAGGCGGAAGATCAACGGCCCGAAGAGCAGGTCGATGGCGGTCTCCACGGACACCGAGGGCTTGACCTCGCCGCGAGCCAATGCCCGGTCCCACAGCACGGCGACGGCCTGCCGCCGGCCGTCGAGGAAGAACTCGCGGAAGAAGGGCGCGGCCTCGGGGTCGGCGACGGTGGCGGCAAGCAGCTGGGCGAAGACGCGGCCGTGACGGCCCGCGTAGAAGGCGCTCACCCGGCGGACCTGCTCTGCGAGGTCGTCACGGGCATTTCCGTTGTCGGGCAAGGGAATGGCATCGGCCATGCGCCGGCCGAAGGCCTCGGCGGCGACGGCGGTGCGGTTGGGCCAGTGCTTGTAGATGGTGGCCTTGGAGACGCCGGAACGGGCACTGATGGCGTCGACGGTGGCGGCGGGCAGACCACCCTCGTCGAGCAAGGCGATGGTGGCCGCGAGCACGTCGTTGTGCGCGCGGACACTGCGCGGATTCACGCGGCGTCACTGCTCCGTATATGACGTGGAAAGGGCCAGGTCGCGCCACTGCGCCAGTTCGTCGGCGACGAACGCCAGCTTCGCCTCGACGCGGGCGACGCAGTCAGGGCCGAGCTGCACGCGCAGCGGCGGCTTCTCGGTGGTCGCGACGGTGATGATCGCAGCCACCCCCTTGACCGGGTCACCCAGCTGCGAGTGGTCGTTGTCGGCCGCCCAGCCCCGAGTGTTGCCGACGGTGCCGCCGTAGTCGCCGATGGTGGCAGCCGTCGAGTGCAACGAGCTGTCGTCCAGGAAATCTGTACGGAACACGCCGGGCTCCATAATGATCACGTCGATTCCCAGCGGCGCCAGCTCGGCCCGCATCGCCTCGCTCAGCCCCTCGACGGCGAACTTCGTCGAGTGGTACAGGCCCCAACCGGGACCGCCGGTGAAGCCGCCGACCGAGCTGATGTTGATCACACGGCCGGAGCGCTGCCGGCGCAGCACCGGCAGCACGGCCCGGGTCACAGCCAGCAGTCCGAACACATTGATGTCGTACACCGCCCGCACTTCGGCGTCGGACGCCTCCTCGACGGCCCCGAGCAGACCCCGTCCGGCATTGTTGACCAGCACGTCGATGCCGCCGAACCGCTCCACCGCGGCGTCGACCGCACGCCTCGCCGCTGCCTCATCGGTCACGTCCAGCGGCAGCGCCAGCAGCCGGTCGGAGCTCAGCCCGGCCGTGATCTCTTCGGGCCGACGGGCCGTCGCCACCACGTTGTCGCCCAGCTCCAAGGCCTGCCGGGCGATCTCGTAGCCGAACCCACGGGACGCCCCGGTGATCAGCCAGGTCCTCATGAGCTCCTCCTCAAGTGAACTGTACGTTCAGTTTGGATAGGAGCCGGCGCGGGCGTCAACCGATAGGCTGAGCGGCATGACGACGGTGCTCGACGGAATCGTGGACGGCGTGCTCGAGGACCTGGCGGCCCGCCAGCGCGAGGTCCCGCTGGCCGAGCTCAAGGCCCGGGTGGCGGACACGCCGCCCGCTCTCGACCCGCTGCCCGGCTTCCGCGCCGACGGCGTGTCGATCATCGCCGAGGTCAAGCGCCGCAGCCCCAGCAAGGGTGCACTGGCCGACATCCCCGACCCGGCCAAGCTGGCCGCCGAGTACGCCGCCGGCGGCGCCGCCGCGATCAGCGTGCTGACCGAGCGCCGCCGCTTCGGCGGCTCGCTGGCCGACCTCGACGCCGTCCGGGCCGAGGTGGCGGTTCCGTTGCTGCGCAAGGACTTCATCGTCACCCCGTACCAGCTGTGGGAGGCCCGCGCGCACGGCGCCGACCTCGCGCTGCTGATGGTCGTCTCGCTCGAGGGCGGCCTCCTGGCCGAGCTGCACGGGCTGGCCCGCGAGCTCGGCCTGACGCCGCTGGTCGAGACGCACAACGAGGCCGAGATCGCCCGCGCCGCCGAGGTCGGCGCGGAGGTCATCGGCGTCAACGCCCGTGACCTGACCACGCTCCAGGTCGACAACTCGGTGTTCGCCAAGCTGTCCCCGCTGATCCCGGCCGGCGCGGTGCGGATCGCCGAGTCCGGCGTGGCCGGGCCCGAGGACGTCGCCGACTACCGCCGGCACGGCGCCGACGTGGTGCTGGTCGGCGAGGCGCTGGTCAAGTCCGGCAACCCGCGCGACTCAATCACCAAGTTCCGTGCGGTCTGACGCTTGAAGCCAGCAGGGCAAAGCCCGCACTGACGACAACCGACGCTGAAGGAGCAGCCGCCGCAGACAAAGGCGGACACGAGCAGGCCGGGCAGGCTCGCCGACGCGGAGGGAAACTGGGCTGGGCAGGCAACGCCGAAATCGCGAAGCCCCGCCGATGCTTCGCCCGGTTGCTGGATTTCGCCCGCCGCCACCCAACGCGCCCACCCGCCCAAGCCGGTGCGGTGGGCTAAATCCAGCAAGGGCGAGGCATCGGCCCCACAGGGGCCGAGCGCGCGACGCCGGAGGCGGCGCCATTCAACACGGCAGTTCCCGCTGTCCGCTCTCCACGTTCACCCAGACCAGGTCGGTGAAGTCGGCCAATGAGTACGTTCCGCTGCGGCCCCAACCGCTGTCGCGCACGCCGCCGATCGGGGCCTGCACCTCTTCGTCGATGGTGGGGATGTTGACGTGCACGGCGCCGGCCTTGACCTTGCCGGCCAACTCGAAGCCACGGTAGGTGTCGCCGGTGAGGATCGAGGAGGTGAGGCCGTACATCGAACGGTTCACCTGCTCGATTGCCTCCTCGGCGGTGTCCACCGGCTGCACGATGACCACCGGGCCGAAAGTCTCCTCTGTGGACACCGTGCAGGAGTCCGGCACGTCGACCAAGATCGTCGGCTCGTAGACCTTGCCGGCGAAGGCAGCGCCGGTCAAAGCCTTGGCGCCCTGGGAAAGCGCCTCGGTCACGCGGGCGTGCACCGACCGCACGGCGGTGTCGGTGATCAGCGGGCCGATCACGGTCTCCGGGTCGGCCGGGTCGCCGAGCTTGAGGCCACGGGTCTTGGCCACGAACCGCTCGAGGAACTGGTCGAAGATGCCGCGCTGCACGTAGATCTTGCGGGCGTTCATGCAGACCTGGCCCTGGTGGAAGAAGGCGCTGAAGGTGGCGCAGCGCACCGCGTAGTCGAGGTCGACATCGTCGAGCACGATCATCGGGTTGTAGCCGCCGAGCTCCATCACGGTGCGCTTCAACGCCCGCCCGGCCCGCTCGGACAGCATGCGGGCAGTCTGCACGCTGCCGATGAAGTTGATGCAGCGCACGTCCGGATTCTCGAAGAACTCGTCCGCGATCGGCGCGGCCTGCCCGGGCGCGTGCGTGACGACATTGACCACGCCGGGCGGGAAGCCGGCCTCCTCGCAGATCTGGGCGACAATCAGGCCGGCCGACACCGGCGCCAGCTCGGACGGCTTGACCACCACGGTGTTGCCGGCGGCCAGCGGTTGCAGCACCGCCCGCCAGGACAGGATGTTCGCCCCGTTCCAGGGCGTGAAACTGGCGACCACGCCGAGCGGCCGGCGCACCACAGTGGAATGCGTGCCGGGGTGGTCGCTGTGCAGCACCTCGCCGGCCGGCTGGTACACCCATTGGGCGGCCTGCAACAGGGTCTGCTTGACCAGGTTCTGCTGGAAGTTGGCGAAGTAGATGCCGGAGCCGGTCTCGCGGGCCAGCAGGTCGGCGATCTCCTCGCGGCGGGCCTCGACGATCTCGGCCGCCCGCAGGAACAACGCGGCCTTGCCAGCCGGGCCCAACGCCGCCCACGCGTCGAAGGCGGCGGCCGCCGCGTCGATCGCGGCCTTGACATCGGCTCGGCCGCACGCGGCGACCCGGGCGAACAGCTTGCCGCTGTAGGGCTCGTGCACATCGAAAGTCGCGGTGTGCTCAGCCCAGATTCCGTTGCGGTAGTGGCGATATTCCGTCATGCACAAGACGATGGCCGCGCAGCGGGCCCACGGTCAACGGATGTCCGACAGTATGCGAACAAGGCATGACGCCCATGCGCCAGGGGTCACATCTTGACCAGCAGCCGGTCCCGCGCCGTCTCCAGGTGGCTGACCATCGCCTTGCGGGCCTGCGCGGCCTTGCCGGAGATCATCGCGTCCACGATCTCGCGGTGCTCGGCCAGCGCGGCGACGCCCGAGGTCTGGTTGTACGTCAACCGAAAGAAGTGCAGATGGCAGTGCGTGCGCTCGAAGGCCGCCTCCACCGCCACGTTGCCGGCGATGTGCAGGATCAGCTGGTGCAGTCGCTGGTCGTGGGCCGACAGCGCCTTGTAGTCCTCGTAACTGTTGTCGTCCGGCGCTACCGGACAGGTGTCCAGCTCGGCCCGCAGCGCGGCGGCCCACGCGTCGGTCATGACCGACGCCGCCTTGGCCGCGCTCGGCGGCTCCAGCAGCAGCCGCAGGCCGTACATGTCCTCGACCTCGTCGCGGGTGAGGAGCTCGGTGACCCGGTAGCCGCGCAGCGGCAGGCGCACGACCAGCCCCTCGGACTCCAGTCGCGCCAACGCTTCCCGCACCGGCGTGCCCGACACGTCGAGTTCCCGCGCGACCTCGTCGATGTTGACCCGGTCGCCCGGGGCGATGCCGTCGTTCATGATCAGCGTCCGGATCTGCTCGTAGACGCCGTCCGCGAGCACCTGCCGGCCCTTGAGCGCCGACAGGCGTGGACCACCACCATTGGTCTCGTTATTCACCCGCACCACATCCTCCCGGAATAGCGTACCGGATCTGGTGGATCATGCACGATCGACGATTACCTCCAACAGTAACGCCTGACCGGGATCGAGCGCGGGCATCGCCACGCCCGCGTCGACGAGCGCCGAACCCGGCACGCGCACCCAGCCGTCGATCGCCGCCGGGACCCATTCCGGGGCCCTGACCTGGCGCATCGACGGCAGGCCGAGGTCGGCTCTGATCCGGATCCGGTAGTCACGCCGCCGTGACAGGCCGGGCAGCCGGACCCGCCACGATTGTCCCGCAGGCGAGGTGGAAATCCGGGCGAGGCTGAACAATCCATGCTCATTAGAAATGACACCGTGGAAAAAAAGTCCGTCGTCAGGCAGCTCGGCCCGGACAACGCGGCCCGAATGCAGTAACGGTCGCAGCTCCTTGTACATCGCCGCCCACGCCGTCAGCTTGTCGATCTCCGCAGGTGAGCACGCCGTCAGGTCCTGCTCGATGCCGGCGTGGCCGAACAGGGCCGTGGCCAGCCGGAACGAGTCGTCGGTGCGCCGGCCGGTGGTGTGGCTGTGTTCCGGGCCCACGTGCGAGCCGATCAGCTCGGGCGGCAGCAGCTGCCCGGTCCAACGCTGGATCGACTGCCGCTCGACCGGGTCGTTGCAGTCCGAGGCCCACACCCGGTCGGTGCGGGCCAGGATGCCCAGGTCGACCCGGCCGCCGCCGCTGGCACAGGACTCGATCTCCAGTGCCGGGTGCCGGCGCTTGAGCTCGTCGATCAGCCGGTACAGCGCCAGGGTCTGGTTGTGCACGACCGGCCGACCGGTGTGGTCGACGGCCTCGTGCAGATCCCGGTTGTGGTCCCACTTGATGTAGTCGATGCCGTACTGCGCGACCAGGGAGTCGATCGAGGTCAGCAGGTAGGTCCACGCCTCGGGATTGGTCAGGTCGACGACGTACTGGTTGCGCGAGGGCGGACCGGGCTCCCCCGGCACGCCCAGCACCCACTCCGGGTGCTGCCGGGCCAGGTCGGAGTCGAGGTTGACCATCTCCGGCTCGAACCACAGGCCGAACTGCATGCCCAGGCCCTTGACGTGGTCCACGAACGGCGCAAGGCCCTGTGGCCACACGGTTTTGTCGACCTGCCAGTCGCCGAGCCCGGCGGTGTCGTCGCGGCGGCCGCGGAACCAGCCGTCGTCCAGCACGACGCGCTCGACGCCGACCTTGGCCGCCGCGTCGGCCAGCGCCAGCAGCCGGTCCAGGTCGTGGTTGAAGTAGACCGCTTCCCACGTGTTGAGCACCAGTGGCCGGGGCGAGCGGGGCCGCTTGCGCTGCAACGCGTGGAACCGGGCGGCCAGGCCGTCCAGACCCTCATCGGACCAGGCGAAGTACGAGATCGGGGTTTCGTAGCGTGCACCGGCGGCAAGCCGGAGTTCGCCCGCCCGCAGCAGCTCCCCGCCGCCCAGCACCGGCGGCGTCTCCGGCAGCTGCTCGACCACGTAGCGCTGATCACCGCTCCACGCCACGTGCAGGGCCCACACTTCGCCATCGCCGAAGGAGAAGCCGGGCGCGCCGACCGTCATCAGGAACGGCGAGTCCTGCCCGGGCTTGCCGCGCCGCGACTCCCGGACGTGCGCGCCGTGGCCGAGCCGGGTCCGCTGCGGCGACCGCTCGCGGCACCACTTCCCGGTGAAGTCCAGGACCTCGACGGCCTGGCTCGGCAACGGCAGCAGGATGGAGACGCTGGCGACCTCGTAGGACTCTGAGGCCGCCAGCGCAGCTTTGGTCGACAGCACACCACTGCTGTCCATCTCATAGGTGAGTGTGATGCGCAGGCCGGTGATCTCGTCGGCCAGCACGAGCTCGAGCCGGTTGTCCGCGCACGAATGCTCGACCAGGCGGGGCCGCGGCGTGGTGGCGATGCCGCCGCGGTGCCCGGCCAGCGCCGGCGTGCCGGCCCAGCCCTCGAACTCCGTGGGCCACACCGAACACCGGCGTGGCACGTCCACGGAGTTGTTGAGCACGGCCGGCTCGCCGACGAACGCCAGCGCCGCCAGACCTGACTCGTCCAGCTCGCCGAGGTCGCGACCCCAGTGCACGACCACCGGGACGGGCGTCGCGGCCAGGTCGACCACGAACCCCGTGCCCGCCGCCCGAAGCTGAGCGAACCGGCCCATTCACGTCACCCCTGTCAGTACGGATCAGTTCTGCTTGTTGAGGATTTCCTTGGCCTTCTGCGTCATCTCGGCGAACACGTCGTCGCCGCGGCTGCCGCTGAAGTACGCCTCGAACAGCGGCTCCAGCGTCTGCTGGAGGTCGGCGCCGTTGGCGTAGGCCGGCGCGCCGTAGAGCGTGCCGTCCTTGAGCGCCTTGGTGAACACGGACAGGTCGACGCCCGACTTCTGCACCTCGGCCGCGGCCTTGTCCATCGCCGCCGGGATCGACGGGAAGAACGAGCCGGACGCGCCGGCGCTGGCCTGGCACTCCTCGGAACCCATGTACGAGACCCACTTCCAGGTCAGGTCGGGGTTCTTGGTGCCGGCCCAGATGTTGTTGCCGTTGGAGTTGGACAGCTGCGAGCGTGTCTTGCCGTCCGGGCCGAGCACGGTCGGGGCGATGCCCACCTTGACGCCGGGCAGCTTGGCGAAGGTCGCGGCCTCCCACGAGCCCGCGGTCTCCATGGCGATCTTGTTGGTGCCCATCAGGTCCACGTCGCTGATGGTGGCGGTGCCGCCGCCGGCGCTGAAGGAGTTGATCTTCGGTGCGAAGCCGCGGTCGGTCAGCGACTTGATGTACTTCATGGTCTTGGCGAAGTTCGGGTCGTCGTAGTTGAACTTCGTCGGCCACTGCGGCTTGTCGCCCTGCCGCCAGCCGGTGGTGGCCAGGAACGAGTTCCAGGTGGTCTGGCCGATGAAGTCCTTGGCCGCCAGCTGGCCCATGCCGTAGGTGGCGACGTGCGCCTTGTCGAAGCCGGCCTCGTCACCGCGCTTGCCGCTGGCGTCCACGGTCAGGTGCGCCACCATCTTGTCGAAGGTGCCGCCGTTGTCCGGGTTCCAGTTCAGGTTCTCGACGTCCTTGGCCGTGTAGCCGGCCTTCGTGACCGCGTCGGTGTTGTAGAAGATCGCGGCGGCGGCCCAGTCCAGCGGCAGCGCGTACTGCTTGCCGTCGGTGAACTTCCAGGCGCCGGTGCCGACCGAGAACTTCTTCAGGTCGAAGTTGGTCTTGCTGATCAGGTCGTCCAGCGGCAGCAGCTGGTGCTGCGAGGCGTAGGCCTGGAAGAACTGCACCGAGTTCTGGAAGGCGTCCGGCGCGGTGCCGGCGACGAAGCCGGCGGTCAGCTTGGTGAAGTAGTCGTCCACCGCGTACTGCGAGATCTTCACGGTGACGCCGGGATTGGCCTTCTCGAACGCGGTCGCGCACGACTGGTAGGCGGCGGCCTGCTTGTCGTCCCAGGTCCACCAGTTGACCGTGCCGGTCGACGACCCCGCGCCGGAGCTGCCGCAGGCCGACAGGGCGACGACGGACGCGGACGCCAGCGCGGCCGCCAGCAGCTTTCTCATCATCAGCTATTCCTCGTTTCGGTGGGACGGCCCGAGTGCAGGACGCCGGCGAACGCGGACAGGGCGATCGCCAGGTCTTCGGCGCCACCTGCCTCGTGTCCGTTGTGCTCCCACAGCCGGAGCTGCTTGGGTCCCCAGTACTCGTGGTAGGCGCCGAAAACCGCTTGCGCCGGCACGACGTCGTCGAGCCGGCCGGCCGAGAACCACGCCGGCGCCCCGGCCCGGCGGGCGAAGGCGATGGCGTCGAAGTAGGCCAGCGTCTGCCACACCCGGTCCACGCTGTCGCGGTGGACGGCCAGGTATTTGGTGATCTCCTCGTACGGAAAGGTGCGCACCGTGCGGGTCGACTGCTGGATGTCGGCCAGGAACGGGGCCTGGAAGTGACCCGCGGCGATGTCCGGCACCAGCCCGGCGGCGGCCAGCGCGATGCCCGCGCCCTGGCTGTTGCCGATCACCGCGACCCGCTCGGAGTCGACGAAGTCGAAGCCGCGCACGGTGTCCACCGCGCGCACCGCGTCGGTGTAGACGCGACGGTAGAAGTAGTCGTCGCGGTTGTCGATGCCCCGGGTGAGAAATCCCGGGTAGGCCGGGCCGCTGCCGACCGGATCGGGCGTGTCGCCGCCGGCCCAGTCGCCGCCCTGCCCGCGGACGTCCATGAACAGGTGGGCGTAGCCGGCCGACGACCACAGGAGGTCCTCCACCGCCGCGCCGCGGCCGCTGGAGTAGCCGTGGAACTGCACGACCGCCGGCAGTTTTCCGGTGCGCTGCTTGGGCAGCCGCAGCCAGGCCCGGATGGGGTGGCCGCCGAAGCCCGGGTATGTCACGTCGAACACCTCGACCGTGACCAGGTGCGTCGGCACCGGCGTGACCGTGACATCAAGGGGAAACTGCCGGGCCTCGGCCAGGGTCGCGCCCCAGAAGTCGTCGAAGTCCGCCGGCTCCTGGTAGGCGCTGCGGTACTCCCACACGTCTAGCACGCCAGCCGCCTCTCCTCGCCGACCGCGAGCGTGAACTCCTCGCGGCGGCCGTCGAAGGCGACGGTGACCGTCCGATGTGGATCGCCGGTCAGCCGGCGGATGCTCAGCGTGGCCAGGGATCCGTCCCGCCACGTGATGTCGGCGGCCAGGCCACCCCGGCAACGCACGCCGGTCAGGGCGCCGCTGGGCCAGCTGCTCGGCAGCGCCGGCAGCACCCGGATCACGCCGTTGTGGCTCTGCACCAGCATTTCCGCGATACCGGCCGGGAAGCCGTAGTTGCCGTCGATCTGGAACGGCGGGTGCGAGCTGAACAGATTGGGCAGCAGGCCGCCCCACTGCGAGCCGTCGGTCGGGGCGTTGACGCCCCAGTCGAAGCCCAACGCCCGGGTCGCCTCCAGCAGCAGCGACCGCGCGGTCTCGCCGTCGCCGAGCCGGGCCCGGAGCGCGATCTTCCACGCCCACGACCAGCCCATGGCCCCGTTGCCGCGGCGGTCCATCAGGTTCACCGCCGCCTCGGCCAGCTCCGGCGTCGTCTCCGGATCGATCTGCCCCAATGGATACACCGTCACCAGCTGGGACATGTGCCGGTGCTTCGGGTCCTCCTCCGGCAGGTCCTCGACCCACTCCTGGAGCCAGCCGCCCGCGGTGACGGCCGGCGGCCGCAACCTCGGCAACGCTTTCTCGATCTCGGCCAGCATCAAGTCGTCGATGCCCAGAGTCCTTGCGGTGTCCAGGCACCGGGTGAAGACGGCCCTGATCAGCGCGATGTCCATGGTGGACGACCAGGACAGCGATTCCGGCTTTCCGTTGACCAGAAACAGGTTCTCCGGCGAGGTTGACGGAATGGTGTCCAACTGGCCGTCGCCCTCGACCAGCCAGTCGAGGCAGAACTCGGCGCAGCCACGCAGCAGCGGCCAGGCCCGGTCGCGCAGGAACTCGGTGTCACCGGTGAATTCGTAGTGGTCCCAGGCGTGCTGGACGAGCCAGGCGCCGCCCATCTGCCAGATCGCCCAGGACGGGTTGCCGTGGCCCATGCCGACCGGCAGCGACCAGCCCCACATGTCGGTGTTGTGGTGGGTGACCCAGCCGCGCGTCCCGTACAGCTCGCGGGCCACGTCCGTGCCGTTGGCCGCCATCTTGTCCAACAGGTCGATCAGCGGCAGGTGGCACTCGGCCAGCCCGGTCACCTCGGCCGGCCAGTAGTTCATCTCGGTGTTGATGTTGACCGTGTAGTTGGACGACCAGGCCGGCCGCAGGTCCTCGTTCCAGATGCCCTGGAGGTTGGCCGGCGGGCCGCTGCCCGGTCGCGAGGACGAGGCCAGCAGGTACCGTCCATATTGGAACATCACGGTCGCGGTCAGCTGCTCGTCGCGGCCGGAGAGCACGTCTTCGGCCACGTCGATCGGGCCGTCGACCTGACGGCCGATGCGCAGCGAGGTGCCGCCCAGCAGCTGCCGGAGGTCGGCATCGTGCTCGCGCAGCAGGGTTTCGGCATCCCGGGCCAGCGCTGCGGACACTCGCTCGCCCGCGGCGCTCAAATGCTCCGTGCGAGTCCTGGCCGCTCGCTCCTCCCAGCCATCCCTGGCCGCCGTGGACGTGCCGAGCACGATCAACGCCTTGGTCGAGCCGGTCACCACAAGTTGATCATCCGTTGTGGACACTTGACCATCGGTGTCGATCTGCACGACGACCGCGCCGAACGGGTCGTAGTCGTCGATCGGGGCGTCGGCATAGCGCAGCGGCACCTCGACCTGCGGCTCGTGCTCGGGCGCGCCGTCGACCGGTATTTCCACGCCGAGCTCGAACCCGTTGTCCCGCAGCAGTTTGTGCACGGCTTTCAGCGGGGAATCCAGCTCCAGCCGGATGTCCGTGCGCCCGGTGATGCTGACGCAGAGCACGCCGGCCGGGTGGCTGGCCCAGACCGAGCGCTCCACCTCGTGGCCGTCCACGGTCAGGAACTCGTGCGCGACACCGTTGTCCAGGTTGAGAGTCCTGGTTTGCAGGCTCCCCTCCCCCAGCGTCAGCCAGAGGTCGGCGAACGGCAGGAACTCCTGGCTGTACGGGCCCTCGAACGACATCAGCAGCCGTTCCGCGGTCCGGTGGTCGCCGGCACGAATCGCTTCGCGCACTTCAGCGAGTCTTGCCGGTCCCGCGCCCTTGGCCAGCACGTCGGCGAGGCCGCCGGCCGGGCCGTGCGGCGTGCCGGACCAGACCGTGGAGTCGTTGACCTGCAAGCGGGTCCGCCCCGGGCCGCCGAACACCATGGCGCCTAGCCGGCCGTTGCCCACCGGCGCGGCCTCGATCCACTCCCCCGCCGGCCGCGGCCAGGAGAGCACCAAGTCGTCGTGTCGCATCATTTGATCCCGGTGAAGCCGATGGAGTTGACGATGCGCCGGCCGAACACCACGAACAGCAGCAGCATCGGGGCCGCGGCGATCAGCGTGGCCGCCATCAGGCCGGCCCAGTCCACCGCGGTGTTGGGCGAGGCCTGCTTGAACACCGCCAGCGCCAGGGTCAGCGGCCGCACACTCTCGTCGCTGGTCACCATCAGCGGCCAGAAGTAGTCGTTCCAGGTGTTGATGAACGTCAGCAGGCACAGCGTGGCGATCGGCGCCACGCACATCGGCAGCACGATCCGGAAGAACACCCGCAGCGGGCCGGCGCCGTCGATGGTCGCCGCCTCCTCGACCTCGGTGGACAGGCCGAGCATGAACTGCCGCAGGAAGAAGATGTTGAACGCGGAGAAGAACGCGCCGGGCAGGATCATGCCGGCGAAGCTGTTGGTCAGGCCCAGGTTCTTCACCGTGACGAAGTTCGGGATCAGGGTGAAGATGGCCGGCACCATCAACGCGCACAACAGGACGGAGAACACGACCTCCCGGCCGCGCCAGCGCAGGCGGGAGAAGGCGTAGGCGGCGGTGGCCGAGCAGAACACCACCAGCGCGGTCTGCACGCCGGCGTAGATCACCGAGTTGCGCAGGTACAGCCCGGTGTTCAGGGACGCGCCGGAGCCGCCTTCGGCCTGCGCCTCGGCCACCGTGGCCAGCCCGAGCGCGCGCTTGAACGCGCCGAGCGTGAAGTCAACCGGCAGCAGCGAGCCGGCATCGGTGTGCAGGGCGAAGTTGTTGGACAGCGCGGTGCGCAGGATCCAGTAGAACGGGAACAGCGTCACCACGATGATCACGGCCAGGTAGATCCAGGCCAGCACGCGACCGACCGAGGGTCGGGCGGTGACGGAACGGGTCGCCACGGCGGCAGCTCCTCCCAAGTCGAGTCAGGTCAGTTGAGGTCGGACTCGCTGGCGCGGGTCATCTTGAGCTGGGTGAAGGTGATCGCGATCAGCATCGCGAACAGGGCCAGCGACATCGTTGCCGCGTAACCGAAGTCGAACTGGCTGAAAGCCTTGTTGTAGATGTACATCTGCAGCACCAGCGATGCGTTCTGCGGGCCGCCCTTGGTGGTGACCTGCACGATGTCGAACACCTGGAAGGAGCCGATGACGGTCAGGATCACCACCATCACCAGGATGTTGCGCAGCAGCGGCACGGTGAGCCGGCGGAACATCTGGAGCTCGGTGGCCCCGTCGATGCGGCCGGCCTCGTAGATGGTGGCCGGAATGGTCTGCAGGCCGGCGAAGATGAGGATCGCGTTGTAGCCCATGGACTTCCACACGCTGATCGCGGCCAGCGAGGGCACCGCGAGCGCGCTGTCGCCGAAGAACAGGACCGGGTGGCCGATGAGCTTGCCGAGGAACGAGTTGATGATGCCCAGCCCCGGGTCGAGCATCCAGGACCAGGTCATGGCCGCGACCACGCCCGAGATCAGGAACGGCAGCAGCACGATGCCGCGCACCAGCGTCGACCTGGTCAGCCGGTGCATGATCACCGCGGTGACCAGCGAGATCAGGATCCCGAAGAACACCGACAGCAGCACGAAGTAGACGGTGACCCACAGCGAGTGCCAGAAGACGTCGTCGCCCAGCAGCTGCTTGAAGTTGTCCAGCCCGACCCAGTTGGGCGCGCTGAGCACGTGGAAGTCGGTGAAGCTGTAGTAGATGCCCTGCACCGTCGGATAGGCGAAGAACACCGCGAAGCCGATTACGGCCGGCGCGATCAGCAGCAGGGCCAGCGGCAGGTGCCCCTGCTTGGTCCCACGCCTGATCCTACGGCGGTGACGTGCCGTGGCGACCGGCGCCACCGGCAGTGTCGTCGTTCCCTGTGTCGCGGTCACCACGGCATGTCCCCTTTCAGACTCAGATGGTGATCTTGTCGATGTCGGCCACGTAGTCGTTCGGCGTGGGGCCGTTGAACTCGACCACGTTGCTGCCGCCGGACTTGAGCGTGATCGGCACGACCACGGTCTGCGGCGTGTCCCAGTCGTTGTCGTTGCTGCCGGCCATCGGCAGCCGGAACGCGACGCCGTTCACCGTCACCTGCGCGGTGCGGCCGGAGTCACCGTCCACGTAGGAGACCGTCATCAGGTAGGTGCCGTCCTTGGGCGCCCAGACGTTCGGGAACGTCAGGTGGCCGGCGCCGCCGAGGTTGCCGACCTTCTTGCCGCCCGAGCACGGACCGCAGCCGTTGACCGACGCGCCGCCGGTGACGAGGTTGACCGCCGCCTCGCCCTCGTAGTTGATCGAGCCGTTCTTGTCCGCGGTGGACAGGTTCAGCTTGTTGCTGGGCAAGGACTTCTTGCCGTCCTTGGTCACCGCGACCACGCTGAAGTCGAACGTGCTGGACGGGGCCAGGCTGGCCACGGTCACCGAGGTGCCGGCGGTGGTCAGCAGGCGGGTGGCGCCGTTGTAGACCTCGTAGCTCTTGGCGGCGGTGTTGCCGCTGTACGAGGCGTCCCAGGACAGGGTCACGCTGTTGCCGGCGGCGGTGGTGCCGGTGGCCGCGACGGCGTGCAGGTTGCCGGGCGGGTTGGGCGCGTTGTCCTTGGCGTTGGGCGTGATCTTCAGCAGCCGCGAGCCGTGTGTGGGCAGCGAGGCGGAGACCGTGCCGTTGGCGGCGGCGAGATCCTTGTGGCTCCACAGGTCCCGCACCTTGGCCGTGCCGTTGATGCCCAGCTGGGCCAGGTTCGCGGTCACGGTTGCGGTGCTGTCGCCGAGGTTGAACAGGGCGACGGTGTAGCTGCCGTCCTTCTGCCGGGCGTACCAGGTCTGCTGCTGGCTGCTCTGGTCGACCGGCTTGGCCGCGATGCCGGCCTGGTCGACCGCGATGACCTCGTCGTTGGTCAGCAGGGAAAGGCCGTACGGGTCCAGCTTGGTCAGGTCGTCGCCGGCGTAGAGCGGAGCGGCCTCGATCGCCCACAGCGTCATGTAGGTCCGGCGCTCGGCCTCGGAGATGCCGTCCATCTGGCCGTTGCCGACGTCCAGCGAGTCCAGGTTGTTCCAGTAGCCGGGGCCGCTGTCCGGGATCCACTGCACCACGTCGGTGAAGCGCTGCTTCACCGAGTTGTTCCAGGTGACGATGGTGTCGCAGTAGCACTCGACGTCGGTCTCGACGCGGGCGCCGTTGGAGTTGGCCTTCCACACGTCGGCCTGGCGGTGGCTCAGGCCCCAGGAGATGACGAACTGGATCTTGCGGCCGGTCCTGGCCAGCGCGGTGTTCCAGGCCTTGACGTCCGAGGTGTTGTCGTAGTTGGCGCCGCCCTGGAAGGAGCCGGGGCCGACGCCGTCCAGCTTCAGGAAGTCGACGCCCCAGCCGGCCAGCTCGGTGGCGATGGAGTTGATGTAGGCCTGCGAGCAGGGATTGCTGAAGTCGATCTTGTACGAGCTGTTCCACCCGTTGGTGGTGCGCAGGTCGGAGTAGACCAGGTTGCGCGTGAAGCAGTTCTGCGCGCCGGCGATCGGCGTGTTGCCGTTGTTGTAGGCGCGGATGTCCAGGCCGACGGCCAGGTAGGCGCCGAACTTCAGGCCCTTGCGGTGGATGTAGTCACCGAGGTACTTCATGCCGTGCGGGAAGGTGGTGGCGTTGGCCAGCGGACGGGCGTTGCCGTCGAAGCCGCCGAGCCAGCCGGCGTCCACGTTGACGTACTCGTAGCCGTGCGACTTGAGCTTGCTGGCCACCACATCGGTCTGCTTGATCACGTTCGCCTCGGTCAGCCAGCTGGCCGGGCCGGTCGGGTTGACACCCGGATAGTTCGTCGACTCCAGGCTCCAGCTGCTCCAACCCAGGTAGGGCGTCGCGGCGTTGTCGGCCTTGGTCGGCTTGGCGGCGGGCGCGGCGTCGGCCAGCGGCACCTGCACCACCGTGATCGCCAGCAGAGCCGCGGCTGCCGCTGTCAGCAGCCGCGTCGTTCTCCGACTCATCGAAACTCCATCTCAGTCGCACCGTTGCTGACTGTCCAATGAGGACACTACTGTCAGGCGACCCGCAGGTCGTCCATGGCGTCCCGGTCCCAGGCGATGCCCAGTCCCGGCGTGTCCGGAGCGACGGCGTGACCGTCCACAACGGACATTTCCCCAGTGGTGATGGCCCGCAGCTGCGGGATGTGCTCGACGAACCGGCCGTTGGGCACGGCGGCGGCGAGGCTCACGTGCAGCTCCATCAGGAAGTGCGGACAGATCTCCGCGTTGAACGTCTCGGCGGTGTGCGCGACCTTCAGCCACGGCGTGATGCCGCCGATCCGGGCCACGTCCACCTGCACGACCGAGGCCGCGCCGCGCTGGAGGTACTCGCGGAACTGGGCCACCGAGTACAGCGACTCCCCGACCGCGATCGGGATGTTGGTGGCGTGGGCCAGGCGCTCGTGCGCGGCCACGTCGTCGGCCGGCAGCGGCTCCTCCAGCCAGGTCAGGCCCAGCGGCGCGAACAGCTCGGCCCGACGCAGCGCCTCGGCCAGCGTCATCGACTGGTTGGCGTCGACCATGACCGGGAAGTGCGGGCCGACCGCGTCGCGCACGGCCCGCAGCCGGGTCGCGTCCTCGGCCCCGCTCGGCTTGCCCACCTTGACCTTGATGCCCTGCCAGCCGGCGTCCTTGGCCTTGAGCGCGCCGGCCACCAGCTCGTCGGCGCTCAGGTGCAGCCAGCCCGTCTCGGTGTCGTACAAGGGAACCCGAGAGCGGAAACCGCCGGCTACCCGCCACAGCGGCTCGCCCGCACGGAGGCAGCGCAGGTCCCACAGCGCCGTGTCGACGGCCGCCAGGGCCAGCGAGGTGATCGCGCCGACCGTGGTCGCCCTGGTCGAGGCGAACAGGTCGTGCCAGACCGCCTCGATCCGGGTCGCGTCGGCGCCGATCAGGCGGGGCAGCAGGTGGTCGCGGAGCAGGGCCAGCACCGCCGTGCCGCCGGTGCCGATCGTGTAGGTGTAGCCGAGGCCGGTGTCGCCGTCGTCCGTGGTCAGCTCGACGAAGACCGTCTCCTGGGACAGGAAGGCCTGCACCGCGTCCGTGCGGACCTGCTCGACCGCCAGGTCGACCAGGAACGCCTCGGCCCTGCTGACTCTGGCCACGCCTCGCCCTCCATTGGGTTCGGTCTTCATGGATCCTATACGATCGGTGGTACGTGATTCTTGACGTGGATTAAGCCGAGTGTCAATGGGTCGTGGGTCAGCCGTTACCGGCCCGTGTCGCGGGCCCAAGATCGGTACGCGCGTACACTCGCGCCATGCCGCCGGCAGCCGCCTTCCACCACCGGGTAGACGAGGGTGTCGTCGAGAAGACCAGTCCCCGTCAGACATTCGCGCTCCCCGTCGGCGGACAGAGCCTGCAGTACGCCGGCACGCTCGGGCGGCCCGGCAGCGGGTACCGGACCGTCACCCGGCTGCTGATCGGCGGCGTGACCACCTTCGACTGGACCTATCAGGGCTCCGGGGCCCGGATCGAGCGCAGCGAGGCGCTGATCCGGCTGTCCCCCAACGGCTTGACCTATCTGTGCGTGTGCGTCGACGGCACCACCCGGTTGCGCCACCGCGGCGCCGAGCTGCTGCTCAAGCCCGGCCGGGCCGCGCTGTGCTCCACCGTGAACCCGTTGGAGGCCCGGCACTCCACCCAGAACCGGCTGCTCACCGTGTACGTCGATTCGGTGCGTCTCGAGAGCCAGATCCCCGGCGTCGGCCGCCTGATCGGCACCACGCTGGCCGTCGAAGGCGTCGGTGAGCTGCTCGTGCAGCACATGCTGGCCACGATGAAGGTCGCCGCCGGCCTCGACTCCGCCGGGTTGGCCGCCGCCTCCGAGGCCGTGTCCGACCTACTCGTCGGCACTCTCTCCCGTCGGGCCCAGCCCGTCTCCCCCGCGCTGGAGGCCCAGATCAGCGCCTACATCGACAGCTGGCTCGGGGATCCGGAGCTGTCCGTCGAACGCATCGCCGCCGCCCACCACATCTCCGTGCGCACCCTGCACCGGGTGTTCCAGCAGCGCGGCGAGACGGTCTCCACGCACATCAAGAACCGCCGCCTCGACGGCTGCCACGCCGACCTGCTGGCCCGCCCCGACCTGATGATCGGCGCGATCTGCGCGAAGTGGGGCATCACGGACATCGCCCACTTCTCCCGCCAGTACAAGGCCCGTTTCGGCTGCACCCCCACCGACACCCGCGAGCAACGCCTCAACCTCGGCACCCTGCCCACCCGCTGACCCCCGCGAGCCCATGCTCTCCGACCCCAACGCCGCCTTTCCGGTCACATGCGGTCCGAATGTGCCGTATGAAGGCAACAACGACGCTCATGTGGCATTTCCGAGCATGGCTTGCAACGGGCCGGCCAGCACTGTCGCCAGGTCCGGATCGACGTGCGCGGTCTCCGCCAGCAGCAGCTCGACGGCGGCGCGGAAGGCGCGGCGGAGGTCGGCCTCGTCGAGGGAGCCGACGAGTGTCGCCACAGCGGCGTCGGTCGCACTGGACGGGAGTAGATGCAGACCTCGTCCCTGCGTGGCCGGAACGCCGTGCCGCAGGGCCATCAGGCTCAGGACGGCGTTGCGGAGGCCGCCGAGCATGTGCTCGGCCTGCCAGCAGCGGCGGCGTTCGATGCTGGAACGCACGTGCAGGGCGTACAGCCAAGCCATGTCGATCTGCGAGCGGGGATCCAGCGGCGGGGTGGGCGGCTGATCGGCGCAGATGCCGAAGAGCAGCCGGAAGGTGGGGGCGGTGGCGCCGAACTCGGGGGCCGGCACGAAGGCGATGTCGACCTGGAGCGTGTGCGGCAGCAGGAACACGCGGTAGACGGCGGAGCGGAAGGGAACGTCCATGTGGTGCACGGCCCCGTGCTCCTCATACAGGTACGCTGTCCAGTCGGCCATGACCTCGTCGCGATCAGCGGCGATGCCGAGCGCGAAGTCGATGTCGGACCACCGGTCGGCCTGGTCCAGCGCGCCCGAGCCGGTGACGGCCGCACCGATGACGCGGGCGTCGGCACGAGCACGGGAGACCAGGGCATCGAGCAGCTTGGCCCGTTCCGCAGGCGTGAAGACCGTCATGCCGTTCATACTGCCGGCATGCGATTCCGGACGACGGTGCTGCTGGGCGGCAAGACCGCGACCGGGCTGCCGGTGCCGGCGGAGGTCGTCGAGGCACTCGACGCCGGCCGACAACCCAAGGTGCACGTGACGATCGGCGGTCACACGTACCGGAGCACGGTGGCGGTGCGCGGCGGGCAGTTCCTGATCCCGCTCAGTGCCGAGAACCGCACGGCGGCGGGCGTGGCCGCCGGCGACAAGGTCGAGGTGGAGCTCACGCTCGACACCGCGCTGCGCGAGGTCGAGGTGCCGGCCGACCTGGCCGAGGCCCTGGCCACCGACCCGGCGGCGCGCCAGATCTTCGACAACCTGCCGTTCACGCATCGCAAGGAGTACGTGCGGTGGATCGAGGAAGCCAAGAAGCCGGAGACCCGCCGCAACCGCGTGGCCAAGACGCTGACCAGGCTCACCGAGTCCTAGCCGCTGAACAGGGTGTAGAGGTACTTCCGGTGGCGCAGCAGCAGGCCGGCGATCAGCAGGGCGAGCCCGGACAGGCCCAGCTGGCCGCTGTCGACCACGATGCCGAGCACGAAGCAGCACAGGCCGAAGGCCCACATCGCCTCCAGGGCCCAGCGGTACCGGTCGAGCACGCTGCCGCTCAGGCGGGTGGCGAGCGCCGGGTACTGGGCGGCGAGTCCACGCTCGATCGCGTCCAGCTGGCGGCGTTCGTGCTGACTGAGCATGCCCACTCCACTCGTCCGAAGCTCGTCGCCAGCCCGCCGGACGCGAACCGCGCACCCATATACCGGCCCGGCACGCCCCCGGTTCACTGGCCGGGACAGCCGGGGCTGGATAGCCTGATCACCGGAGGTCAGGTGAACGGGTCGAGACGCGAGGACGTGGACAGGGCGAGGGCGAACGCCGTCCCGCTGGCCCTGCGGTTCAGCGGCCTACCCGGCGAGCTGGCCGGCATGCGCAAGGTGGTCCGGGACTGGGCGGCCGCGGCGGGCCTGTCCGGCGAGCAGCTGGAGGACCTGCAGCTGGTGGTGGGCGAGGCGGCGGCCAACGCGATCGAGCACGGCTACCGCTCGGGCGAGCCGGGCTCGGTGGACGTGTGGCTGTCGAGGGATGAGGCCGGCGCGGTGCGCGGCCGGGTCCGCGATTACGGAACGTGGCGACCGCAGCCGCAGGACCCCGGCGACCGGGGCCGTGGGCTGGCCCTGATCCGGGCGCTGGCGAACCAGGTGAGCCTTAATCGCAGGTCGGACGGCACCGAGGTGGCCTTCACCATGCCGGCGTTGTGATTCAGGTCACATCACGGTTGGGTTATCACTCGTCCGGGTACCCCCGATTGACCTAGCACGGACGGGGGGCGAGCGATGAACGTCGCACCTGACAGCGAGGCGGCCCAGGGCCTCGGCAGATATGTCGCGGCTGTGGCGCGCCTGCTCGGCGTCCCCGCGGACGCGATGTACCACGAGATCGGCGACCCGGCCTCGGCCTACATCGCGCTGCCCATGCGGCACCCCCTGTTCGTCGAGCACGACCTGATGCTGGTCTGGGACGAGCGGCACGGCTGGTCGGTGGGGCTGGAGATCGACACCCTGGACGGCCCGGTGGTGCTGAGCTACCTCGGCCCCGACCCGCTGCCCACGCCGGGCCGCATCCGACACTTCGTCGACGAGGTCGTCGTGGGCAACTGCCCGGGTCAGCCCAACCCGCCACGCTGCCAGTCCCGCGAGCGGCTGACCGACCGGCTGGCCAAGTTCGTCACGGCCTGAACGTAGGCATACGGTGGCGCGGTGGTGTTCCGGCACGGTGCCCTCAGCTATGACAGCTTGGACGGGTTCGTCACCAGCGTGACCGGTTTCGTGCGCGCCGGGCTGGCCGAGGACGCCGCGGTGCTGGTGATCGTGCCGACGACCCGGCTGGACGCGGTCCGCGACGCGCTCGGCCCGGACGGGCGCGAGGTCGGCTTCGTGGACATGGTCGAGGCCGGCCGCAATCCGGCGCGGCTCATCCCGCTGTGGCGGGAGTTGGTGGACCGCAACCAGGGCCGGCCCTGCCGCAGCGTGAGCGAGCCGGTGCACGAAGACCGCAGCGCGTCGGCGATCGCCGAATGCCACCAGCACGAGGCGCTGCTCAACACGGTGTTCACCGCGACCGACTGGCGGCTGCTGTGCCTCTACGCGGCGGCGCAGCCGGAGCCGGTGCTGGCCCGCGCCCGGGCCAACCACCCGTGGTGGGCCGATGAGCCCAATCCCGGCTTCGACGACCGGGGCGACGGCGCCGCGCTGGCCCAGCCGCTGCCGGAACCGTTCGGCCCCACCACATTCGTGCGGTTCGACCTGGACAGCGTCACCGGCGTGCGGGAGAACGCCGCCGGCAAGGCACGGCGGTTCGGCCTGGACACCGACGCCGTCGAGCGGTTCACGCTGGCCGTGCACGAGGTGATGGTCAACAGCATCGACCACGGCGGTGGCGGCGGCATGGTGCGGCTGTGGACCGAGGACGGCGACGTGGTGTGCGAGGTGCGGGACGAGGGCGTGATCACCGATCCGCTCGTCGGACGCCGCCGGCCGACGCTGGCCCAGCCCCGTGGGCGCGGCATGTGGATGGTCAACCAGCTGTGCGATCTGGTGCAGGTGCGCTCGGCCCCCTCGTTCGGCACGGTTGTGCGGTTGCGCGTCGCCAGAACGGGTACCCGCCAGGCATGACGAGGCTCGCGCACGGTCAGGAACGCGCTCTGGGTGAGTTGGTCACGGCCGGCACGCTGTCCCGGCAAGAGGCCGACGCCGTACGGAACGCGCTGACCGACGCCGGGCCGAGCACCCCGATCCGTCGCCGCATCGCCGAGGTCATCGGCTACGTCGGCGGCGCGCTCCTGGTGGCCGGCGCCGCGCTGGTCGTCGGCACCTCGTGGGACTCGTTCTCGCACGTCGGCCGCGTGTGGCTGCTGGTCGGCGTGACCGTGGTGCTGATCGGCGCCGCCGTCGCCCTGCACAACCGGGTCACCGGCGTGCTGTTGGCGCTCGGCGCCGTGACCGGCGGTCTGGCCGGCTCCGTCGCGTTCGACACCCATCCGGCCCTGGCCGGCGGCTTGACCGCGCTGGTGCTCGCCGTCGCCAGCTACGCCGCGTGGCCCGCGCTGTTCGCCTTGCCGGTCGCCGGCATCGCTTGCGGCTCAACGGTTGTCGGGCTCGTCGACCTCGTCGGCCTCTCGCCGTCGTGGACCGGCGGCGGTCTACTGCTCGTCGCCGCCATCTGGGGCGTGTTGGTCGCCCTCGGCGTCATCCGCCACCGCGCCGTCGCCGCCGGTGTCGCCGCCGCGCTCGCCCTCATCGGCGCCCAGTTCCCCGAGCACGCCTTCATCCAGTACTCGACCACGCTGGTGGTCGCGTTGGTCTGCTTCGGCTGCTACCTCGCCGACCGCATGCCCGTCCTGTTGGTCGGCGGCGTGCTCGGCGTGACCATCGCCGTGCCCGAGGCCGTCTGGGACTGGACCGGCGGCGCCGTCAACGGGGCCGTGCTGGTGCTCATCGCCGGCGCCGTGCTGCTGCTGGCCGGCGGCATCGGCCTGCGGATCCACCGGCCCTAGCTCCGCCCACCTGGTCCGATCGGATGATTCCCGTAACGTAGGGTGATCGGACCCCGATGCTTGCCACACAGCAATTCGGCGGCTCGGGGACCAGAGATGAGCGATACACAGGAAATCGACAGCGCACGCGTAACAAAGCGCAATCCGGGCACGATGTTGCGCTTTCTCTTCCTGGCATTCGCACCG
>DASWRQ010000088.1:0-36985 GCA_036403095.1 Kutzneria sp. | reverse complement strand
GGGAACAGGTCCAGCGCCGGCACGTCCAGCGTGAACGGGCGGGTCGGGTCCCGGCGGGCCTCGGCCAGGTCGCCGAACTCGTGCTCGGCCCGCAGCACGGCCCGGCCGGCGGCGGAAAGTCGTTGCGCCAGCGGTCTTCGCCGCTCGGCCTTGGCCGGCGGATGCACGGCGTCCTCGGGGCGGCCGGCGACCCGCGTGCCGGAGCCGACCCGGCCCTCGGCGTAACCGTCGGCCAGCAGGTGCTCGTAGGCGACCAGCACGGTGTTGCGGGACACGCCCAGCCGCTCGGCCATGGCCCGCGTGGCCGGCAGCCGGCTGCCCACCGGCAGCTGGCCGGATTCGATGTCCTTGCGCAGCCAGTCGTACAACTGGCGGTAGAGCGGCGTCTCCGCGTCCTTGTCCAGCACCGTGCGCGGTGGCAACCCGGGCATCTGTTCTCCCTCGAGAGAAGTGGCGGTCACCCGATGTGGATCCGGCCGGACGGGTCCACGCTTCCCCGCACACCCAACCCCAACCAGCCGTCCCCGGCCGACCGCCACGGAATGATCAGCTGGGACTTGCTCTTGACCATCAGCTCGCCGTCCTCGGCCACCTTCAGCCACACGTGGCTGAGCGGTTCCCCGACGCTGTGCCCCGGTGTCCCTTGCGCGGCAAGGGTGATCGGGCACGTGCCGGCCGCGGCGAAGCCCCGGTGCACGGGCACGCCGCGAGCGGTGAGCTCGCCGGTCGGCGCGAGCGGGTCGAAGCACACCAGGTACGGCGCGGTCGGCGCGCCGAACAGCACCCGGCACAGGTCCTCGCCGTCGAGCTCGGGCCGCCGTTTCAGCACCGCCTCCAGCGCCTCGGCTACCGGCGCGGTCAGCTGCGCGGCAGTGGCACCGGCATCGGCCAGGTCCACGGTGTTCGACGACGCCAGGCGCACGGTGCCCTGGTGCTGCAAGGTCAGGTAGACGAAGGTCTGCTCGGTGAGCGAGCTCAACGGCGTCAGCACGAGGTAGCGCCGCCAGACGCCGGTCGGGGCCCGCAGCCGCACGGCCCGCAGCACCTCGTCGATCGCCCCGGAGGGCAGGGCGAACTCCCGCTCGGTGCTCGGACAGACGACCACCTTGCGCGCGTCGTCGGCATCCCCGGGCAGCTCGGGCCGGGCCAGGCCAGGACTTTCGTGAGCCTCGACCGTCCTGATCGGACGGTCCAGGGCCAGCCGCTCCAAGGCCCGCCGCCCGTCGGAGTCGCACAGTACGACGTCCGAACCGGCGGCTATGTAACGGATTTCGGCTTCGTTGGCGTGCGGCGGCACGGCCGTGGTCGCGGCGCCGGCGATCATCGTGGCCAGATCGGCGACGATGTGCTCGGGACTGTTGGCCGCGACGACCAGGGCCCGCAGTTGGTGGTGGGAAACGATTTCGGTCAACTCGGCGGCCAGCGCGGCGGCGGCCGACAGCAGTTCGGCGTAACTCAGTGTGCGGCTCACCGCGCCGCCAGTCAGCACCTCGACGGCCGGCCGGTGGCTGGGCCATCCCCGGCGCAGCACATCCTCCAGCCACTGCATCAGTGGTCCCCGATCGGCTCGGCCGCCCGAGATAATCGGCCACCGACATTTGATCCTCGCGTTGCGGGTCTTCGCGTGCGGACCGCCGAACGCTCACGGAATGTGCTCACGGAATCCCTCATCCCCAGAAAAGGTGCCGCGAATAGTGGAAACGTATGTAAACAGCGTATCTCCGGGATGTCAAGGAGACGGGCATACCGCCCGAACTGCGTCAGGTCGGTTTGAGTCGGTGGGCGACAATTGCTCGACGTCCGCCATCAGGCGGCAGGGCCGGTCGGTCAGGGCGCGGCAATCCTCGCCGCCAGCAGGCGCAGCGCGGCCACGATTTCCGCGACCGAATGGCCCCTGGTGTGCCGCTGGTGCCAGTAGACCTCCGGGGCCAGCGGGGCCAACACCATGTCGCACAGGGTGTCGGGGTCGCTCGCGCCGGCTTCGGTGAGCAGCAGCCGGACGTGCGAACGCCAGAACGCGTACGCGCCGGTGGTGTACCGCGCGTGCCCGGTCTCCGCGCCCAGCGCCAGGTGCAGGTGCCCCTCGAGCAGGTCGACCATCGCGCCGAGGAACGCGGCCAGCCGCTGCGCCGGCGGCACGCCCGGACCCAGCGGCGGCGCGCCCAGAATGATCTTCGCCTGGAGCGCCCGCTCGTGCTCGTCCAGCAGCGCCAGCGCGACGGACCGGGTGTCCGGGTAGCGCCGGTAGAGGGTGGCCCGGCCGATGCCGGCGGCCTTGGCGATCTCGTCCATGGTGACGCTGTCCGTGCCGGCCTCGGCGAACAGGCGCTCGGCCGCGGCCAGCACCTTCGCCCGGTTGCGGGCCGCGTCGGCCCGCTCGACCGGACGGGCCGGCAGCCCGTTGGAGCCCACGATCGGCAGGTCGAAGGGCTGACCGTCGTGAGTCCTGCTCGGCATGGACGCCACCTTAACCCAGTCGTCGGTAACTGGACATCGTGTCCGCTTATAGTCTATCGTCATTCACGTAACCGGTCACAGTGTCCACTTAGCGGTGAGGTAGGGGATGGACGCCATCTTCGTGATCTCGGCACTGCTCATCGGCGGCCTGCTCGCCATCCAGGCCTCGGTGAACGTGCAGCTCAACAAGGCGGTCGGCACGCCGTACGGCGCGTCGACGCTGCAACTGGGGGTGGCCGCCGGCGTGCTGGTGCTGGCCACCGCCCTGGTCGGCGGCTTCGGCGGGCTGGCCCAGCTCTCGCACGCCCAGCCGTGGCAGCTGCTCGGCGGCCTGGCCAGCCCGCTCTACATCACCAGCGGCATCCTGTTGTTCCCGAGACTGGGGGCGCTGGCCGCCGGCGGCCTGTTCGTGACCGGCCAGATGATCTCGTCGCTGAGCATCGACCTGCTGGGGCTGTTCGACATCCCGCGCAAGGCGGTCAGCCTCGGCATCGCGCTGGGCGTGCTCGCCCTGCTGGCCGGCATCGTCGTGATCATCCGCGGCCAGGGCGCGGCGGCCAAGGCCCCGGCCCCGGTGCCGGCCAGGTCGGTCGGCGCGGCAGCGGCCCCGGCCGCCACCCGCACCGGCGCCGGGCAGATCCCGTGGATCCTGCTCGGCATCGTCGGCGGCGGCGTGCTGCCCATCCAGGCCGGCATCAACTCGTCATTGCGCGAGGTGGTCGGCAACCCGGTCACCGTCGACATGATCAGCTTCCTGGTCGCCGTGGCGGCCATCTTCATCGTGCTGGTCGTGCTGCGTTCGCTGAACAAGACGCCCGCGCCCAGGTTCGCGCCGCTGCGGGAGATGCCGTGGTGGGGCTGGCTCGGCGGCATCTGCGCGTCCATCTACGTGCTGGTCACGTTCCTGGCCATCCCGGCCATCGGCGCCGCCGGCACGGTCGCGCTGACCGTCACCGGGCAGCAGATCTCCTCGGCCACCGTGGACAGCTTCGGGCTGTTCCGGATGGCCCGCCGCAAGCTCACCGCGCCCCGGATCACCGGCCTCGGCCTGCTGGTCGTCGGCTCGGTCCTGATCCAGTTCACCTGATCCGAAGTGGGGGAGACCACGCATGCGTGAGGCCTATGCCGCGGCCAGGGACGTGCACGTCCTGCCGTCGCAGTTACCCATTCCCGGCACCGGCCTGCTCCCGGTCAACTGCTACCTGGTCCGGGGCAGCGAGCCGGTGCTCGTCGACACCGGGATGCCCATCGACGCCGTCGACTTCGCCGACACCCTGTGGTCCGTGGTGGACCCGGCCGACCTGCGCTGGCTGGTGCTCACCCACGACGACCGGGACCACTCCGGCAACATCGTGCAGATCATGCGGGAGGCGCCCAACGCCGTCCTGGTCACCAGCCAGTTGTCGGTCGTGCGGCTGTCCGAGGAGTGGGAGCTGCCGCGCGACCGCATGCTGTTGGTGAACCCCGGCAGCTCGTTCACCGCCGGCGACCGCGAGATCAGCATCCTGCGGCCGCCCGCCTTCGACTCGCCGGCCACGCTCGCCGCCTTCGACCACGGCTCGCGCACGCTGTTCAGCGCCGACAGCTTCGGCTCCGTGCTGCCGACCGTGGCCAACGAGGTCGACGACGTCACCGAGGCCGAGTACTTCGACGGGTTCTCCCTGTTCAACCGGTCCAACCACCCCTGGGTCGCGCTCACCGACCCGGCCAAGTTCGAGGTGGTGCTGCACCAGATCCAAGCACTGGGCGCCGATCGCATCCTCAGCTCGCACGGGCCGGCCGTGGAGGGGCGGGTGGACCGCCTGCTCGACGCCATGGCCCAGATCCCGTCGCTGCCGCTGGTGCTGCCGCCGGAGGAGATCGACCCGGAGGCCGTCCTCGGTCGGCTCGAGTTCAACGACCAACCCCTTCCCGCCGCCGGCTCCTGACCCCGAATGCCACGTGTGGTCCACATTCGACTCCAGACGTCATGTATGCGCCGCATGTGACTTCAGGTGAGGCGTGGTGTCACCATTCATTTCTCGAGGAGTGACCCGTGGAACTGACCCCGCCCAAGGGCGTCGTGATCGTCTTCTCCGACATCTGGTGCTCGTTCGCCCACATCACGATCCACCGGCTGCACGAGGCCCGCAGACGTCTAGGTCTCGAGCACGAGATCCGGTTCGACCACCGGGCCTTCCCGCTGGAGCTGCTGAACAACGCGCCGAGCCCGCGTACCGGCACGGACAGCGAGGTCGGCCGGATGGCCAGCATCGAGCCGGCCGCGGGCTGGCAACTATGGCAGGACAAGGACTGGCTCTACCCGTCGTCCACGTTGCCGGCGCTGGAGGCCGTCCAGGCGGCCAAGGAGCAGGACCTCGACGCCTCCGAGAAACTGGACCTGGGGCTGCGCAAGGCTTTCTGGGCGCAGTCGCGGTGCATCACCAACCAGCGGGTGATCCTGGACGTCGCCGCCGAGGTCGGCATCGACGCCGGCCACATCGAGGAGTCGCTCAACGACGGCCGGGCCCGCAAGGCGCTGTCGGCGCAGGCGGCGGTGTCGGCGACCGACGTCGTCAACTGCAGCCCGCACCTGTTCCTGCCCGACGGCAGCGACCACGCCAACCCGGGCATCGAGGTCGGCTGGCAGGGCGACTACGGCGTGGGCTGGCCGGTGATCGGCGGGGACGACCCGTCGGCCGTCGAGGAGCTGCTCAAGCGTTCTCTCTAGTTCTGCTCCGTTCGGCACAAGGGGCGTCACCATCACGGTGGCGCCCCTTTTTCGTGCGCTCACGTATCGGCGAATTGGCTCCCACAAATCGTCGTGAATTGGCCCCGAAAGGCGCTGTGACCTCGCTATCGTTACCTTGCTGTTACCATGTTTCCGTGATGTGCGTTCTACGCTTCCATTAGCTCCGATGAACCGAGGTGCTCGACGCGATCGGAGTTCGCGACGAACGGATATCCGTTCGTTCTCTTGGTACTCGTTCGAATTATCTGGGATACCCGATCGAGGGGGAGTAATGGCGGACAATGCCGCTGTCGTCGACGAGGGCCGGCTCGTCGACCTGACCCAGCACGAGATCCAGGCGCTCAAGACCCGGTTCAACCTGGCCGACGCGCACACCCACCAGCACCAGTCCGGCAGCCAGGAGGACATCGTCGCCCGGCTGCCCAAGCTCTGGCACGAGTCGGAGGACAACCAGCAGTCCTTCTTCGAGCAGAAGTTCATCGACGCCTTCTTCCGGCTGCACAAGCAGCCGACGGCGGCCCGGCTGGGCAAGACGATGCTGTCCTACGCGGCCAGCGTCTCCACCATGGTCGCGGCGATGTTCCTGCGCCGCCGGGGCCTGTCGGTGTCGCTGATCGAGCCGTGCTTCGACAACCTGGTCGACCTGCTCAAGAACATGGACGTGCCGCTGGGCGCGGTCGACGAGACGGTGCTGCACGACCTGGACGGCATCTACGACGGGCTGCGCCGCACGGTGACCACCGACGCGCTGTTCATCGTGGACCCGAACAACCCCACCGGTTTCAGCCTGCTCAAGGACGGCAGCTCCGGCTTCGAGCAGGTCGTGCGCTTCTGCGTCGACCACGACAAGGTGCTGCTGATCGACCAGTGCTTCGCCTCCTTCGCGCTGGCCGACAAGAACGTGGACCGGTTCGACGTGTACCGGCTGCTGGAGGAGTCCGGCGTCACGTACCTGATCATCGAGGACACCGGCAAGACCTGGCCGATCCAGGACGCCAAGTGCGCCATGCTGACCACCAGCGACGACATCCGCGAGGACGTCTACAACCTGCACACCAGTGTGCTGCTCAACGTGTCCCCGTTCGTGCTGAACATGGTCAGCCACTACATCGAGGACTCCATCGACGACTCGCTGGCCTCGGTCGGCGACATCATCGCCCGCAACCGCGAGGTGGCCCGGACCGGTCTCGACGGCACGGTGCTGGAGTACATCGAGCCGGTGGTCAACGTCAGCGTCGCCTGGTTCCGGATCACCGACCCGGACCTGACCGCGACCCGGCTGCAGCAGATCCTCCAGGAGTCGGACGTGTACGTGCTGCCCGGCACCTACTTCTACTGGAACCAGCCGGCGCGCGGTGAGCGCTACGTGCGGCTGGCCCTGGCCCGCGACCCCGGCCTGTTCGCGCAGGCGATCCGGGTCATCGGCGAGACGCTGCGCACCCATGCGTGAGGTCATCGACGCCGCCCTGTTCATGGGCATGCACTGCGACGACGAACCGATTCGGTTGGCCTGCAAGGCGTTCTTCGTCGAGCGGCTGGACGGTTCGGTGCTGATGAGCCAGGAGCAGGTCGGCCGGTGCGACGCGCTGGTGTGGACCTACGGCCGGGCCGACCAGGACGCCTACTACCCGTTCATGGACAACCTGCACACCGTGCTGCGGATCGAGCGGCCGGCCTACACCGAGGACGACGTGCGGACCGCGCTGGACGAGCCGGCGCTGAAGGACCTGCCGATGCCCGAGCGGCTGCTGATGGGCATGGTGCTGGCCACCGGCTCGGTGCTGCGCACCCCGAACCCGCGGCTGGCCGCCCGGGCCGACCTGCCGGTGCGGCCGCTGCCGGCGGCCGGGGAGACCGCTTTCCCCGAGCCGCTCGAGCGGATGTACGCCGAGTCGCTGGCGCTGCGGGTGCCGGTCGAATTCCTTGAGGAGCGTTGATGCACAAGGGAACCATCGTGCCGCTGATCACGCCGCTCGACGGCGGCGTGGTCGCGGAGAAGGGCGTGCAGCGCCTGATCGAGTCGGTGCGGGCCGAGGTCACCGGCCTGATGCCGGCGCTGAGTTCGGGCGAGGGTTGGGCGTTGTCCGAGCAGCAGTGGCTCGACGTGGTCGGCTACACGTTGAGACATGCCAACGGTTTACCGGTGTTGGCCGGCATCCAGCTGCCGGACACCAGGTCGGTGATCGAGCGGTCGCTGGTGGCCGAGGACCTCGGCGTGGCGGCGGTGGTCGTCACCACACCGTTCGGCGCGGACGTCAGCCAGGACGCGATCCTGGCCCACTACCGGGAACTGCGGGCCGCGGTGCAGGTGCCGATCTTCCTGTACAACGAGCAGGCGCTGTCCGGCAACCACATCGCGGTCGAGACGCTGCTGCGGATCTGCGAGCTGCCGGGCATCGCCGGCATCAAGGAGTCCAGCGGCGACGCCGAGCTGACCAGCCGGATCGCCGCCGAGCTGAGCATCCCGGTGTTCGAGGGCTGGGAGAACCTGCTGTCCGAGGTGACCGGTGTGGCCGGCCTGATCGGACCGCTGGCCAACCTGGAGCCGGGGCTGTGCAACGCCATGCTGGCCGAGCCGTCGGCCCGCCGGCAGTCGGCGATCAACGAGGCGTGCGTGCGCTACGGCGTGTTCAAGGACAACTGGTACCGCTGGGTCAAACAGGAGCTGCGCAGCCGGGGCGTGATCGACAGCGACGAGGTGGTCGCGCCATGATGCGCCGGCTGTACCAGCTCAACCGCTCGGTGCCGACCGCCGAGGAGTACGCCGAGATGCTGGAGATCGAGGAGAAGTGGCTCGGCACAAGGGTTGCCGAGCTGACCGCGTCGGCTCCGCGGTTCGCCGGCCGCACGGCCTTGTTCACCGCGATGTCGGAGCGGTTGCGTGACGAGGAGGCCGCCGGCTCCGAGGCCGAGGCGTACCTCGCCGAGCACGCCACCCTGGAGCAGTTCAAGGTCGTGGTGGGTGAGTTCGCGGTCGACGGGCTCGTGGAGTCGTTGTCGCACCTGCCGATCGTGCCGCGGCTGCCGCACCGGGCCGGCATGGCGGTGTTCCGGGTGCTGATCGACGAGCTCGGCTGCGGCAACGTCGAGCAGGCGCATTCCCAGCTGTACCGGGAACTGCTGGCCGAGCTGGGCATGAGCACCGACCTGGAGTCCTATCTGGACGGTCGTAACGAGGAGAGCTACGCCTACGTCAACCTGTTCCACTGGCTCGCCCGGCGCGCCCCCGCGCCGGAGACCTTCCTCGGCGCCTACGCGTACTTCGAGGCGAGCGTGCTGTACGCCTTCAAGTGCTACGCCGCCGCGGCCAAGCGGCTGGGTGTGCGGCACGACAAGTACTACACCGAGCACCTGTACATCGACGACTTCCACAGCAAACAGATGCGGACCGCGCTGATGGAGCTCGACGCCGAGCGCGGGCTCGACCTGGCCAAGGTGTGGGCCGGCGTGGAGCTGACCAGCGAGATCGCCGCCGCCGCGACCGAGGCCGCGGTGGCCAAGGCCCGCGAGGTGGCCCCGTGACCGGCCGCCGCACCGGCTCGGACGTCCTCACCCCGCTCGGCGAGGACGAGGTCCTGGTGACCGCGGGTGGCCGACACATCGTGGTGCCGGCCGCCTGCCCCCACCGGGGCGGCCGGCTGCGCTACGGCTACGTGGACGAGAAGCGGCTGCGGATCACCTGTCCGCTGCACTACGCGACGTTCGACCTGAGCACGGGGCAAAGGGTGGCGGGGCCCGACTGCCCGGCGCTGCCGGTCAGAGAGGTCTCCCCGTGACCGACAGCGAGCGAGCAGGCCGGGTGGAAGTCCACGGCATTGACGTGATCCCGGAGGAGGAGCGCGTCTCCCGGCCGTCGGACTTCCTGTGGATCTGGCATTCCGCGCAGTTCTCCTTCGGCACGGTGGTGCTCGGCGCGCTGCCGGTGGTGTTCGGACTGGGCTGGTGGGCCAGCGTCACGGCGATCACCGCCGGCCTGGTGCTGGGCGTCGCCCTGGTGGCGCCGGTGGCCCTGTTCGGGCTGCGTACCGGCACGAACGACGCGATCGCCAGCGGCGCGCACTTCGGGGTGAAGGGCCGGGTGGTCACCAACGTGATCACCATCGGGGTGGGACTGGGCTTCTTCGCCATCACGGTGTGGACCGGCGGCACCGCGGTGATGGTCGCCGGGCACCGGATGTTCGGCACGCCAACGGGATCGGCGGCGCTGGCGCTGACCATGCCGTTCGTGGCGGTGGCGGTGATACTCGTCGCGGTGTACGGCCACGCCACGCTGATCGCGATGTACAAGATCACGGCCGTTGCCGGCGGCCTGGTCACGCTGGGCCTGGTTCTGGTGCTGGCGCCGCAGTTCTCCGCCGACTACGCCGGCGGCGACTACGCCCTGGGCGGCTTCTGGCCGACCTGGCTGCTGTCGGCGCTGGTCGCCACCTCGGTTCCGTTGTCCTACGCCACTTTCCAGGGCGACTACAGCAGGTACTTCCCGTCGGGCACCAAAGCCTCGAAGCTGCTGCTGTGCAACGGCGGCTCGCTGCTGCTGAGCTGCCTGCTGGCGCTGCTGGCCGGCGCTTACGTCACCACGGTCTTCCAGGACAAGACCCAGCCGTGGGTGCAGTCGCTGACCGACTCGGTGCCGGCCTGGTTCGCCGTGGTGGTGATCGTGTTCGGCTTCGTCGGCTCCTTCCCGCAGGGCTCGCTGTGTGTGTACGCGGCCGGCCTGTCGGCCAACTCGATCTTCTGGCGCAAGTCGCGGGCCTTCGCCACGATACTCGTGTCGGCGCTGGGCTTTGTGCTGCTGTACGTGGGAACCATGGTGTTCGACACGGTCGACTCGATGGCCGCCTTTGTGACCATGCTGCTGGTCGCGGTGTCGCCGTGGGCGGCCGTGATGATCATCGGCTACCGGCATCACCAGGGCGACTACCACCCGGCCGACCTCGGCACGTTCGCCACCGGCGGCGGCGGAAGGTACTGGTACCGCAACGGATACAACCCCAGGGCGCTCGCCGCGATGGCGCTGGGCGTGGTGGTCGGCGTCCTGTCGGTCGGCAACGCCGTCTACATCGGACCGATCGCGCAACTGCTCGGCGGCCTCGACCTGAGCTGCCTCACGTCCTTCGCCGCGACGGCCATCGCTTATGCGGCACTGAACTCACGCTGGTCGGAGGTGTCCGATGGACGAGTCCCGCTACCCCAGCAGTCCTGACACGATCGTCGTGTTCACCGACCTGAACTGCTCGTTCGCCCACCTGGCCGTGCACAAGCTGCACGAGGCCCGCTGCCGCCTCGGCCTTGAGGGGCGAATCTGGTTCGACCACCGGGCCTTCCCGCTGGAGTTGTTCAACCGCACGGTGAACGAGCGGCCCGGCGTGGACTCGGAGGTGGCGGTGGTAGGCGGCTTGGAGCCGAAGGCCGGCTGGCGGCTGTGGCAGGGCCCGGACTGGACGTACCCGGTGACCATGCTGCCGCCGCTGGAAGCGGTGCAGGCGACCAAAAGGCAGGGACCGTTGGCCAGTGAGCAGCTGGACCTGGCCCTGCGCAAGGCTTTCTGGGCGCAGGGCCGGTGCATCAGCCAGCGGCATGTCATCCTGGACGTCGCCGAGGAGACACATGTCGTCGATGTCAAGGAACTGGCCGCGGACCTGGACACCGGCCGGGCCCGGGCCGACGTGATGGCCCAGTACGAGGCGGCGCGGGACGGTCGGGTCAACTGCAGCCCGCACGTCTTCCTGGCCGACGGCACCGACGAGGCCAATCCGGGCGTGCGGGTGGACTGGGTGAACGGCGGTTTCGGCGTCGGCTATCCGGTGATCGAGGCCTACGATCCGACCGTGTTCGAGCGCCTGCTCGGTCACGCGGCCTCGCTGCTGTGACTGCCGGCCTTCGTCTCGGCCGGGCAGCCCAGCTCGGTCAGCTTCAGCCCGTGGGCGAGATCGCTGTCGAAGCCCTGGGCGGTCGGGTGGCCGACACCCTGACCGTCGGGCTGCGCTCCGGTCATGATGTGACAGCGAGCTCCGGGGTCCGGGCGACGCTCTGCACGACCGGCACGGCCAGCGCTGCCAGGGCAATGACCTCGGTGAACGCCATGCCGCGTTCCAGCAGGCCCAGCGGGATGAGCTCCCACCAGTTTCCGCCGACCGCCGCCCCGACCGGCACCGCCGCCAGGATGGCCACGAACCAGCCGAGGGAGGCGTAACCCAGCAGGAGGGCCAGCGTTCGCCGCCCCGGCGCGTCCGGGAACGCCTTCGACGCGGCCAGCAGGATCGCGATCGGCAGGCAGATGAAGGCCACCACGCTGGCGTACCGGTGCAGCAGGCCGCCGACGGTGCCGGCGGCGTTCACGGCCCAGTTGTTCTTCGGGAACGCCACGATCACCAGCAGGCCCACCACCCACAGCGAGCCCAGCACGGTCGACGCCGTCGGCAGCCGCCGCTGGGCCCGCAGCACCACGATGATCGCCGCCGAGCCGGCCGCGACCAGCAGCACGGCGGCGTTGAAGATCCAGCTGTTGTCGGTCAACCCGTACTGGCTGATCGTCTGCCGCAGCACGCTCACCGGCACGTCCGACGGCAGCACACCGAGCAGCGCGATCATCGCGGCCCCGACGGCCAGGGCCGCGACGCCGAGCCGGGAGACGGCGTTGAAAACGGTCATTCCTCCACCATCGCGATCGATCATGGGCGTTTGCTGGGCACAGCCTGTCGGTCGGCTGTCGACGTGCTGATCAGCCAGCACCACCTCATCCCCCGCCCCACGGATCAGGACATCCGCCTGTCTGGATCGGCTCAGTTTCTTGACTCATTCCAGATAAGGTGGTGGGCTGGGCTGAGACCCCAGGGAGGCGAGATGGCTTTCGAAGAGAACACCGAGCCGCTGACGACCGCGGCCGGCGCGCCGGTGGCCGACAACCAGAACAGCCTGACGGCGGGCCCGCGGGGGCCGATGCTGCTGCAGGACCTGTGGTTCCTGGAGAAACTCGCGCACTTCGACCGCGAGGTCATCCCCGAGCGCCGGATGCACGCCAAGGGCTCCGGCGCCTTCGGCACGTTCCGCGTCACCGGCGACATCAGCCGGTACACCCGGGCGGCGTTGTTCGGCACGGTCGGCAACGAGTGTGACCTGTTCATGCGCTTCTCCACCGTCGCCGGTGAACGCGGCGCGGCCGACGCCGAGCGGGACATCCGCGGCTTCGCGGTCCGCTTCTACACCACCGAAGGCAACTGGGACGTCGTCGGCAACAACACCCCGGTGTTCTTCTTCCGCGACCCGCTCAAGTTCCCCGACCTGAACCGGGCGGTCAAGCGCGATCCCCGCACCAATCTGCGCGACCCGGAGAACAACTGGGGTTTCTGGGTGAACCTGCCCGAGGCCCTGCACCAGGTCACCATCGTGATGAGCGACCGCGGCATTCCCAAGTCCTACCGGCACATGCACGGCTTCGGCTCGCACACCTTCAGCCTGATCAACGCCGACGGCCGGCGGCACTGGGTGAAGTTCCACTTCCGCACCAAGCAGGGCATCGAGAACCTGACCGACGAGCAGGCCGGCCAGGTCATCGCCGGGGACCGTGAGTCGCACGGGCGCGACCTGTACGAGGCGATCGAGCGCGGCGACCATCCACAGTGGACGCTGTACGTGCAGGTGATGCCCGAGGCCGACGCGGCCGACTACCGGTTCCACCCGTTCGACCTGACGAAGGTGTGGAGCAAGAAGGACTACCCGCTGATCGAGGTCGGCGAGCTGACCCTGAACCGCAACCCGGACAACTACTTCGCCGACGTCGAGCAGGCCGCGTTCACCCCGGCCAACCTGGTGCCGGGCATCTCGTTCAGCCCGGACCGGATGCTCCAGGGCCGGCTGTTCTCCTACGGCGACGCGGCGCGCTACCGGGTCGGCGTGAACCACCACCAGATCCCGGTCAACTATCCGCGGGCCGCCGGGCTGGTCAACACCTACCACCGGGACGGCGCCATGCGCGTCGACGGCAACCAGGGCGGCGTGCCCGGCATCGAGCCCAACAACTTCGGCCGCTGGGCCGAGCAGCCGACGTACGCCGAGCCGGCCCAGACCGTCGGCGGCACCGCCGACCGCTTCGACTTCCGGGCCGACGACGACAACTACTTCCAGCAGCCCGGCGACCTGTTCCGGCTGATGACCGGTGACCAGCAGCAGGTCCTGTTCGACAACACCGCCCGGGCCATCAAGGGCGCCCGCGCGGCGACCATCGAGAAGCACATCGCCAACTGCGCCAAGGCCGACCCTGCCTACGGCGACGGCGTCCGCAAGGCGTGCGAAGCAATCGGCGCTCTCTGATCGGTCGCGTCTTGCGACGTGGTTGCCCGGACGGCCACCGTATTCGCACCGTCCGGGCCGCTCGCCTTGCGGAGCGGCGACGTCCGAACTAGACAGTCAACTATGGAAATGCCCATCGCCCTGGGCGAGCGCACCGAGATCGGGGCCTACGCCGACTTCGCCGGCGGCGCGCCCGCGGGGGTGCGCGAGCAACTGGGCATCGCGGTGAAGCAGGTCGGCGGGGCGCGGGCGGTGGCCATCGGCGGCGACACGAGCCGGTTCTGGAACCGGGCCGGCGGCTTCGGCGGCGACACGCCGGTGACGGCCGACGCGGTCGCCGAGATCGTCGACTTCTACCGCGAGCAAGGGGTGACGGCGTCGATCCTGATCGCCCCGGCCGAGCTGCCGGCCGACTGGGCGGAGATCGCGGCCAAGCTGCGTCTGACCGAGGGCGGCCGGTTCGTCAAGCTGGGCTGCGAGGTCTCGCGGATCGTGGACGCGCCGGCCGAGGGCCTGCGGGTCGGGCCGGTCGACCGGGACCGGGCCGGCGAGTGGGCCGCGGTCATGATGAGCATCTTCGGCACGAACGACGAGGGCATGGTGGCGATGGCCGCCTCGGCCGTCGGCCGGCCGAACTGGGCCACCTACGCGGCGTTCGACCGGGACCGGATCGTCGCCGTCGGCAGCCTGTTCGTGAACGGCGAGTGCGGCGACATGTTCGGCGCTGGAACGGTTTCCGACGCGCGGGGCCGGGGAGCGCAGTCCGCGCTGCTGGCCGCCCGCGCGCACGCGGCGGCGGCCGAGGGCTGCAAGTGGCTGGTCGCCGAGACCGGCGCGGAGCAGCCGGGCCAGCACAACACCTCGCTGCACAACATGCTCCGCGCCGGCTTCCGTCCGCTGTACGAGCGGGCCAGCTGGGTCTGGCGGGTCAGCTGACGAAGTGGCCGGTACTGGAAGCGCCGCACGAACGCGTCCATCTGCCGGCCGGCCTCCTTGCCGAGACCGAACCAGGTGATCAGCTCGTGCAGGTCCTTCTGCACCGTGCTCTCGGAGTGCGACAGCGCGCGGCCCTCGGCCAGCAGCCGCAGCACCGCCACCTCCCGTGTCGACAAACCGACGCCGGCGTGGCCCAGCGGGTGCAGGATCGTCCGTTGCAGGCCGTCGCTTTCGCTCTGCGCAGCGAGGTGGCGGGTTGTGCGTGCGGACGTGGCCGAAGTAGTCCTCTTCGTCCACGTCCGCACGGCACCCCGTCGCCGGCATTTCCCGCCGCTAGGCTCCGAGCGCCGCCACCCCGAAGCCGACCGAGAACCGGTCGCACCACACCAGCACGCTCTTGTACTGCGCGATGTCCGTGCCCGCCGGGACCGCGTAGACCTCGTCGCCGTTCGTCGCCTTCAACGCCCCCAGGTCCAGGTGGCCCTGGCCCTTGAACTTGGCGTCGCCCGCGTCCTGGGCCTGGTCCGTCAGCCACACATGCACCGCCGGGCCGTCGCTCGTGCTGAAGTCCCGCAGCTGCACCGCGTAGCTGCCGTCCGCGTTCCTGACCACCTCCGCCTGCCCGCTCGTCGGGTGCGCCAGCGATCGGAACGTCCCCTTCTGGGCCGCGCCGTCCGCCAGCTTCTCGTGCACCGTGCTGCTGGTGAACAGCTTCCACGGCTGGAACGCCCATAGCCCGGCCGCGACCAACACGATCACCGCCACTGCCGCAGGAACCACGATCTTGCGCCGTGCCAGGAGTGCCCGCATCGAACCACCCTCACGTTCGGCGGGCCGGCCTTTCGCCGACCCTGCTGCCCTGGTGCAACGAGCTCTCCGTAGCCGGGTGATCCCGATCGGTGCTTACGGAGCGGTGACGTGCCCATTCACCCCTTTCACTACTTAAGTAGTGAAACGTGGTAGCCTCGGTCCCAGGGCGCCAAGACGATGGGAGCACGGATGGCGGACGGGCAGGCCCCGGTGCGGACCGAGGGGCTCGGCAAGAAGTACCGGCGGGGCTGGGCGCTGCTGGATTGCACCCTCACCATCCCGCGGAACCGGGTGGTCGCCCTGGTCGGGCCGAACGGGGCCGGCAAGAGCACGCTGATGGGGCTGGTCACCGGACTGACCCGGCCGACCGCGGGGGAGATCTCGGTGTTCGGGGACCGGCCGACCGGCCGGGGACTGCACCCGGGCGTGGCGTTCCTGGCCCAGCACAAGCCGCTGTACGCCCAGTTCACCGTGGCCGAGACGTTGCGGTTCGGGCAGCGCACCAATCCCACGTGGGACCAGGAATACGCGGAGGGCCTGGTGGAGCGGGCGCACGTGCCGCTGACGGCCAAGGTCGGCACGCTGTCCGGCGGCCAGCGGACCCGGGTCGCGCTGGCGTTGGCGTTGGGCAAGCGGCCCCGCCTGCTGCTGCTCGACGAGCCGTTGGCCGACCTGGACCCGTTGGCCCGTGAGTCGGTGCTGCGCAGTCTGGTCGAGGAGAGCCGACGGGAGGGGATCACCGCCGTGCTGTCCTCGCACGTGCTGGCCGAGCTCGAGGGCGTCTGCGATCACCTGGTGCTGCTGGCCAACGGCCAGGTTCGGGTCGCCGGCGACGTCGATGCCCTGTTGGACAAGCATGTTGTGCTCGTCGGACCGCCCGCAGGCCCGCTGCCGGTGCCCGCGAGCGCGGTGATCGACGCTCGTCGCACGGATCATGGACAGGAGGTTCTGGTGCCCTTGTCCCTCGCCGGCAACGCGCCGGGATGGCGGCTGCTGCGTCCTCGGCTCGGGCACCTTGCCCTGGGCTACATGCGCGACGCTTCCCGTGGGGTGGCCGCATGATCCGGGTCGTGTGGCGCCAGCAGCGCGCCCAGTTGATCACACTGTTGGCCGTGCTCATGGTCGGCGCCGGCGCGGTGATCGTCGCCCGGATGTCGATGACGTCCTATTTGGACGGTCATGGGCTCACCTCCTGCGTGACGGGCGGCATACAGGGCAACGGGTGCGGCACCGACGTCGCACAGTCCTTTCAGGACATCTGGTTCGACCGGATGAAGATCGCGCAGCTGTTCGTGCTCGCGCTGCCCGTGCTGGTCGGCTTGTTCTGCGGCGCGCCGCTGTTCGCCCGTGAACTGGAACAGGGCACCCATGTGCTGGCCTTCACCCAGTCGGTGAGCCGGCTCCGGTGGATGTCCAGCAAGATGCTGGTGTCCGCGGTGCCCGCACTGGTTGTGGTGGCCGTGGTGCAGCTGCTGGTCGAGTGGTGGGTCGGCGCCGCCGGCAAGATCGGTCCGCTGGCCTCCGGGCCGTACTTCTACGCCACGTTCGGCTCCAGCGGCTTCGCGCCGCTGGCCTACACCGTGTTCGCCTTCACCCTGGGCATGTTCGTCGGCGCCGTGTCGCGGCGGACCCTGGTCGCGATGACCGTGACGTTGGGCGTGACCGTGGTGCTTCGCTTCGTGTTGTCGAGCGTGCAGCAGTTCCTCGTGCCCGCGCAGCGAATCGTCTCCGACGACCCGTCGGCGTCCCTGGCGGAGGCCGGTTCGCTCGAGGTGTTCGGCGGCTATCTCGACGCCAACGGCGCGGTCGTGCCGACGGCCAAGGCCGCCGACGCCATCGGGAACTGCGGCTCTCGGGGCGACGCCACGCCCGTCACCGACAACGCCGCCTGCTATCGCGATCACGGCCTGGCCAAGTGGTTCGCCGATGTCGTCCCGGTCAGTGCCGCCGGCGCCGTGCACCTGGTGGAGGCCGCCATCTATCTTGGCCTCGCCGTGGTGTTCGTGCTCGGCACCGGCTGGGCTGTGCGCCGGCAGGCGTGAGCCGTGGCGTCCGGCCCCGGGGCCTATGCTGGCGGTGTGATCGAGTTCCGGATCGACCGACGCTCCGGGGTCGCGACCTATCTGCAGATCGTCCATCAGGCCAAGCAGGCCATGCGGCTGGGCTTGTTGAATCCCGGCGATCGGCTGCCGACCGCCCGTGAGGTCGTCGAGGCCACCGCGGTCAATCCGAACACCGTGCTCAAGGCGTATCGGGAGCTCGAGCGGGAGGGTCTCGTCGAGGCCCGGCGCGGGCTGGGCACCTTCGTCACCAGGTCGCTGGCCAGCTCCGCGACCACCCGGGGCGCCCCGCTGCGCACCGAGTTGGCCGAGTGGATGGGCCGCGCCGCGCATGCCGGTCTCGGTGTCGACGACGTCGATGCCCTCTATGTCGACGTCCGCGCGGAGCGTTTCCCGATCGGAGAGTCTCGGTCATGACCGTTGCCGCCCTGAGCGCCGAGGGCCTGTCCAAGTCCTTCGGCCGCGTCCAGGCCTTGGCCGACTGCTCTTTCACGCTGCCCGCGGGCCGCGTCATCGCCCTCGTCGGCCCCAACGGCGCCGGCAAGAGCACCTTGCTTTCCCTGGCCGCCGGCCTCATCCGCCCTTCCGCCGGCTCCGTGGCCGTCCATGGCACGCCCGTGCGCGGCCGTATGCATCCCGACGTCGCCTACCTGGCCCAGAACCGCCCCCTCTACCCCGACTTCACCGTCCACGAGGTCATCCGTGCCGTCGCCGGCATGAACGAGCGCTGGTCCCAGTCCCGCGTCGAGGAGGTCCTCGACATGCTCGCCGGCGTCGACCGCTCCGCCAAGGTGCGCACCCTCTCCGCCGGCGCCCGCACCCAAGTCTCGATCGCCCTCGCGCTCGGTCGTCTGCCCAAGGTCCTCCTGCTCGACGAGCCCCTGTCCGACCTCGATCCGTTGGCCCGCGACGAGACCCTTCGCATCGTCATGACCGAGGTCGCCGATCGTGGCACCACCGTGCTCATGTCCTCCCACCTGCTCAGCGACCTCAGCGAGGTCTGCGACCACCTGTTGCTCGTCGTCGCCGGCCAGGTCCGCCTCGCCGGCGACGTCGACGACGTCCTCGCCTCCCACCGCGTCCTCGTCGGCCCGCGCGACCAGGAGTCCGCCGTCAGCGGCGCGGTCGTTTCCGCCTCCCGCACCGAACGCCAGGCCACCTTGCTCGTCCGCGACCCCGAGGCCACCCCTCCCGGCTGGGTCGCCGAGCAGCCCGACCTCGAGTCCCTCGTCGTCGGCTACCTCCGCGCCGCCCGCGCCTCCGCCCGCCGCTAGCCACCGATCAGCAACGGCCCCCACTCGCGAACCGCCCTGATCATGTGCGGCTATCTGCGCTGCCGGCCGGGCGACCCGTAGGCCGTAGCCGCCCGAGATGCCGGACAGAACCGCGAGATTCACTGAAGCCGATCCCGCCACGTCCGGGCGAACCCCCCAATCGCCGCTTCGCCGGTATGAGAGACTCCGCCCGTGACTCGCACGGTGTGTCTTGCTCAGGAACCCGAGGCTGACGCCCTGCTCGCCAGCGATTACCTCGCACTCTTGTTCGGCATGCTTCTTGATCAACAAGTCCCGATGGAGAAGGCGTTCAAGGGGCCGAAGCTCATCCTGGACCGCATGGGCACGTTCGACGTGCACGCGGTCGCCGAGGCCGACCCGGACGAGTTCGCCGCTCTTGTCTCCACCCCGCCGGCCATTCATCGCTTTCCCGGCTCGATGGCGAAGCGGCTGCAGACCCTGGCCCAGTTCCTTGTCGAGCATTACGACGGCAAGGTCGAGAAGATCTGGAAGCAGGGCAAGCCGGACGGCCCCGAGGTCCTGAAGCGTCTGACCGCCCTGCCCGGTTTCGGCGACCAGAAGGCGCGGATCTTCCTGGCGCTGCTGGGCAAGCAGATGGGTGTGAAGCCGACGGGTTGGCGCGAGGCTGCCGGGGCCTACGGCGAAGAGGGGTCTCGCCGCTCCGTGGCGGACGTCGTGGACGCGAAGTCGCTGGGTGAGGTGCGGGCGTTCAAGAAGGCCGCAAAGGCCGCTGCCAAGGGCTGAGGATCGACGCGGCTCCGCAGTTGAATGCCTACCCAGGTGCTGGCACAAGGATTAGGGTAAGTGTGATGTCCCAATCGATGCGGCCCGCTCCGAACTGGGACATGCACAACGAGGTGGGGTTGGTCGACTTCTCGTTGCCTCGAGGTGAAGTGGCCTACGCTGAGGTCGTCTGTCATCACAGCTTCGGTCTAGGCCTCTACCTTCTGGAACACGACGCCCATGCCCACGTGAACAGGCCTGAGATCAGTGATGCCGTCCTGCGTGGTGTGGCCTAATACCCGCCGCTAGGAAGTCGGGTGTACGCGCGAAGCTTCGGGCCGAGTGCCCGTGCCGGACGACCGCTTGCGATGACACTTCGTGGTATTGACGAAGAAGGACAGTCGCCGGTGACTACGGCGTAAGTCCGGCACCGGCAGGTGGGGCTGCGCGGTCTGCACGTTCGACGTGCACACCGTCACGGATGACGCGCGGCCGGAAGCCTTGTCCCCGACGGGGTTCTCGAATGTGTGTGCGGGCCCGCGGTCGAGAACTGTCCCGGCCGAATGTGTCAGATGACGCAGAACTGTCGGGCGAAAGGGTGTCACAGTGGTCTCGAGGGCCGTGCTGGACAGTCCACTGTGGACGGAAGGGCGGTTGGTCACATGTTGGCAACATGTGCGGCCGGAGGCTAACCCGGCCGCGGCATCATCGGATGCACTGACGGTCGGCTGGTGGCGGTCCGTGGGAGGGACCTCTGGTGCTCGGGTACGCAGAGGCACAGCATCGGACGGTCGTCATCGTGGACGTCGCCGGCTTCACCGCGGCCAACCGCCGAGGCGTGCACCAGGTGGAGATTCACAAAAGACTGGTGGAGCTGCTGACCGCGGCGTTCGACGACGCCGGGATCCCGTGGCAGGACTGCGATGTGGAGGACCGCGGCGACGGCAAGCTCATTCTCGCCCCCCGCGACGTGTTCAACATCAGGCTGGTCGACCAGCTGTGGAGCCGGCTGCTGGCCGAACTGCGCCGCTACAACGCGTTGCACTCGGCGGCGGCGGTGATGCAGCTGCGCGTCGCGGTCCACGCTGGCGAGGTGTGGCGCGGTCCCGCTGGCGAGGTCAGCCCGGCGATCAACCTGGCCGCCCGCATCATCGAAGCGGCGGAAGCGAAGGATGTGCTCAGGGCGACCGGCGCGGTGCTGGCCATGATCGCCTCGGACGCCTTCTACCAGGACGTCATCGAACCCGATCCGGCCGCCGCGCCGGACCTGTTCCGGCGAATTCCGGTCGAGGTCAAGCAAACCTCCACGCACGCATGGCTGCGGGTGTCGGAGTCGTCCGCGCCTGAGCCGACAGCCGTGCAGGCGCAGCTCGAACTCGAGCAGCTGGCCCCGCTGCTGGACGGCTTGTCCGTGCCACACCTGGCCGTGCTGGTGGGACGGGCGAGCGGCCCGGGTGTGCCGCCGGCGCCGCCCGGTGCCGACGCCTGGGCATCCCTGCTCCACCTGGCCGAATTCAACGCGGGACCGGACGCAGTGCCGCCCGCGTTGGTCTTCCTCGACCTGCTGGCGGGCATCGTGGACCGGGAACTCGGCGAACAGCTGACCCGCTGGACCGACGACCAGGCCCGCCGGTTCGGCCTGTCGGCCGAGCTGGGCCGCCGGCGGGCCGCCGCCGAGAAGCGGCCGATCGACCATGAATCCCGGCTGCACCTGCTGATCGCCGTGCAGCCCGACGGCGTGAGCCGGGACCAGGTCGTGCTCTCCCACTGGCGGCAGGACGATCCCGACGTCTGGCCGCCGGCCTGCGGCGAGCCGATGACGGTGGCGGTCGACCAGCTCGAACAGCACGTCGACGATCTCGTGGTGGGCGCGGAGATCGCGTGGGAAGGGCACGACGGCCCGGTGACGGTCGAACTGCTGCTGCCTCGCGCGTTGCTCAACCTGCCGGTGCACACCTGGCAGAAGGAGCACCGGTCGGGTGATCCGAGACCGCTGTCCCTGGACTATCCGGTGGTGGTCCGTTCGCTCGAACGAATGATGTCGCGCCAGTGGCACCGCGCGTGGAAGACGCGCTGGAACGCGTTCGTGGCGGATCCGGCCGGCGGGCGGGTGCACGTCGCTCAACCACCGGATCCGGACCGGCCGCACATGCTCGGCGCGACCCTCCAGGACGACCCGGCGGTCGTCACGGTCGTGTTGACCGGCCCGCCGCCGGCGCTGCCGGACCGTGGTGACGAGCTGCTCGCGGCGCTACGGTCCGGGCTGCCGGCCGTGCTGTGGCACCGGAACGGCGCGGATCCGAAAACGGTGGGTGACCTGATATCCGGACTGATCGAGGACGGCGGTTTGATGGAGCTCCCACAGAATGCACACAGAGCAAGAAGACGCGGCCACCGATCGACCAATCTGCTTTACACTGCCCTCGAGGATGTGGTGCTGCTATGGGATGACCCCGGTCGGCTGATCCATCTCGACGAGTGGGCGGGTTGATCACGAGTGGAGAGGTGATCCGAATGGGCGACCAAGAGCATCTCGATTCAGTCGCCGCGCGTAATCGCACCCCGCGATTCACTACGCCGGACTGGTGGATTTATCGGGGTATCGGGCGACCCTGGCACGACGTTAGACCGATCGACCTACTGCCGCCCCCGCCTCCATGGCGAACCTTCACCGGCGGCCCGCTGCCGGCCTCCGACACGCCGCCGCCCGACGACGACGGGGAGGAGGCGCGCCGCCTCGGCGTCGAGCTGCACCTGTCCGAGCGGGACGTGGACCCGCACGAGGTCGACGCCGTGAACGCCGCCCTGTACCTGCGGCGGCCACTCATCGTGACCGGCCGGCCGGGCACGGGGAAATCCACGCTGGCCTTCCGGATCGCCCGCGAGCTCGGGCTGGGACGCGTGCTGCAGTGGTCGATCTCCAGCCGCACCACGCTGCGGTCCGGGCTCTACGGCTACGACCCGATCGGCCGGGTGCAGGCCGCCGCGGCCGGACAGGCCGCGGCGCACGGATCCGACGACGCGCCGGCGGAACCGCCGATCGGGGACTTCGTGCGGTTGGGCCCATTGGGGACCGCATTCCTGCCGAGCGCGGCGCCACGGGTGCTTCTGATCGACGAGTTCGACAAGAGCGAGGTCGATCTGCCCAACGATCTACTCGGCATATTCGAGAACGGGCAGTTTTCGATTCCGGAATTGGCGCGCGTCCAGCACAGAACGCCCGAGGTCAGCGTGTTCACCGATGATCCGGACCGGCGGGCCGTGATCCACGGCGGCCGGGTGCAGTGCCGCGAATTCCCGGTTGTCGTCATCACGAGCAACGGCGAGCGGGATTTTCCGGAGGCCTTCCTGCGGCGCTGCATGCAGCTGCGGCTGGCCGAGCCCGGCATCGACCAGCTCACCGCGATGGTCGCCGCGCACCTACGGGCCGGCGACGACGAGCGGCGCGCGGCGCTGATCCAGGAGTTCGTGGACCGCAGCGCGGCGGCCGGCGGGCTGCCGGCCAACAAGCTGCTGGACGCGGTGTTCCTGGCCACCTCCGGCGCCTACGACGAGCAGGACGAATCCTGGCCACGGCTGCTCGACGCGCTGTGGCGGCGACTGATCTCGGTGTCGTGAGATGGCCGGTCCGATGGCGGGGGCAGCAGACGAGCCGGCCGGCCGGGCGGCGGATTCGCTGAGCTGGCGCGAATTCGCCGACGCCGTCTGGCTGGGCGTGACCACCCAGCGGTTCTGGGAGCGGCCGTACCGACCGCGGGGCGACATGGCGGCGAGTGACCCGCCGCCTGCCGATGGCCCACCCCCGACGGCCCGACCCGAGCCCACGGTAGACCCGGCCCCGCCACCATCCACAGTGGACAGAGTGGACCCGGAGGTGACGCGGAGACCGGCGGATTCCCCCGAGACGAACTCGGAGGCGGTGGTCACCCCGGTCCACAGCGATCCCCGCGCTGCCACGAAGTTGCCGTGGACCCCGGCGGACATGATCCGCGCGCTCCGGCCGTTCAAGCGCCGGGTGCCGTCGCCGCGTCCGGACGAGATCGAGCTCGACGAGGACGAGACGGCCGAACAGGTCGCGCAGGGCGGCCTGTGGCTGCCGATCACCAGGCCGGTCCAGACCCGGTGGCTCGACCTGACGCTGGTGGTCGACATGAGCCCGTCCATGGTGCTCTGGCGACCGACCGTGCAGGCGTTTTCCGCGGTCCTCGAACAGCTCGGCGCGTTCCGGTCCGTCCACCACTGTTTCCTCGACGCCACGCGGGAACCGGTGCTGCGGGCCGGTTCGGCCGACGCCCCGACCCACGGCCCCGGCGAGGTCGTCGACTTCTCCGGCCGCCGGATCGTGCTCGTGCTGACCGACGGCGTCGGCGCGGCCTGGCGGCAGGGCCGGGTCGCCGCGATGCTCGCGCACTGGGCCACGGTGATGCCGGTGGCGCTCGTTCACCTGCTGCCGCAACGGATGTGGGGGCGCAGCCGGCTGGGACTGCGTCACGCCGACGTGCTGCCGCCGCGGCCGCTCGCGCCCAATCGCAGCTGGCGCGTGGAGCTGGCCGACGCCTGGGTGGACCCGGAGCAGGCGACGGCCGACACCGCCGGCGCGGCGCCGATTCCGGTTTTCGAGCTGATGCCGCGGTGGATGGCCAGCTGTGCCGCGCTGTTCACCGGCGCTCGGCCGCGGCCCGCGAAGGCGATGGTGATGCTGGCCAAGGCCCAACCCCGGCCGCCCGTCCCCGATGACGAGCCCGCCGCCCCACCATCGGCGCAGGAACTGGTGTCGCGGTTTCTCGGCCGGGCGTCGCCGTTGTCGTACCGACTGGCCACGCTGCTCGCCGCGGTTCCGGTGAACCTGGACGTCGCGCGCACGGTGCAGGCGGAGCTGGTGCCCGAATCCGGGCCCGCCCATCTCGCCGAGGTGCTCGACAGCGGTCTGCTGCGCCCGAGCGCGCCGGATTCGTGGCAGACCACGTCGTTCGAGTTCGCGTCCACCGCCGTGCGCGAGGTGCTGCTGTCCGGCGCGCGGCGCACGGAGACGGCCCGCGCCGTCCGCACGGTCTCCGAGCGGTTCGCCGTGCTCGAATCCCTGGCCGCGGCGATCGCCGATCCGGCCGGCGCCCCCAACCCCATCGCCGAGCACGTACAGCTCGAACGCACCGTGCTACGGGCCCTGAGCGGCCCGTACCTGGGCCGTGCCGCCCGACTCGAGACTTCCGTTGAGGAGAGAGCCGTGGAAGACACCCGATCGAGCGAAACCCGCCTCAACACGAAGGAGGTTGGACTCACGGGCGCCCAGGGTGGCGGCAGGATCGGTTCAGTGAGCACGAGCGCGTCCGACCTGGCGACCCCGGCCGGTCCCGGTGACCCGGCCGGCGTGTCGACCCCGGCCGAGCCGGCCGCCGACCCGTCGCAGCGGCGCGCGGAGCTGGCGATCGTCGCGACCTCGCACACGCACCAGGCCGAGGACGTCCCCACCATCTGGGGCGACGTGCCGCCGCGCAACCCGATCTTCACCGGTCGCGACGACCTGCTCGGCCAGCTGAGCCGCCGGCTGACGGCCGGCGGCACCACCGCGATCCTGCCGGCCGCGCTGCACGGCATGGGCGGCATCGGCAAGACCCAGATCGCCGCCGAGTACATCTACCGCCACCTCGAGGACTACGAGCTGGTGTGGTGGATCCAGGCCACCCAGCCCGCGCAGATCCGGGCCGCCCTCACCGATCTCGCCCAGGCGCTGCGGCTGCCCGGCGCCCGCGAGGCGCACACGGCGGTGCCCGCGGTCCGGGAGGCGCTGCGCATCGGCGCGCCGTACCGCCGCTGGCTGCTGGTGTTCGACTCGGCCGAGAGCCCGGAGGCGGTGCGGCCGTTCTTCCCGTCCAACGGCCCCGGCGAAATCCTGATCACCTCGCGCAACCCGGACTGGGCCGGGGTGGCCCGGCCGCTGGAGATCGCCGTGTTCAGCCGGGCGGAGAGCAAGGACCTGTTGCGCCGCCGCGGCCCGGAGATCGACGACGCGCAGGCCGACGCGCTGGCCCAGAAACTGGGGGACCTGCCCCTGGCCATCGCCCAGGCCGCGGCCTGGCGGGCGGAGACCGGCATGCCGGTGCGGGAGTACCTGCGCCTGTTCGACGAGAAAGTGGCCGAGATCCTGGACACCACCCGACCGGACGACTACGAGGTGCCGCTGGCCGCGGCCTGGAACGTCTCGTTCGACGAGCTGCAATCGCGCAACCCGGCGGCCCACCAGCTGCTCCAGGTGTGCGCGTTCTTCGCGCCCGACCCGATCTCGCGCAGCCTGTTCACCGGGGTGCGCGGGCTGTCCATCGCGGTCGAGCTGGACTCCGCGCTGCGCGACCCGATCCGGTTGGGCCGGGCGATCCGGGACATCAACCGCTACGGCCTGGCCAAGATCGACCACCGCAACGACACGCTGCTGCTGCACCGGCTGGTCCAGCTGGTGCTGCGGGACCGGATGCCGCCGCAGCGGCGGGCCGACATGAAGCACGGCGCCCACCAGCTGCTGGCCAATCTGGATCCGAACGACCCCGGGTCGGCCGGCCAGTGGTCGCGGTACCAGGCGATCCTGCCGCACGCCTACGCGTCGGACATCGTCGAGTGCGACGACCGCTGGGTCCGCCAGCTGGTGTTGAACCTGATGACGTTCCTCTACCAGTGGGGCGACCACGAGGAGGCGGCCAATCTCGCCCGGCAGGCCACCGAGACCTGGCAGAACCGGCTGGACGAGACCGATCCGCAGCTGTTGCAGGCCTGGGGCCAGCAGGCGATCTACCTGTGGACGCTCGGCCGGTACGCGGAGGCGAGCCCGATCAACGAACGGACCCTGGCGCTGCACCGGCGGGTGTCCGGCGAGGACAGCGAGGAGACGCTGCTGGCCGAGCGCCGCGTGGCCGTCGACCTGCGGGCCAAGGGCGACTTCAGCGGCGCCCTCGCGCTCAACCGGGACGTGTACGACAAGGCCAAGGGGGTGTTCGGCGAGGACGACCCGGTCACCCTCTCCGCGGCCCACGACCTGGGGGTCATTTTGCGGCTGGTCGGCGACTACGCCGAGGCGCGCGTGCTCGACGAGGACATGTACAAGCGCCAGGTCGAGCTGCGCGGCTACGACGCGCCGCAGACGCTGAACGTGTTGGGCGGCCTGATCCTGGACCGGATGGAACTGGGCGAGTACGGCTGGGCCTCGGTCGAGCAGGAGCGGCTGGCCGAGCGGGCCGCCCGGCTGTTCGGCGAGGACACCTCGGCCACCCTGCAACGCCAGCACCACCTTTCGATGGCGTTGCGCAAGAACGGGGATCACGCCGGCGCGTTGGAGCGGTCCACCCAGGCCTGGCAGCGGTACCGGGTGCGGTACGGCGACTCGCATCCGCAGACGCTGGCCTGCGCCATCGGCCAGTCGATCAACCTGCGCAACGCCGGCGAGCTGAGCGCCGCGCAGCAGTTGGGCGAGGAGACCTTCGGGCGGTACCGCGCAGTGCTGGGCGAGCACCACCCGCACACGCTCGCGGCGGCGGTCGACCTGGCCGTGACGCTGCGGCTGATGGGCGACGCGGATGCGGCGCAGCGACTCGACGAGCGTTCGCTGGAGCAGTTCCGCACCATGTTCGGCCAGGATCAGCCGCATGCCATCGGCGCCGCCATCAACCTGGCCAGCGACCTGGCCGCGCGCGGCGAGCACGAGAACGCGCTGAAGCTGGACAACGACGTCGTGGCCCGGGCGGAACGGGTGTTGGGGGCCGATCACCCGACGACGCTGGCGGCGACCGTGAACCGGACGTTCGACCTGCGTGCGCTGGGCCGCACGCAGGACGCGGACCCGCTGTACGTCGACGTGATGAACCGCTATCGCCGAGTGCTGGGCGACAAGCATCCCGGTGTGGTGGCCGCGTCCTCGAGGGCCCGCGCCAACTGCGACCTGGACCCGCTGCCGCTGTGACCCCGGAGCGCGGCCCGTCCCGGCGGGCCGCGTTCAGTCCTCGGGCTCCGCCGGCGCCTCGGCCAGCGACCGCAGCACGTCCGGCCGAAGCAGCTCGATCCGCCGCCTGGCCGTACGCACGACACCGCGGTCCCGAAGCTGTTTCAGCGTCCGGGTCACCGCTTCCCGCGATGCGCCGACCGCCTGGGCCAGTTCGGCCTGGGAAAGCGCGATCGAAATGGTGACGCCGGCTTCTTCTCCTTGCTGGCCGTACCTTTCCGCATAGTCCAGCAACAGCAGGGCAATACGCTGCTGGCTCAGGTAGGCGCCGAATTCGAGACGATGGATGTCGGCCTCTCGCAGCCGCTCGACCACCATGCGGAGCAGGGAGAACGTGGTCGCGCCGTCGGTGATGAGCAGCCGTCGGAACGCGGCGCCGGAAAGCTGGACCGCGGTGACCTCCGAAATCGCGGTCACGGTGGCCGAGCGGGGCCGGCCGTCGATGGCGGAGAACTCGCCGAGCAGATCTCCGGCGCCGCGGATGGCCAGCACCACCTGCCGGCCGCTCGGCGCCGACGATGCGACCTTCACGCGGCCGCTTTCCAGCAGCAGCACGTGATCGGAGCGCTCGCCGGCCAGGAACAGCGTGCTGCCGGCGGCCCAGTGGCGCCGAACGCCCAGCGCCAGCACGGCGTCGTGGTCGAGACGAAACGGCCGACCGGCCCCCAATTTTCCGCACCTCCGAGGCCGACACCGGTCACACCGCCGGGTCGACCGGCTTCGGCGTTCATCATCCCTTTGGCCGAGCGGCCTGTCTATACGGCCGAACGGATATCGCGGCGGCTCCCGCATATCCGGGATTCGCGCGGTGATCGTCACCGGACGTGTGACGGGCCGGCGCACGTGCATCTGCGGACATCGCCTCGCGCCGCATGGGCGCCCTTCACAATGGCGGTCGGAAGCGGGAGAATCGGCGGTGTTCCGGAGGACTGCCGACACGAGAGGTAATCCGCCATCATGAGTTCACCCTTGAGTCACACCGAATCGCACGTGGAGACCGAACTGGTCGATGTCGGCGGGATGCCGCTCGACGAGCTGCGCACCTCGCGTGACGCGGCGGTGGTTCGGTCGCTTCGGCACGTGGTCGCGCGCAGTGCGCACGAGGGCGTCACGGAGGTGAACTGCGCCGGATCGAAGGACTGACGCCCGGGCCGCCGCAGCTCCGCCGACGAATCTGGAGGCCGCATGTCCACCGAACGCGACGGGGATCTCCAGCCGCATCGCCTGTCCTGGGCCGATTTCGACGAGTTGGCCCGTGGCGGCGGCGGCGCGGCCGTGGTGCGGGTGCTGCGCCGGGCCGAGCGGAGCAGGCGCCTGCTCCTGATGCGGGCCCTGGCCGACAACGTCGCGAAGGCGCCGGAGCTGTGCGGCCCGCTGCCGTCATGGGAGGACGCGTGGGAGCTGCTCGCCCGGGTGCAGCGCCGGGCGCCGGCCGAACTGGACGCCGTCATCGACCATCCGTACACGGGCACCTGGGCCGGCTACACCACCAGATTGCTGCGCAACGGAATCGCCGGTGTCGGCCCGACGTGGGCGCACCTCGGCCATGTGCACGCCATCGCCGCGTCCGCGGCAATCCGAGCAAGGCTCGATTTCGACGCCACGGTGCCGGTGTGGTGTGGTTTCGCCGCGCTGCCGACGCTCGGCGTGGCGCACGTCGCGACGACATCGACCCACTCCGTCGCCAGGGTGCGGGTCCGCGACGGGCGGGTGGACATCAGTGCCACCAACACCCGCCTGCGGCTGCCGGCGGACCTGTCGACGGACGCCCCCGGCTGGTGGGGGATCAGGCGGCTCACCGTGCCGGCCGGTGCGGTGACGCTGTCGGTGCGCCTTGACGATGTCGATCCGTATCGCGGACTCTACGAACCGGTGCTGCCCCAGCGACTCGACGACGACACCGTGACGACGTGGCGGTCATTGCTGTCCGAGGCGTGGCGGGTGCTCGTGGCCCGGCTGCCCGAGCTGGCCGCGACGATGCCGGCCGGGCTGGATTCCCTGGTGCCGCGGCCGATGGTCCCGTTTCGGCTGCCGAGCGCGTCCACCGGCGAGGCGTTCGGCAGCGCCGTGGTCAGCCGGCCGGAGGAGCCGCTGTCGTTGGCCGCCACCCTGGTGCACGAGTTCCAGCACATCCGGCTCAGTGGCCTGCTGCACCTGGCGAATCTGCGTACCGACGACCCCGAGGAGCGGATCTACGCGCCGTGGCGGGACGATCCGCGACCGCTTTCCGGTGCTCTGCAAGGGGTTTACGCCTTCTTCGGGGTCACCGAGTTCTGGCGTTCCGTGCTGCGTGACGACGATGAGTCCACGCGGCGCCGCGCCGCGTTCGAGTTCGCGCTGGCCCGAGCCGCCACCTGGCGCACCGCTCGGACCCTGCGCCACGACCACGGGCTGACCGATGCCGGCCGGCGCTTCCTCGACGGCGTGATCGAACGCCTGCTGCCTTGGCAGCACGAGCCCGTGCCCGCGGCCGAGGTCGAACTCGCCGCCGTCGTGGCCGCCGACCACCGAGCCGTGTGGCGGATCCGGCACATGCGCCCCTCGCCCCGTACCGTCGCGATTCTCGCCGCCGCGTGGTCGGCCGGCGAGCGCCGTCCGGCCAGCATCGACCTCGCCGACAGCACCGGCCCGACCCCCGTGCCCGACGGCGTTTGGTCGCCCGCCCGCACCGACATGATCCGCCTCGGCCTCACCACCGCCCCCGGTGACCGCGCGGCCGCGTGGGCCGCCGTCCCCGAGGCCACCCCCGCCGACACCGCCTACGTGTCCGAGCACTTCACCGAGGCCGTCGACCGCTATCGGGCCCAACTCGCCACCGATCCCGACCACGCCAGCGCCTGGGTCGGCCTGGGCCTGGCCGCCCGCGGCTGCGGCCGCAGCGCCGCCGGCCGGGCCCTGTTGTCCCGCCCCGAACTCGTGCGTGCCGTGCACCGCTCGGTCCGGGCGACCGGAGACGCACCCGATCCGATCCAACTGGCCGACTGGATCGGCCGAATCGTGAACTGACGCCCGCGGCGGGTGGCTCGAACGAGGGAACCTGCGGTCATGGGTCCGCCGTCATGCTGCGACCGGCTCGGCCCACCTGTCCGGCCGGCCTGGTCATCCGCCGGGCCGGCCGTCCCTTCCGTCAGTCCACAAAGCCGTTGTCCGCCAGGGCCTTGTCGATGTGGGCCCGGTGCGCCCGCTCCCAGTCGTCCAAGGTCTCGGTGGACTCCTGGGCCAGCTTGGCCTGGGCCTGCGCGAGGACCTCGGCCTGACTGTCGTCGGGCACCACGACAACGCCCTCCTCGTCGGCCACCACGATGTCGCCGGGGTTGATCTTCACCCCGCCGACGGTGACCTCGCCGCCCAGCGGCCGGACCTCCTTCTTGGTGCCCGGGATGGGGATGACGCCCCGGCCGAACACCGGGAAGCCGTCCTCGCGGACCTCGCCCAGGTCGCGGATCAGCCCGTCCACCACGAACGCGACGACGCCCCGGCGATGCGCCACCGCACACACGTTGCCGCCGGCCAGCGCGTAGTCCAGGTCACCGGACTCCACCACGATCACCGATCCCGGTTCGGCCCGGTAGATCGCGGCGTGCAGCATCAGGTTGTCGCCGGGCGCGCACTTCACCGTGAACGCCGGACCGGCCACCCGCGGCATGCCCGTCCACAACGGACGGATGCCGATGTCCATCACCTGCTGGCGGCCCAGGATGTCGGCCAGGGTGGTCGGCGGGACGTCCTTGAAGCTCATACCGTTCCCTTCAGATCTTTCTCTTGGCCAGATCCTTCTCCCGACTGTAGAGGTGCCGGTCCGACCCGTCCGCCGGCCAGCACCGTCAGCCGCGTCATCCGGGCATCAAGCCAGGCGTCGCCGTCCCGCGAGTGACTGGAGCCGTCCTTGAGCGGGCAATCCTCACCAGGGAACTGCACGTCAGTTGGCCAGACCTGCCGATTCTCGACCTGCATGTAGCGAGGACGTAGGGTGGCGTGTTTCTGTGACCGGGGAGAAAGGGCGAGGCCCCTTTCTTAGTTCCAGCTGCAACCGGCCCTGGGTTCTCGGCCTGCTGGTGTTGCTGGTCCGCCGCAGGAGGTAGGGTGGCCCGCGTAGTGCCTAGGGTTCCGCCGCTTCGCGGGTCTGGTCCGAGCGGCACCGTCAGCCACGAAGGGGCGTGGCTGTTCAGCTGACGGGACAAAAGCCTGGAGGCCTTCCCGGGTCCGCGCGGACCTCGGGGGAAGGCGCCTACGTGAACGGCTTGGCCCTCTCACTCGTGCTGGTCGCCGCGGTCGTGCACGCGATCTGGAACCTCGCCGCCAAGCAGGTCGGCGACGGCGGGGCCCGGTTCGTCTTCCTGTACTACACCGTCTCCGCTATCGTCTTCGGCCCGGTGGCCGTGGTCCAGCTGATCCTGGAACATCCACAGTGGACGCTTCTGGGCACCTGGCTGCTTGCTTCCGTCGGCACCGCCGTCCTGCACGGCGGCTACGCCATCGTCCTGCAACGGGGCTACGCCGTGGGCGATCTGTCCGTCGTGTACCCGTTGGCCAGGGGCACCGGCCCGCTTCTGTCCGTGCTCGTGGCCGTGCTGTTCCTGCACGAACATCCCGGCTGGTTTGGTCTGCTCGGCGCCTTCCTCGTCATCGTCGGCGTGCTCGTCATCAGCTCCGGCAAGGCCGCCGACACCGATCCCGCCCGCCGCCGCGCCGGCATCTTCTACGGCCTGCTCACCGGCGCCTTCATCGCCGCGTACACCCTCTGGGACGCCCATTCCGTCACCACTGTCGGCATTCCGCCCGTCGCCTACTTCGGCACCGGCGCCGTCATCCAGAGCCTGCTGATGGCCCCGTCCGCCCTCCGCGACCGCGCCGCCGTCGCCTCCCTCTGGCGCCGCTACCGTCGCCAGGTGCTCGTCGTCGGCCTGCTCTCGCCCCTCGGCTACCTGTTCGTCCTCTACGCCCTGCGGCTGGCCCCCGTCAGCCTCGTCGCCCCCGCCCGCGAACTGTCGATCGTCCTCGGCGGCCTCGCCGCCTGGCGCCTCCTCGGCGAAGCCCAGGCCGCCCGCCGCCTCATCGGCTCCCTGGTGGTGCTGGCCGGCATCGCCGCCATCGCTATCGCGTAGGTCTAGCTCACGGTGTTGCACGCATCGATCAACGCGCGGAGCCCGGCGCCGGGTGGGTCCGGGCGGACGGCGAGGAAGGCCCGCATGACCGGGGCGGGATTGCGCAGCGGGCGGAACACGACGCCGGACACGGGGAGCTGTTCGGCCTGGGGCGCGTAGAACACGGTCCAGGACGGCCGGCCGAAGCCGATGGCGGCCAGCGTGTCCTGGTCGGTGGTGAACTCCGGGCCGAACTCGGGCTCGAAGCCGGCCTCGCGGCAGGACCGGGTGATGAGGTCGTGCAGCGTGGGATTTCGCTGCCGTGAGGCCAATCGGAGCGGCAGCCCGGCCAGGTCGGCCAAGTCGATCACGGCACGTACGGCGAGGTCGTGCCGGGCCGGCAGCGCGACCATGAGCGGGTCTTCCCACAGCGGCAACAACTCCAGCCCGGGCACGGGCCGCTCGCCGCGCAGCAGGGTGGCGTCGAGCTCGCCGGAGCGCACCCGCCGCAGCCGCTCGTCGGTCTCCGCGGTGACGAGTTCGAGCGTGGCGTTTCCGCTCAACCGGGCGAACTCGGCCAGGATGATCTCCAGCCTTGACCCGAGGCCGACGCTGGTGCCGAGCCGGACGGTGGCGGCGTGCTCGGCCCGCAGCTCGTCGATCGCGGTGCGGGCCTTGGCCGCCGTGGCCAGCAGCTGCCGGGAGTGGGGGAGCAGCGTCTTGCCGGCCTCGGTCAACCGCACGGTCCGCGTGGTCCGGTCGAACAGGTCCATGCCGAGGTCCCGCTCCAACCGCCGGATCTGCTGGCTCACCGCCGACTGCACGATGTGCAGCCGCTCGGCGGCCCGGCCAAAATGCAGTTCCTCGGCCACCGTGAGGAAGTAGTGCAGCTGCCTGAGTTCCATGATCCCCCGATTGATCAGTTTCCGTGATGAGTGTAAGCGTCGATCGATCATTGGTCGCACGCTTCCGCCGAGGTTGGCTCGGCCCATGCCGCTCATCGACGTCAACGACATCAAGATCCACTACGAGGACGAGGGCACCGGCCCCGCCCTGCTGTACCTGCACGGCTGGGCCACCAGCGGCCAGGTCTGGGGCGCTCAGCTGCCGGAGTTCGTGCGGACCCACCGCGTCGTCACCCTCGACTGGCGGGGCTGCGGGCGCTCCGACCGGCCGGCCCACGGCAACACCATCGACCGTGTGCTGGACGACCTCGCCGCGATAATCGATCGGCTCGGCCTGGACCGGCCGACCGTCGTCGGCTCATCCATCGGCGGCACCTTCGCCACCGAGCTCGCGGTCTGCCACCCCGAGCTGATCTCCGCCGCGGTCTCCGTGGACGGACCCGGGTTCTGGCCCTCGACCGGCATGCCGCTGGAGCAACTGCGTCGCGACCTGCGTCAGGACCGCGCCGGCACCATGGCCGGCTGGGTGCCGCACTGGTTCGCCCCCGGCGTCGAGCCGGCGCTGATCGAGTGGACCGTGCGGCAGATGCTCGACTCCGGTGTGTACATCGACGAGCACTTCGACGGTTTCCTCACCTACGACCCCCGTCCCGTCCTGCCCGGCCTCATGGTGCCGATCCACTACATCCACGGCGAGCTCGACACCCAGATTCCCGTTGCCGTGGCCGAGGAATGCGCCGCCCTCACGCCCGGGGCCTCGGTCGCCGTGATCCCCGGCGTCGGGCACCTGCCCCACCAGGAAAACCCCGACCTGTTCAACGCCGCCCTGCGCAAGTTCCTGTCCTGAAAGGACATTCGATGCCTCACGCACCCGTTCGCCTCAGCGGCGGCGACGCCGTCGTCGAGTACGACATCAGCGGCTCCGGCCCCGGCGTTGTACTCGTGCACGGCACCGCCGCCAGCCGTTTGCAGTGGGAGGGCTTGACTTCCACGCTCACCGACCGGTTCACCGTTGTCGCGCCGGACTATTCCGGCTCCGGCGGCACCGTCGACCACGGCGGTCCGCTCACCCTCGCCGACCTCTCGGCCGAGATGCTCGCCGCCGCCGACCATGCCGGGCTCGGGTCCTTCCACCTCGTCGGCCATTCCCTCGGCGCCGCCGTCGCCACCCACCTCGCCGGCACCCGACCCGAACGGGTGCTTTCCCTTGCCCTGCATGCCGGCTGGGTTCGGACCACCCCACGCATGGCCGCCGAATTCCACTACTGGAAGCAACTCCTGGCCGCCGACGTCGCCCTCTTCGCGCGGATGCTGCCGCTGATGGCCTTCGGCCCCCGCTACTGGTCCACCGCACCCGACAACGAGGCCCTGGTACGGGATCTCGCCGCCGCCATCACTCCCGGCGCGCTCCGCCAGATCGACGTCGACCTCGGCGTCGACCTCACGTCCGTGCTGGATTCCGTTGTCGCGCCTACGCTTGTCCTCGCCAGCACGCACGACCGGGTCATCGAGCCCGCCCAGCAGCAGGCCCTGCTCGCCGGCATCACCACCGCCCGCTACGCCGAGATCGACGCCGGCCACGGCGCCCCCGCCGAGGACCCGGCCGGCTTCATCACCCGCATCGCCGGTTTCCTCGACGCTAGCGAACAGCCTGCGCTTCCTGCGCGCCCTTGACCGCCAGCCGGTCCGCCCGCTCGTTCTCCGGATGGCCCGCGTGGCCCTTCACCCAGTGCCATTCCACCTGGTGCGGGGCCATCGCGGCGTCCAGCCGCTGCCACAGGTCCGCGTTCTTCACCGGCTCGCGGTTGCTCGTCCGCCAGCCGTTGACCTTCCACCTCGGCAGCCAGCTCAGCACGCCGTTGCGGACATACGTGCTGTCCGTGAACACCTGCACGCTCGACGGCCTGGTCAGCGTCTCCAGCGCGCGGATCGGCGCCATCAGCTCCATACGATTGTTCGTCGTCGGGCCTTTGTCGCCGCCGTACAGGTCCCGCTCGTGACGGCCGTAGCGCAGCACCGCTCCCCAGCCGCCCGGGCCCGGGTTTCCGCTGCACGCGCCGTCCGTGTAGATCTCCACCGCCTGGTCCACGCCGTGACCTTACTTGTGCGAGGATCGCCGCCGTGAAATGGAGCCGCGGTGTGCACCACCTCGAGGAACTCGCCCGCCGATGCGACACCCCCTCGCCCGTGCCCATGCTTCCCGTCGTCGAGCTCTGGATCTTCGGCGAGCTCCTCGGCGAGCCCCGTGACCTCGACCGGGTCGACGTCGCCGTGGTCGTCGACCTCCCCGCCGACGACGTCGCCTGGCTCGACCTGCCTCGCGGCGCCTCCCACTGGGCCCAGGCCGTTCGCCTCCGTGAGCCCGTCTTCGGGTTCTACCGCTCCGTCGCCCGTCCCGTGTGGAACCACCGCATCTCGCGCCCCGCCCTCATCTGGGACGCCGACGGCATCCGCGAGTCCACCCTCGCCGCCCTCCACGACGGCCTCGGCTCCACCGTCCGCGCCGACGCCCCCACCCCCGCCGAGCTCCGTGCTCAGCTCGACGCCGATTTCGCCACCTCCCTCCGCTCGCTGCGCCGACAGCACCGCTCGTACGACGACAAACGCTGGGCCCCCGGCAAACTGGAGCCCTTCGCCGATTCCCTCTGGCGCGCCGCCGACGGCTACCTCGACCTGCTGGACGCCCTGGATCGCTCGTAATTCCTACGGCGGCCCTCAGATTGCGGGCACGCAGGGAACCGGCTCCGGCAATCCGACCGAGCCGCTGCCACACAGCGGCGGCAGTATCGACGCGACGGTGGCGACGCCGTTCAACACCGTGTTCGACGGTTTTCCGTGCACCGGTTCCGTTTCGGCGATGACCAAAAGACTGCCGTCGGAACGGGACGCATAGTGCTGGGCCGTGAACTTGACGCCGGCCAGTTCAAGCGCGTCGGTGCCGAACGGCGTGATGTCGCCGGTCCCGTAAGTGTCTTCCAGGGCCTTGAGCCGGTCCGTTTGCGCCGCGTCCGGCATCTTCACCCAGACCACCGACAACGCGATGACGTTCCCGTTGCTGTCGCCGAGCTCGAACAACGCCTGGTTCAACGAGTCGCACGGCGTCCGCGTGAAGAACGCCTGCACCTGCCCATGGGACTGGACCGCGCAGCGCAGTTGCCGGGTGACCACCTTTTTGAGCTCCCGCATGGCCATCCGTCGCCACGCCTGGGCGTCGTCTCCCTTGGCCGCCGAGTCCTTCCCGTTCGCCGTCCTTGTCTCGGCGCTCTGCTGCGCCGCCGTGTCCAGTGCGGTGCCGACCGAATCCGTGACCGTCGCCCCACCCGAGGCCGCGACCAATCCGGCGGCTACCGCGGCCGTGACCACTGTGCCCGCTTTCGATTTCGACTTCCCCGGATCCGACCCGCCGCCGGCCCCGCCGATTCGTCGCTCAGCCACGCCTGCGCCTCCCGATGAGTGATCTGGCGGACGGTATTCGCCTCTGTCGGATCGGTCTCCCGGAAATGGGGGCTCCGGCGCCGTCGACTCACGTATCGGCCGCGAGTTGCGCGGAGACGCCTGATCGCCGACGAATGGTGGTGCCAGCCGGTCGGGGAGTGGCTCAGACGACCGAGTCGGTGAACGCGGCGGCCTGGATCGCCAGCATCTGCGCGTACTCGCCGCCGGCGGCGACGAGGTCGTCGTGGCGGCCGGACTCGACGACCCGCCCGCCGC
>DASWRQ010000087.1:0-9839 GCA_036403095.1 Kutzneria sp. | reverse complement strand
ACCTGGATGGTTCCGCAGAACCTGGCCGGTCTGACCGGCGCGCTCGGTGGCCGCGACGCCGCGGCGAAACGCCTGGACGACCTGTTCACCAAGCTCAACGTCGGCCCGGTCGAGCCGTACTACTGGGCCGGCAACGAGCCGATGTTCAGCGTGCCGTGGACGTACGACTACCTCGGCCAGCCGTGGAAGACGCAGGACGTCGTGCACCGCGTGCAGACGGAGCTGTTCGCCGCCACGCCCGACGGCGAGCCCGGCAACGACGACCTCGGCGCCCAGTCGGCCTGGTACGTCTGGTCGGCGCTCGGGCTGTACCCGGTCACACCCGGCACCACCGACCTGGCCGTGAACACGCCGGTGTTCCCGCACGCGGAGATCAGGACCGGCACCAGCCGACGGATTGTGATCGACACTCAGGGCGCCGGGCCGCACATCCAGGGCATGGCGGTCAACGGCGTCAACTGGAACCGCACGTGGCTGCCGTCGGACCTGCTGTCCTGGGGCGGCCGTGTGTCGTACCGGTTGGGTGACGGCACCGGCTGGACCGCCGCGCCGCCCAAGTCCTATCGCGACGGTGAGGCGCCGGCGATCGGGTACGTGACGCCGCTCGGAACCTCGACCGGAAGCACGTTCCAGATCGGCGCACGGAACCAGACAGGCGAGCCAGTCCAGGTGCCGTGGACGCTGACCGTGCCCGCGGGTGCGACGGCGTCGTTGACGCGAGGACAACTCGTGGTGCCGGCCAACGGGACCGCGAGCATGCCCGTGAGGGTGCAGGCCACCGCGAACGGCATCTATCCGGTGTCCGTCGACTTCGGCGACAAGCAGCGCGCCACGGCTTACTTCGCGGTGGCCGGGACCGATCACACAACCACCGGGTGCAGCACGCTCGGCGCGACGAACACCGACTGCGGGCTCAGCCAGGTCGAGTACGCCAACGACGGCGCCACCACGCCGGTCGAGGTCGGCGGCGTCGCGGCGCGGAAGATGGCGCACGCCCACGACTGGGGCGACTACCGGTACCTGTACTTCCAGGCCGACCAGCGGGCCATCCCCGGCACCGGGCCCTACGACGCGACCATCACCGTGCGGTACCTGGACAGCGGCACCGACACCTTCGTCGTCCAGTACGACGCGGTGAACGCCGCCTACGTCGACGCCAAGCGGATCCAGAAGACCGGCACCAACACGTGGCAGGAGGTGACGATCACGGTCAAGGACGCCAAGTTCGCGCACCGCGAGAACGGCGGCTCCGACTTCCGTATCTCCTCCGACGGCTCCGGCGACGCCAGCGCCGAAACCATCGCCTCGGCCAGCGTCACGGTGGTCGGACCGGACGTGCTGGCCGTCCGTCAGTGCCCCTCCGTCACGCCTTGACCTGGTCCAACAACGTCAGGAACACATCCCGTTCCACTACGGCCGGCTCGTCCGCGAGCCGGGCACCGACGTGCCGGACGAAGGTCTCCGGGCTGAGCACCTCCAGCGGCACGCTGTCCGGCATGCGGCAGGTCACCAGGCCCGGCTCGTCGGTGTGCACCAGCACGATGCCCTCGACCTGGACCTTGGGCAGCAGCATCTGGTACGCCGCGACGGTGCGGCCGAGCCGCAGCGACGCGCCGTCGAAGCTCTCGCCGTCGCGCAGCAGGCCGCCGTTGCCGTCGCTGGTGTAGTGCCCGGCCGGCCAGGTCCGGGACTCGATCAGCAGCAGCTTCCGTCCGCACAGCACGGCGTGGTCCACCTCGGCCCGGGACGAGCCGGGCCAGGCCAGGCCGTGGAAGATGCGCGCGGCCGGGATCTGGCCCAGGTAGCCGGACAGCAGGTCCAGCGTCATCCACTCGCTGCGCGAGCAGTCCTTGACCGGCTCGTCCTCGGACGGCAGCAGCCGCGTGCCGGGCGCGCCGAACAGGTTGAACGTGCGGAACTCGTGCGTGAAGATCCGCTCGGTCACCCGCGAGGACAGGTACCAGCGGCCCAGCGGCGGCAGCGCGAACACGCCGGCGGCCAACAGCACCACGGCGATGCCGGACAGCGCCCCGGTGGTGACGGTGTAGAAGCCCACCGCGGCCATGCCCGCGGCCCAGATGTAGGTCATCACCGACAGGAACTTCGGCGTCGCCTTGCCCGCGATCGTCACGGCCACGTAGGCGATGGGCACGATCACGATCACCGCGACGTAGGAGAACCCGCTGGCCAGCATGGGCACCACGGTGGCGACCAGCAGCGCCGTCCACACCGCGGCGACGGTGAAGAACCAGCGCTGGGCCCAGCCGAAGCCAGGCCGCCAGTGCACCTTGGCGTCCGGGTTGACCCGCTGCCACCACGGGATCGAGTCGGTCGGAATGGTGCGCAGCCCCGACGGGAAGCCGGCCGGTCGCGGCGGCGGTTCCGGCGGCCGCTCCTCGCGCTCGGCGTGGGCGGCCTCCTCCTGGAACTCCTCCCACGTCTCCCACTCCGGCGTCGGCGGCCGCGGCCGCCGCTGCTCGGGCACGCCGCGGGCCCGGCGCTGGTCGTAGGCAGCGCGCCGGGTCGGGTCGGAGAGCGTCTCGTACGCCTCCTGGACCAGCCGGAACATGATCTGGCTGCCGCCGGCGTCCGGATGCAGCACCTTCACCAGGGACCGGTGGGCAGACTTGATCTCCGCCTGGGAGGCGCCAGGCTTGATCTCCAGCAACTCGTAGTAGTCGACTCCGCCCACGGCCCTTCCCATCTGCGGCTACGTCTGGCGCGGGTACGAACACGATAGGTTGCCCAGCCGTCAGAGTCCCGTCCAACCAGGGCCGTTTCATCACACGATCGGTTAAGTCCGTAGGGTGGACGCCCGTGGCGAGGCTGGTCGTGATCGAGGGACTTGACGGCGCGGGCAAGCGAACGCTGTCCGACGCGTTGACCGCGGCGCTGGACAAGCGGGGTGCGACGGCGACCCGGATCGCCTTCCCCCGCTACGGCGAGGACGTGCACGCCGACCTGGTGCGCGACGCCATGTACCTGCGGCTCGGCGATCTCGTGAAGTCCGTGCACGGCATGGCCGTGCTGTTCGCGCTGGACCGCCAGGCGGCCGCGCCGGTGATCGCCGAGGCGCTCGCCGCGCACGACGTCGTGCTGCTGGACCGGTACATCGCGTCCAACGCGGCGTACGGGGCGGCGCGGCTGCATGAGGATGTAAACGGCGATTTCGTGCGCTGGGTTCACGACCTCGAGGTCGATCGCTTCGGACTGCCGCTGCCCGACCGCCACCTGCTGCTCCGCGTGCCGGTCGAGGTGGCGGCCGCCCGCGCCGCCGGCCGTGAGCAGACCGAGCGCGAGCGGGACAGCTACGAGACCGACGACGGCCTCCAGGCCCGTTGCGCGGTGGTCTACGACCAGTTCGTCGAGACCGGCTGGTTGGCCCCATGGACCGTGGTGGACGGCGTCGGCGGCGCCGACTTCGCGGCGCTGGCCGACGAGCTGTTGGGCTAGAGAGCCCCCACGAGGTCGCCGCCCCAGCGCTCGATCTCGGCGTCGATGTCCAGTGGGCCGACGCCGGAAGACTTCCGCATCGCGTCGGTGACCCGGTCCAGCGGCACCAGCCAGGACACCTCGAACTCGATGCCGTCGGGGTCCTTGGCGTACAGCGCCTTCGTCGTCACGTGGTCGGACGCGCCGACCAGGGCGCCCGCCTCGCGCAGCCGGTCGGCGTGCGCGGCCAGGTCGGACAGCGTGGTCACCGACCAGGCCAGGTGGTACAGGCCGACGGTGTCCTTGCCGGCGCCGGAGGGCTTGGCGTCCGGGCCGACCTGAAACAGGCCGAGATCGTGGTCGTTGTCGGAGTCCGGCGCCTGCAGGAACGCCGCGCCGGGGAACTGGTGCACCACCCGGAAGCCGAGGACCTGGGTGTAGAAGGCGACGCTGCGGTCGGTGTCGCGCACGTACAGCACCGCGTGGTTGAGCCGGCGGATCGCCATCGTTACCTCCCGAGCGCCTTGTTTAAGCTTCAACTATAACGTCGGTAACGAACCGTGAGCGTTACACGCTGTAGCTCGTGAACCCGACGGGGACGAGGGTGGGTGAAGGCTCATGACCGACCGCTGGAGCTCAACGGCGGAGCGCAACGGACCGATCGCTGCCGGTGGTGATCGCTGGGGTGCGCGCGGCCGCCCGGCCAGCAGTGCGACGATGGTAGGCATGAAGGCACGCGTCCTGGTGGTCGATGACGACCCGGCCCTGGCGGAGATGCTCACCATCGTGTTGCGCGGTGAGGGCTTCGACACCGCCGTCGTCGCCGACGGCGCGCGGGCGCTGCCCGCGCTGCGGGAGCTCAAACCCGACATTGTGCTGCTCGATCTGATGCTGCCCGGCATGAACGGCATCGACGTGTGCAAGGCGATCCGCGCCGAGTCCGGCGTGCCGATCGTCATGCTCACGGCCAAGAGTGACACCGTGGACATCGTGCTGGGGCTGGAGTCCGGCGCCGACGACTACGTGGTCAAGCCGTTCAAGCCCAAGGAGCTGGTCGCCCGCATCCGCACCCGGCTGCGGCGCACCGAGTCCGAGCCGGCCGAGGTGCTGGCCATCGGCGACCTGGCCATCGACGTGCCGGGCCACGAGGTCACCCGGGACGGGCAGGCGATCCAGCTCACGCCGCTGGAGTTCGACCTGCTGGTGGCCCTGGCCCGCAAGCCGCGCCAGGTGTTCACCCGCGAGGTCCTGCTCGAGCAGGTGTGGGGCTACCGGCACGCCGCCGACACCCGGCTGGTCAACGTGCACGTGCAGCGGTTGCGCTCCAAGGTCGAGAAGGACCCCGAGCACCCCGAGGTCGTGCTCACCGTCCGGGGCGTCGGGTACAAGGCGGGTCCTCCGTGATCGGGAGCTGACGGATGCGGGTCGACACCAGGCCGGTCGCCCGGTGGGTGCAGGAGGCGCCGGCCCTGGTCCGCGAGCGCTGGCAGCGGGCCAGTGAGCTGTGGCGGCGGTCGTTGCAGTTGCGGGTGGTGGTCAGCACACTCGCGCTGTCCTCGGCCGTCGTCTTCGTGCTGGGGATGGTGCTCCAGTCGCAGATCACCGACCAGATGCTGAACAGCAAGACGCAGGCCGCGACCGCGCAGATCAAGGCCAGCGTCAAGGCCGTGCAGCACCAGCTGGTCGGCGTCAGCCCCGGCGCGGACAGCCTCGGCACCCGGTTCAACGCCGCGCTCAACTCGCTGACCAGCAGCGGCTCGGCCAACGTCGACGGGTCCTCGGCCGGCGCGTTCGAGCCGATCCTGGCCGACGCCCGCACCACCGACGCCGCCGGCAACGTCACCTCGACCACGCACTACGGGGACATCCCCGACGATCTCAAGCGGTTCGTGCTCAACGACGAGATCGCCAGCCGGATCCACACCGTCATGCGCGACAACGTGCCGACCACGATGCTCATGGTCGGCGCCCAGGTGCCCAGCGCCAGCCACCCCGTGCAGCTGTACCTGCTGTTCCCGCTCACTCCCGAGCAGCACACCACCGAGGTCGTGCAGAACACCCTGATCGTCGGCGGCATCGCGCTGCTGCTGTTGCTGGCCGGCATCACCAACCTGGTCACCCGGCAGGTCGTCCGCCCGGTGCGGCAGGCCGCCGAGGTGGCCGAGCGCTTCGCCGACGGCAAGCTCGACGACCGGATGCCCGTGGTCGGCGAGGACGACGTGGCCCGGCTGGCCGAGTCGTACAACGAGATGGCCGAGAGCATCCAGGCCCAGATCCGGCAGCTGGAGGAGTTCGGGCTGCTGCAGCGCCGGTTCACCTCCGACGTGTCGCACGAGCTGCGCACCCCGCTCACCACCGTCCGGATGGCCGCCGACGTGCTGCACGCCTCCCGTGAGCAGTTTCCCGCCGGCCTCGCCCGCTCCACCGAGCTGTTGGTCGACGAGCTCGACCGGTTCGAGGCCCTGCTCGGCGACCTGCTGGAGATCAGCCGCCTGGACGCCGGCGTGGACGAGCTGACCGCCGACCTCGTCGATGTGCGCGGCGTCGTCGAACGCGCCGTCGTCGCCGTCGGGCCCGTCGCCGACAGCTCCGGCATCACCGTCGAGACCTACCTGCCCGACGTCGAGGTGCCGGCCGAGATCGACGCCCGGCGGGTCGAACGCGTGCTGCGCAACCTGCTCAACAACGCCGTCGACCATGGCGAGGGCCTGCCCGTTCGGGTCCGCGTCGCCGCCGACGAGAATGCCGTCGCCATCGTCGTCCGCGATTTCGGCGTCGGCCTGCGCGAGGGCGAGGCCGAGCTCGTGTTCAACCGCTTCTGGCGGGCCGACCCCTCCCGCAACCGCCGCACCGGCGGCACCGGCCTCGGGCTGGCGATCAGCGTCGAGGACGCCCGTCTGCACGGCGGTTGGCTCGAGGCGTGGGGCGAGGTCGGCCAGGGCGCCTGCTTCCGGCTCACGCTGCCCCGCCACCAGGGCTTCGAGCTCACCGACAGCCCGCTGTCCCTGCCCCCCGACGAGGAGCGCCCCGTCCGCGACACCGAGGAGACCGAGGTCAGCCCCCTCGTTGTCACCGAGATCGACACCGAGGCCGAGGTCGAGGAGATCGCCTGGCAGCCGGCCGACTCGGTCGAGCTCGACGAGGCCGCCCCCGAGCCCGCCATCGCCTGGCAATCGGCATCGACCCCCTCGCCCGCCGCCGAACACGGCATGATCGGCCCCGACCCCGAGCTCGACGACGTGCCCGGTTCATCGGCTGCCTCCGGCCCGGATCCGGAGTCCGCCGAGATTGACCCGGCCCTGATCGGCCACGATCCCGAGCTCGACGGCGTGCCGGATCAGCTGACGGAGCCCGTCGACCCGGCGACCCAGAACGGCCAGAGCGAGCTGGCGTCGAAGTCTGCGGGGGAGGCCCGGTGATCCGGCGGACCCGACCGGCGGTGCTGCTGATCGCGCTGCTCGTGGCCCTGGCCACGGTCGCAGGCTGCGCGGCCATACCCGACGAGACGCCGGCCCAGGGCATCGCGGCCGGCGACGGCGGCGGCAAGAACGCGCCGGTGCCCGAACCCACGCCCGGCCTGGCGCCGGACGTGCTGGTGCGCGCGTTCCTGGACGCCAACGCCGACCCGACCAGCAGCTACGCCACCGGCCGGCCGTACCTGACCAAGGCGGCCCAGGCCAAGTGGCAGCCGGCATCCTCGATCACGATCATCCAGAACACCTACAACACGCTGCCCGACCTGACCAAGCCCGACCAGGCCAAGGTGCTGCTGACCACCCAGATCATCGGCCGCCTCGGCGCCGACTTCGCGTTCGTGCCGGGCTCGGCCCCCAACGCGCTGACCATCGACCTGGAGAAGCAGGACGGCCAGTGGCGGATCAGCTCGCCGCCGCCGGGCGTGTTCATGACGCTCGACCGGTTCAACGAGGTGTACCGGCAGACCCGGGTGTACTTCCTCGACCCGCAGAAGCGCGTGCTCGTGCCCGACCTGCGCTACATCGTCGCCCAGCCGGCCAGCACCCTGCCCGGCCGAGTGATCGACCGGCTGCTGTCCGGGCCGTCCGACGCCATGCAGGGCGCGGTGACCAGCGCGCTCAGCCCCGACGCCGTGCTGGAGACCGGCGGCAACGAGACCGGCGACGGCGCGGTGCTGGTCAACCTCAGCCATCCCGGCGACACGAACTCGCCCGGCAACGTGAAGCTGATGATCGCCCAGATCGTGCAGTCGCTGGCCGGTGTCACCAACAACCGCATCCGCGTCGAGGTCGAGGGCGCGGCCCTGTCACCGGAGCGCTTGGACTGGCGCGTCGGCGACCTGCCGGCCTACGACATCGGCACCAGCCCCGGACCCGACCAGACCGGCCTGCTCGTGCAGGACGGCAGGATCAAGCAGTTGGCCGACGGCAAGCCGATCAACGGGCCGGCCGGCAACGGCAGCTACGCCGTGCAGACCGCGGCCCAGTCGATCGACGGCACCGAGCTGGCCACCGTCAGCAAACCCGGCGCCACTGCCGAGCTACGGGTCGGCGGCCTCACCCAGGGCGCGTCCGTGGTCGACCTGACCGCGAGCACCCTGACCCGCCCCACCTGGGTCTCCGCCGACTCGACCACCGACCCCAGCAACGAGGTGTGGACGGTCGCCGACGGCAGTCGTGTCGCCCGCGTGGTCAAATCGGCCGACGGCGCCTGGGTGGCGCGACCGGTCAACAGCAACGACCTCAGCCAGTTCGGCACCATCACCGACCTGCGGCTGTCCCGGGACGGCACGCGGGCCGCCGTGATCGCGAACTCCCTGCTCATCGTCTGCGCGGTCGTCCGCACGCCCAACTCCGACACGGTGGCGCTGCGCTCGCCGCGGCTGCTGCTGCCGGACGTGCTGGCCAGCGTCGTCGGCGTCGACTGGCTGCTCCAGGACCAGCTGGTGGTCGCGACAACCTCATCGGAGTCGCCGATCGTGCAGGTCGCCGCCGACGGCGACCCGGTGTTCACCCGCTACAACGCGGCCAATCTGACCGCGCCGGTCGCGGCCGTCACAGCGGCGCCCAGCCGTCCGGTGATCGTGGTGGACGCAGGCGGTATGTGGACCTCCTCTGACTCGGGATCGGTGTGGCGGGTCCAGGGCGTCAACGTCCCCCGCGGCTCCACCGCGGTGCCCTTCTACCCGGGTTGATTTGTCTGTGCTGGTTTGCGCCGCCTCCGGCGTCGCGGCTCGGCCGCTCGTGACCGGTGCTGTGTTTGTTGGCGCCGCCTTCGGCAGCGCGGCTCGGCCGCTCGTGACCGGTGCCTCGCCCTTGCTGGATTTCGAACGCCGCATCCGGTTCGGGTGGTGGGGTGCGTGGGGTGGCGGCGTTCGAAATCCAGCAACCGTGCGAAGCAGCGGCGCGGCCTCGCGAACGGGGTGTTCTGGCGACCACTCCAGGCACCGGTGCGGCCTCGCGGGACCGGTCAGCAGGGGACAGGATCGATCAGCCAGGCGGGGTACCGGTCAGCTAGGGGCAGGGTCGGTCAGCAGGGGCGGGATCGGTCAGCGGGACGCGGGACCGGTCGGCCAGGGGCAGGGGCGGTCGGCCAGGGGGGATCTCAGTCGGTGCTGGTCAGGGCTAGGACGGCGGTCACCTCCAAACCCGCTTTGGTCAGTACCTGGTGGCAGGCGGCGGCGGTGGCTCCGGTGGTGATGACGTCGTCGAGCAGCACGACGGGAGTGCCGTGGGGTGGCGACGCCCGCGGTCGGACCCGTACGCGGCCGGCCAGGTTGGCGGCGCGGGCCGCGGGATCGAGCCCGACCGAGTCGGCGGCCGAGCGGGCCAGCTCCAGCACCGGCGCGACCACCACGCCGGGACCGGCCCGGGCCAGTTCGGCCGCACAGGAGCGGGCCAGCACGGTCATGTGCTCGCCGCCGCGCTGCCGGGACGTCCGACGGCGTGACGGGGCCGGCACCAGCCACCACACGCCGTCCCGGTCCGGCCGCGCCCCGGGCGCCCACGGCAAGGCTCTGGCCACCGCCGCCCCGAGCGGCTCGGCCAGCTCCCGTCTGCCCCGCTCCTTGTAGGCCAGGACCGCGTCCCTGGCCGGCCCGCGATAAGCCGCCAGCGCGCAGGCCGGCGGTCCGTCGTCGAGCGTGGGCCGACGCACCGGAATCGGCGCTCCGAATTCGGCCGCGCAGGCGTCGCACCACAACTGGCCATTGGTTCGGCAACCGACACATCGGACCGGCAGGACAAGATCGAGCAGTTTCGTCGTCATGACCCGAGCATGCACCCCGAACCTGGCAGTGCCGGGCCGCCGCGTTTATTACCGGTGAGTTCGGGTACCGCTCGAAACCTGAACAGTTTTCGCGTGAATGAGAGAACCTCACACCGGCACCTGGGGACGGACGTGAAGCGAATGTCGGGTTTTCGACCACAACC
>DASWRQ010000086.1:0-11125 GCA_036403095.1 Kutzneria sp. | reverse complement strand
GACGGGCTCAGCGGGTGACGAGGCCGGCGTCGTAGGCCAGCAGGCCGATCTGGGTGCGGTTGGCGCAGTCCAGCTTCACCAGCATCCGGGACACGTAGCCCTTCACGGTGGCCTCGGACAGGTGCAGCCGGGCGGCGATCTGGGCGTTGGACAGGCCCTCCCCGAGACAGGTGAGCACGTCGATCTCCCGCTCGGTCAGGTCCGCGACCAGCGACGACGCCTTGTCCCGGGCGGCCTGCTCGGTGGCCGACGCGGCGACCAGCCGGCGGGTGGCGGCCGGCGACAGCACGGTGTGCCCGTCGGCGGCCACCCGGACCAGGCTGATCAGGTCCTCCGGTGGCGTCGACTTGAGCAGGAAGCCGGCGGCCCCGGCGCGCAAAGCGCGGATGACGTACTGGTCGGCGTCGAAAGTCGTGAGAGCGACGACGGTCGGCGGCGACGGCAGGCCGGCGATGCGCTCGATCGCAGTCAAGCCGTCGACTCCGGGCATCCGCAGGTCCATTAGCACCACCCGCGGCTGGTGCCGCACAACGGCTTCTACCGCGGCGGCGCCGTCGTGGGCGGCGGCCACGACGGTGATGTCCGGCGCGGAACCGAGAATGGTGCGCAGGTGTGCGCACACCATCGGCTCGTCGTCCACGACAAGGACCGTGATCTCGTCAGTCGCCATGACTCTCCGCTGTCGGAACGAATGCCGGCAGTATCGCATCGACCTCGAAGCCGCCGTCGGGCCGCGCGGCGGCGGTGAAGCGGCCGCTGACCAGCTCGACCCGCTGCCTGAGCCCGAGCAGCCCGGTGCCGGAGCCGCTGCCGCCGAGCTCCTGATCGACGCTCGAGCGCGGCGGGCTGTTGCGCACGGTGAGCCGTACCCGGTCGGCCCCGTAGCGCACATGCACCCGGGTTTTCGCGCCCGGCGCGTGCTTGCGGACGTTGGTCAGCGCCTCCTGCACGACCCGGTAGGCCGTGCGGCCGACCACCGGCGCGGTCAGCAGCGGGTTGCCGTCGACGATCAGCTCCACGGTCAGGCCAACGCCCCGCGACTCGGCGACCAACTCGGCCAGGTCGGGCAGATGCACGGCGTCGGTCGGCTCCTCGCTGTCGTCGCCGCCCTGGGTTCTGAGCACGCCGACCAGATCCCGCAGCTCGGCCAACGCCTGGCAGCCGGCCTCCCGCAGCTCCTCGGCGGCGGTCCGGGTCGCGTCGTCGGGCGCGGTGATCCGCAGCGCCCCGGCCTGCAACACCATCAGGCTCACGCGGTGCGTGACCACGTCGTGCATCTCGCCGGCCAGCCGCACCCGCTCGTCGGCCCGGGCCTGCTCGGCCAGCAGCTCCTGCTCCCGCTCGGCCCGCTCGGCCCGGTCGGTCAGCGCCTGGATCAGCGACACGCGGTTGGCTATGTACAGCCCGAACAGCGCCGGCGAGACGGTGAACAGCATGCCGCTGCCGACGATGGCGACCGTGGGTTCCCACGCCCGGACGGAGATCGCCACCAGCAGCGCGGAGCAGATCCACATCGGCCACGACCGGGGGATCCGCTTGAACGCCACGCCGACCGCGAAGGGCGTGGCCAGCGGCACGAACTGGGTGTCCTCATGCACGTCGCCGAGGAACAGCTGGGGATCCGTGTACGCCGATGCCGTCATGGCGATGGCGAAGACCGCGCACAGCGCCAGGATGGCCAGCGGGGCCTTGCGGTGCCACAGCAAGGCGACCGCCGGCACCACCTGGATGAATGTCTGTGTCCACCCGTGGAACGTCGACGGCGGGCCGTAGCCGATCCAGATCGCGATCAGGACCGCGAACACGGTGGCGAACGGCGACAGCAGGAAGAAGGCGTCGCGCCAACGCGGTCGGGTCACCGATCGACCATACCCACCCGGACAATCCGTCTTAGGTAGCGCGGGCACCTACGAAAGTCGCATCCCCCGTGCACTTTCCGCGCTGGTTCGCGCGGCGGCCGTCCGGGTTGGATGGACGCCATGGGGGAACGTGAAATGGGGGGAAGGCAAGTGCGGCAACTCGGGGGAACCACGATTTCTGTCCCCAGCAGGGCCGTGGACGTTGCCGCACTTGCCGTGCGGCCGGTCGCGGTCATCGCCGGGCTGTTGGGGTTCGCCCTGGTGGCGACCAGTTGGCGTTACGGCTATTTTGGCGACGAGCTGTACTTCGTCGCTGCCGGGCACCATCTCGACTTCGGCTACGCCGACCAGCCGCCGCTGGTGCCGCTCCTGGCGCTGATCGCCGACACGGTCGCGCCGGGTTCGTTGATGGCGCTGCGGATTCCTGCGGCGTTGGTCACGATCGCCGGAGTCTTCTTCGCGGCCATGATCGCCCGTGAGCTGAACGGCAGCCGGCGGGCCCAGATCATCACCGCAGGCAGCTACGCCGTCGCGCCGTTCCTGGCCGGCGGCGGGCATCTGCTGGCCACGTCCACAGTGGACCCGTTTCTGTGGACGGTGATCGTGTGGCTGATCGTTCGCTGGGTGCGCTCGCGGGACGACAAGCTGCTGCTGTGGGCCGGCATTATCACTGCCGTCTCGTTGCAGGTGAAGTGGCTGATCGTCTTCTTCTGGGTGATCGCCGGGATGGCGATCCTGGTCGCCGGTCCGCGGGATGTGTTGCGCAGCAAGATGTTATGGCTGGGAGCGGCGATCGCTGTGCTGACCTCGGTGCCGCAGCTGCTGTGGCAGGCCCGCAACGGCTGGCCGCAGCTCCAGATGGGCAGCGTGATCGCGGCCGACGAGCAAGCCTCGATCGGCGGCGCCGGCAGCTTCCTGCTCGTCCTCGCGCTGTACTCCGGGGCCGTCGGCGTCCCGCTCGCGCTGTACGGTCTGTTCCGCACGTTCCGGTTGCCGCAGTTCAGGTTCCTAGGCATCACGGCCATCGGCCTGATCATCGTGTTCGTCGCGACCGGCGGCCGGCCGTACTACGCCGGCGGCATCCTGCCGGTGCTGTGGGCGTTCGGCGCGGTCGGCCTCGACGGCCGGCGGCGGTGGCTGCCCTGGGTGGCGTGGCCGGTTTTCCTGGTGTCCATCGCCTTTGTGGCGTCATCGCTGCCGCTGCGGCCGGTGGAGTCCTTGCAGGGCGGCGACGAGTTCTCCGACTTCATCGACTTCGAGAGCGTCGGCTGGCCGACCATGGCCGATGAGGTCGCCGCCGCGTACCGGGCGCTGCCCGACGACGTCCGCGCGCATACGGCGATCGTCGGCGACACCTACTGGTCGGCCAGCGCGCTGTCCTTGTACGGCCCCGAACGCGGCCTGCCCGCGCCGTACAGCCCGAACCGCGGCTATTGGTACTTCGGGACGCCGCCGGAGAGCGCGACCAACGTGCTCTACATCGGCGACAACCGCTCCGACGAGGTCCGGGCGAACTTCGCCAGCGTCACCCAGGTGGCCACTGTGGACAACAAGCTCGGCATCCACAACGCCTACCAGGGCGCGCCGATCTATCTGGCCACCAACCGGAAGCAGCCGTGGTCAACCCTGTGGCCGGCGTTGCGCAACCTGTGACGGCTCGTTCACTGTCCACAGTAGAGTCTCACCGGCCGCGTAGCGCTTGATGTTGTCGGTCAGGGCGATCATCGAGTTGTACAGCACCTGCTGGGTCACGCCGCCGACGTGCGGCGTGGCGATCACCCTGGGGTGGTTGACCAACGGGTTGGCCGGGTCCGCCGGCTCGACGGCCAGCACGTCGAGCCCGGCCCCGGCGATCTGCCCGGAATCCAGCGCTGCCAACAGGGCCGCCTCGTCGACCAGACCGCCGCGGGCCACGTTCACGAACAGCGCGCCCGGCTTCATCGCGGCGAAGGCGTTGGCGTCGAAGTAGTTCCGGTTGTGCTCGCCGAACGTGAGGGCACTGATCACCACGTCGGCCTCGGCCAGCACCTCGGGCAACCGGTCGACGCCGACCACCTTCGCCACCTCGGGCGGGCCGCCGAGCTCGGGCCGCGATCGCACGGCGAGTTGCCGAACCCCGAAGCCGGCCAACCGCTTCACCGTCGCCAGGCCGATCGCGCCCAGCCCGATGATCGCCACCGTGCCGCCGGACAACGACCGGCCGGCCGGCTGCGCCCACTTGCCCGCGCGCAACGCCTGCCGCGCCTCGTCGAGCTGCCGGCCCAGGGCCAGCGTGAGCAGGATCGCCTGCTCGGCCACGGCATCCGCGTTGCCGGTGACATCGCCGGGCAGGTGCGCCACCCACACTCCGGCCGCGGTCGCCGCCGCCACCTCGACCGTCTCCAGGCCGACGCCGAACTGCTGCACAAGGCCGAAAGTGGCCTTGCCCAACAGGTTCGCGCCCACCTTGGCGGCGATCGGCGTGACCACGTCCATGCCGTCGGCCATCTCGGCGAAGCCGGCCGGCGAGGTCTGAAACACCTCCCAGCCCGGCAGCAGCGCGCGGAGCGGGTCGAGCGGGTAGTCCTCGTAGCCGATCAGCAGTCGCATGTGATCCAGGTTACGGGAGTCAGCGCTCCGTGACGGCCGGCGGCGACGGCATCTGGTAGCCGGAGCTGCCCACATTGGACTGCAGGGCCGACCGCCAGGCGCCGGTGGAGATCATCTTCTGTAGCGCGGAGTCGACCTTCTCGCGGCCGGCCGTGTCGCCCTTGCGCAGGCCGATGCCGTACGAGTCCTTGGTGAACGGCTTGCCGACGACGCGCAGCAGCTCCGGGTTCTGCGCCGCGTAGCCGGCCAGGATCACGTCGTCGGTGGTGACCGCGTCGACGATGCGGGCCAGCAGCGCGGTGACGCAGTCGGAGTAACGGCCGTACTCCACCAGCGTGGTGTTCTGCGCGAACTTGTCCTTCACCTGCTGGGCCGAGGTGGAGCCGGCGACCGAGCAGAGCTTGCGGCCGTTGAGCGACTGCGGGCCGTCGATCGAGTTGTCGCTCAGGCGCACCAACAGGTCCTGGCCGACGGTGAAGTACGGCCCGGCGAAGTCCACCAGCTTCTTGCGCTTGTCGTTGATCGTGTACGCCGCGACGACCATGTCGACCTTGCCGGTGGTGAGCAACGTCTCACGGTCGGCCGGCTCGGCTTCCTTCCACGTGATGTTGGCCGGGTCCACGCCCAGCTCGGTGGCGATGTACTTGGCCACCTCCACGTCGAAGCCCTGGTACTTGCCGTTCAGCGTCTTCTCGCCGATACCCGGCTGGTCGAACCGGATGCCGATGGTGAGCTTGCCCTGGCCGGCGGCGGCGGTCAGGTTGTCGGCGGGCCCACTCGTGCCGCAGGCGGCGAGCAGTGCCAGCGCGGCGAGTGCGGCGGTCGCTCGTAGTGATCCCCGCAGGCGCATGGTGAGGTCCCCTTAAGGTCGAGGCGGCCTGCACTGCCTAACAAATCCGGGCTGGTCAAGTCCAATCGGGCAGAGCCGGACTACGTCACACTCCAGTACGCGCCAGGTTCCTTGACAGTTCGGGGGGATCTCCTTTTTGACATTCACATATGAGCATCAGTCGCAGCCGCGGCGCGCTCCCGGCGCAGCTGGACGTATTCGCGGATGACCAAGATGATGATCACTACGTCGATCGCCGCGAAGATCGGCAGCGCGATGGAATGCGTGTGCACGGCCCGGAAGATCTCGTAGACGACAAAAGCTCCCAACACGACGCAGGCCACCGGGTAGAGCGGCAGCACCTTGCGCAGCAGTGCCGCCACCAGGCCGAGCTTGATCACGGCGTGCAGCAGCAGGTAGCCGATCGCGAACGTGCGGCTGCTGCCGTCGGCGAAATCGTGCGCCGCGGTCTGCAGATGCGTGGACAGCGCGCCGCTCGGATCGCCGAGCAGGTCTCGCGTCACCACGTCGTTGGCCAGGCCGGTGATCAGCGTGGGCGGGATGAAGATCAGCACGATGCCCAGCACGAGCTGGCCGAGGCCGTCCAGGCCCTTGATCGCGATGGCCACCCTGAACAACTTGTCGGTCGTGGTCGAGTTCGTCACACCGACCAGCATGCCCCGGTCAGCGCGGTTTAGTCCGGCGAGTCGGCACAGCCGCGACCGGATCCTCCGGCCAGGGGTGCTTCGGGTAGCGGCCGCGCAGCTCCGAGCGGACCTGGGGATAGCCGGTCCGCCAGAACGAGGCGAGGTCGCCCGTGACCGCCACCGGGCGGCCGGCCGGGGAGAGCAGGTGCAGCACCACCGGCACGCGGCCGTCGGCGATCGTCGGCGTGTCGGTCCAGCCGAACGTCTCCTGCACCTTGACCGGCAGCACCGGGCCGTCGGCGGTGTAGTCGACCTTGAGCTTCGAGCCGGATGGCACCTCGATGCGGTCGGGGGCCAGCTCGTCCAGCCGGGCCGCGGCCGGCCAGGGCAGCATCGTCTGCAGCACGTGCTGGGCGCTGATGCCGGCCAGGTCGGACCGCTTTCTGGCGGTGCTCAGATCGATGTTCCGGATGATGGCGTCATCCGAGACGTCGGGCCAGGGCTCTTTCAGATGGGTGTGCAGGAACGCCATGCGTTGGCGCTGGCGGATCGCGTCCTGGCTCCACCTGAGCAGGGCCGTGCCCTCCTTGCGCAGCCCCTCCGTGAGCGCCTTGCGGAGTTCTTCCGGATCGGGTTTCGCGATGGGGCGCTCGGTGAGCACGATGGCCCCGAGCCGGCGCACGCGGCGGGCGACGACATCGCCGTTGGCCCACGTCACCTCGTCCTGGTCGGACAGCAACGCCGGCGCGGCGCGCTCGGCCAGCTCCTGGTCGGCGCGGGCGGCGAGCCGGACCCGGCCGTGGGCGCGGCCGGGCTCGCGGTCGGCGACGGCGACAGCCAGCCACTCGCTGTCGGTCGGGCCGTCCGTCTCGACCGCCGTGCCGCCGGCCATGAGGTAGCTGCGTGAGCCCGGCTGACGCCGTTTGGCCAGGCGTTCCGGGTGGGCCAGGGCGACGACCAGCGCCGGGTCGTCTTTGCTTCCGGTAGGGCCCTCCACCAGCTTGGCCAGGCGGCTGACCTCGCGTTTCCACGATTGTGGTTGATCTTGGCGGAGCCGTCTCACGGCCGTTTCGACGTCGTTCGAGCTGGTGACCGAGTCGTCGTCCAGCAGCGCGACGACCTCGGCGGTCGGCTTCGCGCCGAGCTCCTTGGCACCGTCCAGCAGCGCCCGGCCGAGGCGGGGATGTAGGCCCAGCTCGGCGATGCGGCGGCCGCGATCGGTGACGCCGTTGTCGTCGAGGGCGCCCAGGTTCTTGAGGGTGGTCTGCCCGGCGGCGAGGGCGCCCGGCGGCGGCGCGTCCCACCAGGTCAGGTCGCTGCCGTCCGGCGTGCCCCAGCAGGCCAGCTCCAGCGCCAGGCGGGTCAGCTCGGCGGTGCGGATCTCCGGCTCCGGGTAGCGGGGCAGCGTCGCCTGCTCGTGCTCCGGCCAGCACCGGTAGACGTGGCCGGGGGCCTCCCGGCCGGCGCGGCCGGCGCGCTGGTCGGCGACGGCTTGGGACACGCGCGTGGTGACAAGGCCGGAGAGCCCGCGGCGGTGATCGGCCCGTGGCGAGCGCGCCAGGCCGGCGTCGACCACCGTGCGGACGCCCGGCACCGTCAGGCTCGACTCCGCGACCGCCGTGGCCAGGACGATTCTGCGCCGGGTGGTTCGGCGCAGCGCCTCGTCCTGGGCCTTCGTGGCGAGGCGGCCGTGCAGGGGGAGGACGTTGAGCCCGTGCAGTTGTTGGGTGACGCGGCGGATCTCGGGGACACCGGGGAGGAAAACCAGGACGTCACCGTCCGATTCGGACAATGCTTTGTGGACGGTCCGGGCGACGTGCTGCTCCAGGCGCTCGTTGCGGGCGGCCGGCACGTACGTCGTCTCAATGGGGAAGGTGCGGGCGTGGGCCTCGATGACCGGCGTGTCGGCGCCCAGGATCTGCGCGAGGCGCTGCGCCGCGACCGTGGCGCTGGTCGCCAGCACCTTGAGGTCCGGTCGGAGGCCCTCGCGGGCGTCCAGCAGCAGCGCCAGCAGGAGATCTGCGTCGAGATGGCGCTCATGGCACTCGTCCAGCAGCACGACGTCGACACCGGTGAGCTCGGGATCGTGCTGGAGACGGCGGAGCAGCAGGCCGCTCGTGACGACCTCGACCCGCGTCTGCTTCGAGGTTCGGCGGTCGCCGCGGACCGCGTAGCCGACCGTGCCGCCGACCGGTTCGCCCAGCAGCTCGGCCATCCGGGCCGCCGCGGCCCGAGCGGCCAGCCGGCGCGGCTCCGCGACGAGAACCCGACCTGGCAGCGCCAGCGGCACCAAAGTCGTCTTTCCGGTCCCCGGCGGGGCCACCAGCACGGCTGTGCCGTGCCGGGCGAGGGCGGCGTTCAGCTCGTCGAGGACCGCGCGGACCGGGAGATCGGGGAGTCGCACCCCGCTAGCCTGCCGCAGTCACGCCGATCAGCAGACCGACCAGGTAGGTCGCGCCCGCCGCCACCACGCCGAACAGCAGCTGGCGCAGACCGTTCCACCACCACGGGCGAGTCGTGAAGCGGGCCACCACCGCGCCCGCCGCGAACAGGCCGATGCCGCCGATGCCCAGGCCGGTCAGCAGTGACTCCCAGCCGAACAGGAACGGCAGCAGGGGGAACAGGGCGCCGATCGAGAAGCACAGGAACGAGGAGACCGCCGCGACGAGCGGAGACGGCTGGTCGTTCGGATTGACGCCCAGCTCTTGCTCGATGTGGACCCGGACGGCCAATTCCTCGTCCGCGTGGATTTCCTCCGCCACCTGGTTGGCGGTTTCCTCGGAGAGACCCATTTCCGCGAACATCTGCGCCAGCTCGGCCTTTTCCGCGGCCGGATTCTCCCGCAGCTCCCGGCGCTCGACCGCCACCTCGGCCTGCACCGAGTCGTTCTGCGTCTGCACGGAGGCGTATTCGCCCAGCGCCATCGAGAAGGCGCCGGCGACCAGGCCGGCCATGCCGGTCAGCACGATGACGTGCGCGCTCGCGCCGCCACCGCCGACCCCCGCGACCAGTGAGATGTTGGTCACCAGACCGTCCATCGCGCCGAACACCGCCGGCCGCAGCCAGCCGCCGGACACGTCGTTGTGGGTGTGGCCGACCTCGTTCAGCGCAGTTTCGTCAACCTGGGTCACGTTCGGAGGATAATGGATTGACCAGGTACTGAGGAAAGCCTTGCGAAGTGTTGCCTAGCCTTAGCGGTATGCCACACATCGATCCCGAACTCGCGCAGTTCATCGCCGCCTTCCCGGTGCCCCGGGTGTCCGGGCCCGGCGTCGACGTCGTGCAGGTCCGCGACGACCTCCAGCGGCGCTGGCAGCGCATGCAGCCCGTGGTCCAGGTCGCCGAGGTGACCGACATGACGGTGCCCGTGCCCGTTCGGGTGTACAAGCCCGTGCTCGGCGCGGTCGACCTGCCGGTGGTGGTCTTCATGCACGGCGGCGGCTGGTGCACTGCCAGCGTGGTCACCCATGACGATGTGTGCCGCCGAATCTGCCGTTCCGCGCAGGCAATCGTCGTTTCGGTCGATTATCGACTGGCACCCGAGCACCCTTTCCCGGCCGCCGTTGACGATTCCTTTGCCGTGTTGCAGTGGGTCGGCGCGCACGCCCGTGAAATCGGCGGCGACCCGTCGCGGATCGCCGTCGCCGGCGACAGCGCCGGCGGCAACCTCGCCGCCGTGCTCACTCAGCTCGCCCGGGATGCCGGCGGGCCTGCGCTTCGCTTCCAGCTGCTGCTCTACCCGGCCGTCGGCGGCGTCGGCGAGTTCCCCTCACGCGCCGAGAACACCGACGCGCCCGTGCTTTCCACCGCCGATATGCAGGCCTTCCTCGGGTATTACGCCGGGCATGTCCAGGACTCGCCCGCCACGCTCTTCCCCGCGCTGGCCGGTGACCTGTCCGGGCTGCCGCCGGCCTTCATCGCCACCGTCTGGCGCGACCCGCTCCGTGACGAGGGCGAGGCCTACGGCCGACTCCTCGCCGCTGCCGGGGTGCCCGTCGAAACCGTCCGTTTTGATCATCTCGTGCACTCTTTCGGCAGCTACGCGCCCCTGATCCCGGCCGCTTCCGCGGCCCTCGAACAGTGCCTGTCGGCGTTGCGAAAAGGACTTCTCAGGTAGCGCTAAGGGTCCATCGGTAGCATTTCGCCAGGCCCGCCGGGTTGGCCGGCCGCGACGAGGAGGACGGTTCATCGTGGGCGCGGCCCAGAACAACAAGCGTGACAAGAACAAGGCCAACGCCGCCCGGGCCGTCGCGGCCGCCCGTGGCGCGCGCAACGACCGGCGCAACATCATCATCGGCACCGCCGCCGTGGTCGTGGTCGCCATCGCCGTGATCGTCGGCGTCGTGCTCAACACCCGGCAGTCCGCGCCGCCCGCCAACGGCGCCGACGCGATCGGCGTCACCAGGGCCGCCAGCGCGTACACCGCCACCGTCGGCGACGACGGCACCGTGATCGCCGGGCCGGACAGCGCCAAGGCCACCATCGACGTCTACGAGGACTTCACCTGCCCCTACTGCGGGGACCTCGAGAAGCAGAGCGCCGCCCAGATCGCCAAGGCCGTCGCCGACGGCAAGCTCCGGGTTCGCTACCACCTGTTGGACATCCTCGACAACAACACCAATCCCCCCGGCTATTCACTCCTTGCCGCCAACGCCGCCATCGCCGCCGCCAAGCAGGGCAAGTTCGCCGACTTCCACGCCTCGCTCTACGCCCAGCAGCCCAAGGAGGGCGGGGCCGGTTACACCAACGAGCAGCTCATCTCGCTCGGCAAGCGCCTCGGCATCACCGCCGCGCAGTTCACCACCGACGTGAACAACGGGGCTTACAACAATCTCGTCAAGCAGCAGGTCACCACTGCCTCCGCGCCCCCCGTCAACCTCCAGGGCACTCCCACCGTGCTCAACGGCTCCACCGACCTCAAGGCCCTGCAGGATCCCCAGTGGCTCGACAAGCTGCTCAACACCTGACCCCCCTTCGTTGATCCACTCCCCGGCCCGGCACGACCTCCGCGTGCCGGGCCGTTCACCACCCTGACCAGCCCAAACCCGGGCATCGACCCCCCGATTTCACTTCTCGCGGACCCGTCGTGTAGTGTTTGCACCACGAGATGAGGGACCTACCAACCCGGGTTTCCAAGTCTCGGCTCGGGGCTGTGGCGCAGCTGGTAGCGCATCACACTGGCAGTGTGAGGGTCAGGGGTT
>DASWRQ010000085.1:0-1868 GCA_036403095.1 Kutzneria sp. | reverse complement strand
AGCGCGTTGCCGATCATGTTGAACGCGCCGTCGTGGCCGAACCGGTCGGCGCCGCTGGGCACGACGATCTTCAGGTCGAACCCGATGGTCGCGGACTGGCCCTGGGCGAGCGGCGTGGGCAGCGTGATCTTCATGGCCGTGCAGTTCACGCTCAACGCGGACGCCGTGCCGCCGGTGACGTTCGTGACGGTGATCGGTGTCGTCGGGCAGCTGCCGTGGTAGTTGTCCCAAAGCCGCAGGTACACCTCGGGCAGCGCGGTCGCCGAGCCGTTGGTGAAGCTGACGCTCTGGTGCCCGGTCCAGGTGTCGCCGGCGGTGTTCGAAGTCAGGTTCACCGTGTAGGCGGGGTTGATCGGCGTGCGCGTCGAGTCGGCGGGCGCGGCCGAGATCGTCCAGGTGAAGGTGGCGGTGCCACTGTTGCCGGCCGGGTCCTGCGCCGTCACGGTCACCGAGGACGTGCCCGCGGTGGTCGGCGTACCGGTGATCTTGCCCGTGCTCGTGCCGATCGCGAGGCCGGCGGGCAAGCCGGTGGCGCTGTAGGTCAGCGCGTCGCCCTGCGGGTCGCTCGCCTGGATCTGGAGGGATGCGGCCTGGCCGACTGCGCCGCTCTGGGCGCCCGGCGAGGTGACGACCGGCGACTGCGGGTTGCTCGTCCCGGTCGTGGTCAGCGAGATGTCGTCGAGGACGAAGTTGGTGGCCAGGCTGGAATCCTCGGTGCCGGTGATCTTCAGCGTCACGGTCTGGCCGAGGTAGCGGGAGACGTCCACGGTGCGCTGGACGTAGCCGGTGTTCTTGTCGAGGTTCGAGTAGCTGGCCAGGGTGTCCGTGCCCGCCTGGACCACCAGCTTGTCGTACTTGGTGCTGGTCGTCGTCTCCTTGGTGTCGATGTGCGACCACCACGAAAGCGTCGCCGACGCGCAGCCGGCGGGCAGCGTCAGCGACTGGGACAGGGTGTCGGTGTGCGTGCTGCCGGTGCCGTCCAGCCAGGCGATCATCGTCCCGCCGTGCGCGGGTTCCGCAGTGGTGGCGGCGGAGATGACGCCGCTGGTCTGGGTCCACGGCGTGGTGCCGCTCTCGAACCCGCCGTTGCCGACGATCTGGTCACCGCAGCCCGCGGCGGCCTCGGCCGGCGCGGCGACGGCGACTGTGCCCAGCAGGCCGATGGCCACGCCGAGCGCAGCAGAAAGCACCCTCGATCTCATGGAGGTCGTCCTTTCCCGGCTCCGCCCGTGGGAGCCAGGAGAAGCGTCCTCTGCGGTCCGGATGGGCGGAACCCGCCAAGAGTCGGGTTCCGGCTGCCCGGACGCCCCTTTCGTCGTGTATGCGCGGCAACGTCCGGGTGTACGGATCTTGTACACCGCCTTGCGAGCTTGGGTCCTTCCGACCGGGAGGACGACATGGCCCCCAAGTTCAAGGCGCTCACCGTGGCCGTCGGCGCGCTGCTCGCGCTGGCCGGCAGCGGCGTCGCGCACGCCGCTTCGGCGCCGGTGGCCGCCGACGCCACCGGCATGGAAGCGATCTTCAACAACCCGCCCGAGAACGGCGACCGCGACCACTCGATCGAAACGCGGCTGGTCCAGCTGACCAACGGCACCCCGGCCGGGGCGGAGATCCACATCTCCCTCTTCAGCTGGACCCGGCCCGCGCTCGCCGAGGCGATCAAGGCGGCGCAGGCCCGTGGCGTCAAGGTGCGGATCGCGCTCGACGGCGCCGCGGACGACGACCCCGCCAACACCGCGATGCCGATCCTCAAGTCGGCCGGGCTGACCCAGCTGGTCTTCTGCGGCACCGGCGGCGACAACACCGGCTGCATCGCCCACGACGGCAGCCCGCACTCGATCAACCACGACAAGCTGTGGATGTTCTCC
>DASWRQ010000084.1:0-32967 GCA_036403095.1 Kutzneria sp. | reverse complement strand
AAATCCAGCAAGGGCGAGGCATCGGCTACCCGGGGGCCGAGCCGCGCCGCCGGAGGCGGCGCCATTAAACAGCTCGAACGCGGCGGATGGTGTCTCGGTACCACAGGGCGCTGGCCTTCAGGGTCCGCTGCTGGGTCTCGTAGTCGACGCGGACGATCCCGAAGCGCTTGGCGTAGCCGTAGGACCACTCGAAGTTGTCCATCAGCGACCAGGCGAAGTAGCCCCGCACGTCGGCGCCGGCCTGGCGGGCGGCGGCGACGGCGCCGATGTGGGACTGGAAGTAGGCGACCCGGTCGTCGTCCTGCACGAAGTCGGCGGCGTCGGCCTGGTCGGCGTAGGCCGCGCCGTTCTCGGTGATCACCATGGGCAGCCCGGGGTAGTCGCGGCCCAGGCGCACCAACAGGTCGGTGAAGCCGGACGGCACGATCTCCCAGCCCATGTCGGTGACGGGCAGGCCGGCCAGCACGGCCCGGGTCACCGGCACACCGTCGGCGTCGCGGGACTCGCCGTTCTCGTCGACGCCGGAATACCGGTGGCTGGAGTAGTAGTTCACGCCGAGCACGTCGATCGGGGCCGAGATGATCTCCAGGTCGCCGTCCTTGACGGGAATCTCGACGCCGCGCTGGAGCAGATCCGCGACGACGTCCTTGGGGTAACGGCCGTAGCGCAGCGGGTCGAGGTAGATCCGCGCGCCGAGGCCGTCGGCCCGGCGAGCGGCCTCCCGGTCGGCGGCGCTGTCGGTCGCGGGGTACGAGGACCCCATGTTCAGCGTGATGCCGAGCTCGATGGGCGACGTCGCCGCCTCGCGCATTCGTTGCGTGGCAAGGCCATGTCCCAGCAGCAGGTGGTGCACGGCGGCGATGGCGGCCGGGAACTCCTGCCGGCCCGGCGCCTGCCGCCCCTCGGAGTAGCCCAGCATCGCGGTGCACCACGGCTCGTTCAGCGTGGTCCAGATCCGCACCCGGTCCTGGAGCTTGTCGAACACCATCATCGCGTAGTCGGCGAACCGGTAGGCGGTGTCGCGCACCGGCCAGCCGCCGGCGTCCTCCAGCTCCTGCGGCAGGTCCCAGTGGTACAGCGTCACCCACGGGTCGATGCCCTGCGCCAGCAGCTCGTCGACGAGCCGGTCGTAGAAGGCCAGCCCCTTCTCGTTGACGGGGCCGGCGCCGCGCGGCTGAACCCGGGGCCACGCTACGGAGAACCGGTAGGTGTCGACGCCGAGTTCCTTGATCAGCGCGACGTCCGCGGGCATCCGGTGGTAGTGGTCGCAGGCCACGTCGCCGTTCTCACCGTTGTGCACCATGCCCGGCACCCGGCAGTAGGTGTCCCAGATGGACGGTGTGCGACCGTCCTCGTCGACCGCCCCCTCGATCTGGTACGCGGAAGTGGCCACGCCCCAACGGAAGTCGGCCGGCAGGCTGGCGATGAGATCGGCCTCGACCGCAGCGGCGGTGGTTTCCATCGTGTTTCTCCTCCAGTGTCGGTACGCGGGGTCAGCGGACAGGGTGCAGCCAGCAGGCCACCTCTCTGTCCGAACCACCGGTCACGTCGGGCGTGCCGAGCACCGGGAGGTCCCGGGCGCACGGCTCGAAGGATTTGGGGCACCGAGGGTGGAAAGCGCACCCGGTCGGCATCGCCCGCAGGTCCGGCGGCGACCCCGGAATGCCCGTCAGCTCCCGCTTGGGCCCGCGCAGCGCGGGGAAGGAGCCGAGCAGTCCGGCACTGTAGGGGTGGTACGAGTCGGTGTAGATCTCCTTGGCCGGGGCCTGTTCCACGATCCGGCCGCCGTACATGATGGCGATCCGGTCGGAGAACTCCACCAGCAGCGACAGGTCGTGGGTGATGAACAGCACCGAGAAGCCCAGCCGCTCGCGCAGCTGCACCAGCTCGCCCAGGATCTGCCGCTGCATCACCACGTCGAGCGCGGTGGTCGGCTCGTCCATGATGACGACCTTGGGCTCCAGCGCCAGCGCCATGCCGATCATCACGCGCTGGCGCATGCCGCCGGAGAGCTGGTGCGGGTAGCTGTCCATCCGGTCGGACGGGATGCCGACCAGGGTGAGCAGCTCGCGGGCCCGGGCCAGCCGGGCCTGCTTGCTGCCCCGCGGCTCGTGGGCCTTGATCGCGTCGGTGAGCTGGCTGCCGACGCGGTGCACCGGGTTGAGCGAGTTCATCGCGCCCTGGAACACGATCGAGGTCTCGGCCCAGCGGAACTCGCGCAGCTCGCTGTTGGTCAGCGACAGCACGTCGTACGGGCCGAGCTCCGGGTCGTGGTAGATCACTTCGCCGCCGGCCACGACCCCGGGCGGCGGCAGCAGCCGGGTCATGCCGTAGGCCAGCGTGGACTTGCCGCTGCCGCTCTCGCCGGCCAGGCCCAGCACCTCGCCGCGGTTGAGCGTCAGGGTGACGTCGCTGACCGCGTGCACCGCCTCGTCGCCGAGGCCGTAGTCGACGTTGAGATTCTTGATCTCGATGAGTGGCTCGGCCATCAGCGGTTCTCCTTGCCCAGCACCGGCGTGAAGCCGATCCGCATGCGCACCGACTTGCCCTTGATCCGGCCGGCGTTGCGCAGCCGGGGGTTGACGATCTCGTCGATGCCGAAGTTGATCAGGGACAGCGCCGTGCCCAGCACCGCGATGGCCAGCCCGGCCGGCACGAACCACCACCACGCGCCCTGGGCCAGCGCCTGCTCGCTCTGCGCCCAGAACAGGATGGTGCCCCAGTTCCAGTCGGTCGGGTCGGAGACGCCGATGAAGGCCAGCGTGATCTCCGAGAGCACGGCGAAGATCACCGTGCCGACGAAGCCGGAGGCGATGACCGCGGTCAGGTTGGGCAGCAGCTCGAAGAAGATGATCCGCCAGGAGGACTCGCCGGTGGCCCTGGCCGCGTCCACGTAGTCGCGGCCGCGCAAGGACAACGTCTGCGCGCGCAGCACCCGTGCGCCCCAGGCCCACGAGGTGAGGCCGATGACCAGGCCGATGATCGTGTTGCTGACCGTCGGCAGGATGGAGGCCACGATGATGATCAGCGGCAGCGCCGGGATCACCAGGAACACGTTGGACAGCGCGGACAGCGCCTCGCCGCCGGTGTTGGCCAGGTAGCCCGAGCTGACGCCGATGATCACGGCCAGCGCGGTCGCCACCAGGCCGGCCAGCAGGCCGACGTAGACCACGCCGCGGGCGCCGGACAGCACCTGGCTGAAGATGTCCTGGCCGAGGTGCGTGGTGCCGAACCAGTGCGCGCCGGTGGGCGGCGACATCAGCACGTCGCCGCGGGCGTCCGGGTCGTACGGCGCCAGCATCGGGCCGAAGATCGCCAGCAGCACGTAGAAGCCGAGGATGATCAGGCCGATCAGCGTCTTGGTGTTGGCGATGAAGCGGAACTTCTGTCGCTTGGCCGGCCGCGGGGTCGGCGCGGCCTCGCCGGCGGCGACCTGTAGATCGACGGTGGAGATGGCCACGGCTCAGCCCTCCTTGCGGGTGCGCGGGTCGAGCACCAGGTACGCCAGGTCGGCGATGAAGTTGGCGGCCAGCACGGACAGCGTGATGATCAGGAAGATGCCCTGCATCAGCGGGTAGTCCTTGGCCCCGACCGCTTGGAACAGCTGGAAGCCCACGCCCGGGTAGGAGAACACGATCTCCACCAGCAGCGTGCCGCCGACGATCAGGCCGAGCGACAGCGCGAAGCCGGACACGTTGGGCAGCAGCGCGTTGCGCGCGGCGTAACCGAGCATCACTCGACGATCGGTCAGCCCCTTGGCGTGCGCGACGGTGATGTAGTCCTCGGAGGACACCGTCACCATCATGTTGCGCATGCTGAGGATCCAGCCGCTCATCGACGAGATGAGGATGGTCAGCGCCGGCAGCAGGCTGTGCTGCACCGCGCTGCCGATGAAGCCGAGGTCCCAGCCGGGCACGACGCCGGGGTCGTAGCCGCCGGAGGACGGGAAGAAGCTGCTCGGGCCGGCCAGCAGCTCGATCATGATCAGGCCGAACCAGAAGTACGGCACCGAGGAGATGAAGGTCGTCACCGGCAGCACCAGGTCGACCCAGCTGCCACGGCGCCAGCCGGCCAGCACGCCGAGGCCGGTGCCGATCATGAAGCTGCACACAGTGGTCACGCCGACCAGCGCCAGCGTCCACGGCAGGCTGGAGCTGATCACCTCGGACACCGGCGACGGGAAGAAGGTGAACGACAGACCGAGGTCGCCGCGCAGCAGCTGGCCGAGGTACTCCACGTACTGGTGCCACAGCGGATCCTGCTTGTCCAGTCCGAACAGGACGTACAGGGAGTGGATGGCGTCGGCGTTGAGCTGGCCGCGTTGCTTGGAGATCAGCGCCTGCACCGGGTCGCCGGGGATCAGCCGCGGCACGAAGAAGTTGATGGTGATCGCGGCCCACGCCGTGAAGACGTAGAACACGATGCGCCGCAGGAGAAAGCTCATCCGGCCACCTCCGCGGGCTTCTGCACGCCTTCGGCGTAGAGCCAGCAGGCGGCCCAGTGGCCGGGCCGGTCGCCGATCTCCAGCCGAGGCGGCACTTCCGTCTTGCACCGCGCCATCACGTGCGGGCAGCGCGGGTTGAACCGGCAGCCCTGCGGCGGGCGGACCAGGCTGGGCGGCTCGCCCCCGACCTCGTCGGCCCGGGCGGGCCGGTCGGGGTCGGGGGCCGAGTCGATCAGCAGCTGGGTGTACGGGTGGGCCGGATTCTGGGTGACGGTCTCGCTGTCGCCGCCCTCCACCATCCGGCCCGCGTACATGACCACCGTGTCGTCGGCGAAGTAGCGGGCCGACGCGATGTCGTGCGTGATGTACAGGATCGCCAGGTTGAGGCGTTCCTTGAGGTCCCGCAACAGGTTGAGCACGCCGAGCCGGATGGAGACGTCCAACATGGACACCGGCTCGTCGGCCAGCAGCGCCTCCGGGTCGGCGCCGAGCGCGCGGGCGATGGCCACGCGCTGGCGCTGCCCGCCGGACAGCTCGTGCGGGAACTTGTCGAGGTAGCGCTCCGGCGGCGTGAGCTGCACCCGGGTCAGCAGCTCACGCAGCGACTCCTCGAGATTTTCGCCCGCGTTGCCGTGGATGCGCAACGACCTGGTCAGGTGGTAGCGCACCGTGTGCACGGGATTCAGGGAGCCGAAGGGGTCCTGGAAGATCATCTGCACCTGCCGGACGTAATTCCGGAACCGGCGCCCGCTTCTGACGTTGACCCGCTTGCCGTGCAAGCGGATCTCGCCCGAGGTGGGGTGGTGCAGCTGGGCCAGCAGTCTGGCCACGGTGGACTTGCCCGAACCGGACTCGCCCACCATCGCCGTCACGTGGCCGCGGCGCAGCGTGAAGCTGACGTCGTCGACCGCGTGCACGCTGCGTGCCTTGCGGGTCAGTAGCTCCCGGCCTCTACGGCGAACCGGGAAGTGCTTGCTGAGACCGTCTACTTCCAGGACGACCTCGCCGGTCTTGTCAGTCATGTCAGGCGGCCGGCCTCAACTTCAGGATGAGGGGAAGAGCCGTCGGCTGGGTCGGCTGCCCCGCGGCGTACGGGTTGTCCGTGGTCGGCCAGCCCGTCCAGTTCTTGGAGCTGAACTCGCCGCCGAGGTTGGCCGCGGACGTCGCGATGATCGGCATGTTGTCGACGAAGATCTTCTGGATGGTGTTCAGGGCGGCGGCGCGGCCGGCGTCGTCGGCGGCAGCCGCGTAGGCCTTGAGCGCGGCCGTGGCGTCGGCGTTCTGGAAGCGGCCGTAGTTGCCGTTGACGCCCGGGGTGCCGGTCGGCTTGTACAGGTCACCGTCCATGATGGACTTGTACAGCTGGTACGGGGTGGCGCCGCCGTCGGTCCAGTGCATCACGGCGTCGAAGTTGCCGGTGTCGACGTCCTTGGTCCAGGCGTCCTGGTTGGCCTTGTCGACCGTCGCGGTGATGCCGAGCTTGGCCACGTTGTCCTTGATGATCTCCAGGTCGGTCTGGTAGTCGGACCAGCCGGCCGGGTCGCTCAGGGTCATCTTGACCGGCGCGCCGGTCTTGTCCTTGAGCGTGTTGCCGTCAAAGGTGTAGCCGGCCTGGGTCAGCTTCTGCTTGGCCCCGTCAATGTCGATCTTGACGTCCTTGCCCTTGTACTCCGGCGCGATGAACGACTCGCCGGCCGGGGTCGGGATGCCGGTGATGTTGGTGACCGCCGGGTAGAAGTAGCCGGACTCACCCTGGTTGAAGATGTCCTGGCGGTTGATCACCATGTTGATCGCCTGGCGCAGCGTCGGGTCGTTGAACGGCGCCTTCTGGGTGTTGAACCACAAGCCGTGCAACGCCATGTCGGCCGGGAAGTACAGCTGGTAGTGCGCCGGGTCCTTGCTGACGAAGACCTGCTTGGCGTTGGGGATGTAGGCGAAGGCCCACTCGCACGCGCCGGTGGCCAGCGCGGTGGCCTGCGCGTTGTTGTCGGTGTAGGAGGTGTAGCGCAGCTCCTTCACCTGGCCCTTGTCCTGCCAGTAGTCGTCGCGCACGTCGAGGGTGACGGTCTGCGGCGTGAAGGTCTTCAACTTGTACGGGCCGGTGCCCACCGGGTCCTTGACCGGGTCGGTGGCCGGGTCCTTGAACGTCGACCACTGGTGCTTGGGCACGATCGGCGTGTCGGTGAGGATCTTGTACTCGTTCACGAACTGCGGGCTGGTGAACGTCGCGGTCACCTGGTTGCCCGACACCGTGGTGTCACCGAACGGGATCGCGTTGTGGTTGAGCCCGGGGGTGGCCTTGAGCAGGTCGAACGTGTACTTGACGTCGTCGGCGGTGAACGCCTGGCCGTCGGACCACTTGACGTTGTCGCGCACCGTCATGGTCAGCGTCTGGTAGTTGTTCGACCAGTCGAACTTGGTCGCCAGCCAGGGCTGGGCCGGATCCGTCGGCTTGACCCGGTTGATCATCGCCAACGGCTCGAAGATCACGAACCGGTAGCCGAGCGAGCTGGCCGCCGACGAGGACAGGTACGGGTTGTTGTTGTCCGTCTGGGGGCCGTTGGGCATGCCGACGTTCAGCACGCCGTCCGCGTTGCCCTTCGCGGTCGAACCGCCGCCACCGCACGCGGTGAGGGCGGTGGCCGCCATGAGACTGCCGGCTACTGCGAAGACCACTCTGCGACTGACGCGCATGGGTCCTCCTTGTCGTTTGCGAGGAGGGTGGGCCGTGTGCGCCGCCCGCGCGGCGCGTGTTGCGGCAGAGTCAACCTGCGTGTCCCAACTCACGTCAATAACGGAGCGGTCACAAAATTAACCCTAAATTTAAGCCTTGAACAAAACGGCAGGCTAGGACGGTCGCCGCACGTCCGGACCGACTTGACCGTCGGCAGCCTACTCGCACCCAGCGCGATGGTGTAGACACCCAGAGTGCTGACTTCGCGGTCCGTTCGGTCAGGTGAACAGGCCGGAGTCCGGCGACGAACGGCGTAAACGGCCGGATCGGCCGGAGCCGAACGTCCACGGTTGTGAACGGTCGGCTAGCCTCGGGTGGCCGGGACACTCCAGGGTGGTCCGCGCCGGCTGGATGGCCCGACCGGGTTTCTTACGGTGTTAAATTATGGCGCTAACTTAGTCGGTCCGGCATCCTGTCACGCAGATGTCCCCACCGTCGATGGGCACCCCATGGAACCAAAGCGCACCACGGTTCGCGATCTTCGCCGCCACAACAGGTCCACGCTGCTGTCGAAGCTGTTCTTCGACGGGCCGCTGAGCCGGCACGAGCTGAGCCAGCTCACCGGCCTGTCCGCGGCCACCGTCAGCAACGTGACCGCCGAGCTGGTCGAGGATCGGCTGATCGTGGAGGCGGGCCTGGTGGAGTCCGACGGCGGACGGCCCCGGGTGCTGCTGCGCGTGGATCCGAAGTACGCCCACGTGGTCGGCATCGACGTCGGCGAGACCGGGGTCAAGGTGGAGCTGTTCGACCTGTCGATGACCCGGCTGGCCGCGGCCGACCTGCCGCTGAACTCGGTCGAGCCGGACCCGGCCGAGGTGGTCGCCCGCACCGCCGAGGGCCTGCGCCAGGTGATCGAGACGGCCGACGTGACCGAGAGCAGCGTGCTGGGCGTCGGCATCGGCGTGCCCGGCACGGTGGAGAAGGGCACCCGGACCCTGGTGCACGCGCAGACCATCGGCTGGGACGCGGTGCCGCTGCCGTCCATGCTGCGCGACCAGGGCATCCGGCTGCCGCTGTTCCTGGACAACGGGGCCAAGACGCAGGGCCAGGCCGAGATGTGGTTCGGCGCCGGCCGGGGCGCGCGGCACGCGGTGATCGTGCTCGTCGGCTCCGGGGTGGGCGCGGCGGTGATCACCGACGGCCAGACCTACGCGGGCTACAGCAGCAGCGCCGGCGAGTGGGGTCACACCACCATCGTCTACGGCGGCCGGCTGTGCCGCTGCGGGGCGCGCGGCTGCCTGGAGGCCTACATCGGCGCGGAGGGCATCCTCGACCGGTACCGCAAGGCGCGCGGCGGCCGGGGCGCGGTCGACACCGACGAGCAGGCGGCGCTGGCCGCGCTGGTCGCCGCGGCCGACAGCTCCAAGATCGCGGCCAAGGTGTTGGACGACACCGCCGGCTACGTCGGAGCGGGCATCGCCAACCTGGTCAACCTGTTCAACCCGGAGCGCATCGTGATCGGCGGCTGGGCCGGGCTGGCCATGGGCGAGCAATGGCTGGAGGGCGTGAAGAAGTCCACCGCCGAGCACGCGCTGCGGCATCCTTATGAGCAGACCTCGATCGAGCTGTGCCAGCTGGGCCCGGACGCCGTCGCCGTCGGCGCCGCCACCCTGCCGGTGGCCGCGCTGCTGGACGCCGGCGGCGATCCCCGCGAGTCGCCGCGCAGTGTCGCCTAGGCACTAATCGTTCGACGGGGCCGCACCGCGCTGGCACAGTGGCCGGCCATGGATCTCCTGACCGCGGCCGACGTGCGGCTCATGCAGGGGCTGGCCCAGCGGATCACGGCCGTCCGACTCGACCTCGTGAACAGCGACGCGTCCTTCGGGGAACTGGCCTGGAACTGGGGCCGGGGGCACGCCGTCCATGGCGCGACCTGGGGACGCCGGCTGTGGTTCGCCGGTGACGACCTGGTCGCGTGGGGGTGGGTCCAGCTGCCGCACCAGGTCCGGCGGCGGGACGGCACCGTCAAGCAGGTCACCGGCGCCAATCTGGTCATCCAGGTCCATCCCGACCACGCCGCGCTGGTCGATGAGGTGATCGACTGGTACGACGGCGTGGCCGCCGGCGTCGAGCGCTCGGTGGTGGTCCAGGCCGCCGACGAGTTCGGGTTGGCGCGGTGGGCCGCGCACGGCTACGAGACCGAGCCGGACTCGGTCGGCTCGTGGACGCAGCTCAACGTGCGGGACCTGCACGACATCGAGAATCCCTTGCTGCCACCGGGATTCCGGTTCCGCAACGCCGACGAGGTCAGGCCCGCGGCGGTCGTTCAGGCCCATGTGGACGCTTGGCCGCTGTCGCCGTACACGGTCGACGCCTACGAAGATCTGCGTGCCACGCCGCCGTATCGCGGTGATCTGCACGTGCTGGTCGAGGCGCCGGACGGAACCATGGCCGCCTCGGCGGTGATGTGGCTGGACGAGGTCAACAAGACCGCCGAGTTCGAGCCGGTCGGCACGCATCCCGGCTATCGGCGGCGTGGTCTGGGCCGGGCGTTGCTGCTGCACGGCATGCAGGTGGCCCGCGACGCCGGGGCCACGCAGATGACCGTCGCCTGCCTCGGCGCCGCCCAACACCCCAGCGCCCGCGGCCTGTACTACAGCGTCGGCTTCCGCTACTTCAGCCGCGACGTCATCCTGCTCCACCCGTAGACCCCCGCGAGTCACGGGACATATGTCGCGACTTGCATCTAGCCGTGAAGTATGTCCGTTGCTACCGTAGACCTCCCTGCACGACTCGTCGTGGGCCGCTCACATACGGTGAGCGCTGCCGCCTCCTGCGACGCGTCGTTGGTTCGACCTGGAGGCGACAATGACGTCACTTGCCCGATCCCGTCGGGCCGCGGTCGCTCTCGCGGCCGCCGCCGCGGCGGTGTTCGCCTGCGTGAGCCCGGCGACCGCCGGCGCGCAGCCACAGCTGACCGCGACATTCACCGAGGACTTCAACGGTGCCGCGGGCAGCGCCGCGAACAGCAGCCGGTGGAACTACGAGACCGGCGACAACGTCAACAACCACGAACGCGAGTGGTACACGTCCGGCGCGGCCAACGGGGCGCTCGACGGCAACGGCCACCTCGTGATCACGGCCAAGAAGGAGGGCGGCCACACCTGCTGGTACGGCCCGTGCCAGTACACCTCGGCCCGCCTGAACACCTCCGGCAAGTTCACCGCCCAGTACGGGCATGTCGAGACCCGCATGCAGATCCCGCGCGGCCAGGGCATGTGGCCGGCGTTCTGGCTGTTGGGCACCAACATCGGCAGCGCCGGCTGGCCCAACTGCGGCGAGATCGACGTCATGGAGAACGTCGGTTTCGAGCCGAACACCGTGCACGGCACCATTCACGGCCCCGGCTACTCCGGCTCCGGCGGCATCGGGGCCGGCTACAGCGGACCCGTCTTCGCCGACGGCTTCCACACCTACGCGGTGGACTGGTCGCCCAACAAGATCGTGTGGTCGGTGGACGGCCACGCCTACCAGACCCGCACGCCGGCCGACCTCGGCGGCAAGAGCTGGGCGTTCAACCACGGCTTCTTCATCATCCTCAACCTGGCGGTCGGCGGCTACTGGCCGGGCGACCCCAACGGCAGCACGCCGTTCCCGGCCAAGCTCGTCGTCGACTATGTACATGTCACCACTGCCTGACATGTAAGCGTTTCTCGGTTCCCGCCCGGCGCGACGACAGCGCCGGGCGGGCTCTCCGCGCGTCCTAGTTGATCTTGACGCCACGGGACTTGTTCCTAGTCTTGGCCAAACTGGCCGACAAACCATTGCCAAAGCCGGTCCCGGCCTCCGATACTCGTCGCACCGACGGTGCAAACCCCTGTGCCCGTTGGAATTCGATCCCTGCCACCGACCGATTTCGCGACCCTGCAAGCAAAACCGCCGCACACAGCCGAGATCCGCCCTCGGCCGGTGCCTCCTGCGGTGTGAACTGACGTTCCCCGAGAGGCGAGACCCCATCATGCGCAGACACAGACACCTCCTGCTGGCCGCGGTTCTCACGGCCACCACGATCGTCCCCTTGGGACTGACGGCCTCGGCCGCGCCCGCCGCGCCGGCGGCCGCCACCTTCACCGACGACTTCGACGGCCCCGCGGGCGCCGCCGCCGACGGCAGCAAGTGGCAGTACGAGACGGGCGACAACGTCAACAACCACGAGCTGGAGTGGTACACCGCCGGCAACGCCAACGGCGCGCTGGACGGCCAGGGCCACCTGGTGATCACGGCCAAGCGCGAGGGCGGCAACAACTGCTGGTACGGCCCGTGCCAGTACACCTCGGCCCGGCTGAACACCGCGCAGCGCTTCACCCAGGCCTACGGCCACTTCGAGACCCGCATGCAGATCCCGCGCGGCCAGGGCATGTGGCCGGCGTTCTGGATGCTGGGCGACAACATCGGCGATCCGAACGTCGGCTGGCCCAACAGCGGCGAGCTCGACATCATGGAGAACGTCGGCTTCGAGCCCGGCACCGTGCACGGCACCATCCACGGCCCCGGCTACTCCGGCTCCGGCGGCGTCGGCGCCGGCTACTCGCTGCCCGGCGGACAGTCCTTCGCCGACGGCTTCCACACCTTCGCGGTCGACTGGTCGCCCAACAAGATCGTGTGGTCCGTGGACGGAAACGCCTACGAGACAAGGACTCCGGCCGACATCAACGGCAACCGGTGGGTGTTCGACCACCCGTTCTTCATCATCATGAACCTGGCCGTCGGCGGCTACTGGCCGGGCAACCCGGACGGCAACACGCCGTTCCCGGGCCGCCTGGTCGTGGACTACGTGCACGTGACCACCGGCGACAACGGCCCGCCGCCGGGCGGCGGTGGCACGATCACCGGCCTTGGCGGCAAGTGCGTCGACGTGGCCGGCGCCAACAGCGCCAACGGAACCCCGGTGGAGCTCTACGACTGCAACGGCACCGCGGCGCAGCAATGGTCGCGCCCCGGTGACGGCACCATCCGCGCCCTGGGCAAATGCCTGGATGTCTCCGGCGGAGGCGTCGCCAACGGCACCGTCGTCCAGCTCTACGACTGCAACGGGTCCGGCGCGCAGAACTGGGCCGTGTCCGCGGCCAACGACATCGTCAATGTCCAGGCCAACAAGTGCCTTGACGCCAGCGGAAACAGCTCGGCCAACGGCACTCGGTTGCAGGTCTGGGACTGCGGCGGCGGCGCCAACCAGAAGTGGGCGGTGAACAGCTGATGCGCAAGCGAATTCTGGTTGTGCTCGCCGGCTTGTTGTTGGCGTTGCCCATGTTCGCCATGAGCACCGCGCCGGCCATGGCCTCCGACCCGGGCGGCCCGTCGGCCGGCCAGCTGCTGGCCAAGGTGACCAACTGCCAGCAGATCTCGCACGGCACCTACGCCACCGACGAGGGCCAGGGCGGCAGCATCCCGGTCTGCCAGGCCAATGGCGCCGTGTTCTTCAAGGGCGACATGGACGTCGACTGCGACGGCGTGCGGACCTCGCAGTGCAACGAGCAGACCGACTGCTGCTTCTACCCGGACACCGCTTTCCACACGTCCAACGACCAGCCGCTCAACGCCGCGCAGCTGCCGTACATCGTGCTGCCGAGCCCATCGGGCATCTGGGACTACCGCACGGCCGGCATCGACGGCGGCGCGGTGGTGGCGGTGATCTACAACAACCAGGTGACCTACGCGGTCGTCGGCGACACCGGCCCCACCGGCATCATCGGCGAGGCTTCCTACGCCACGGCGCAGTCGCTGGGCATCAATCCCGACCCGCGCAACGGCGGCACCGCCAGCGGCGTCACGTACATCGTGTTCCCGCACTCCAAGGTGAACCCGATCGAGAGCCACGGCAGCGCCGTCTCGCTGGGCCAGCAGCTCGCCACCACCTTCGTCGGTGGCGGCGGCAACCCGCCGCCGCCTCCCGCCGGCGGCACGATCACCGGCATCGGCGGCAAGTGCGTGGACGTGGCCGGGGCCAACAGCGCCAACGGCACCGCCGTCCAGCTCTACGACTGCAACGGCAGCACCGCGCAGCAGTGGTCAGCCGGCTCCGACGGCACGATGCGCTCGCTGGGCAAGTGCCTGGACGTCGCCGGCGCGAACTCGGCCAACGGAACCGTGGTCCAGCTGTGGGACTGCAACGGCAGTGCCGCGCAGAACTGGTCCCGTCCGGGCGACGGCTCGATCCGGGCGCTGGGCAAGTGCCTCGACGCCTCGAACAACAGCTCCGCCAACGGAACCCGGCTGCAGATCTGGGACTGCGCCGGTTCCGCCAACCAGAAGTGGACGGTCTCATGATCTCCAAGTCCGTCACGCTGCTGGCCGGGGTGGCCGCGATCGCCACCGTGCTGCTGCCCGGCACGGCGTCCGCCGCGACCGGCGCGATCACCGGCTTCGGCGGCAAGTGCGTCGACATCGCCGGGGCCAACAGCGCCAACGGCACCGCGGTCCAGCTCTACGACTGCAACGGCAGTGCCGCGCAGCAGTGGACCACCGGCTCCGACGGCAGCATCCAGGCCCTGGGCAAGTGTCTCGACGTGGCCGGGGCCAATCCGGCCAACGGCACCAAGGTGCAGATCTGGGACTGCAACGGCTCCGCCGCGCAGCAGTGGACGATCGGCGCCAACGGCGCGATCCAGGCCCTCGGCAAGTGCCTGGACGCCACCAACAACAGCTCGGCCAACGGGACCCTGCTGCAGATCTGGGACTGCGCCGGCTCGGCCAACCAGACCTGGGCGGCCCCCGGCGGCGGCACCACTCCCCCGCCGCCGCCCCCGCCGCCGCCGAACGGGGCGATGGCCGTCGCGCCGTACTACTACAACGGCTGGGGCAGCCCGCCGGACCCGCGCACGATCATGAACGCCACCGGCGTCAAGTGGTTCACGATGGCGTTCGTGCTCAACAACGGGTACTGCAACCCGATGTGGGACGGCGGCCGGCCGCTGACCGGTGGCGTGGACCAGAACACCATCAACACCATCCGCGCCGCGGGCGGTGACGTGGTGCCGTCCTTCGGCGGGGCCAACGGCAACAAGCTGGAAGCCTCCTGCAACAGCGCCGGCGACTTGGCCGCCGCGTACCAGAAGGTGATCAACACCTACGGCCTGAAGGGGATCGACCTCGACTTCGAGGGCGACGTCTACGGCAACGCCACCTACCAGCAGCGGATGGTGGACGCGCTGAAGATCATCCGGGCCAACAACGCCGGCATCGCCATCTACGTCACGATCGGCAGCGGCAAGACCGGCCCGGGCAACGACCTGATCACCCGGGCGGCCAACTCCGGCCTGACCGTGGACGTCTGGACGATCATGCCGTTCGACTTCGGCGGCGCCGGCCAGGATATGGCCATGTTGACCGCACAGGCCACCGACGGCCTGGAACGGGCGGTGCGCGACGCGTACCACTACAGCGACGACGTTGCCTACCGGCACAGCGGCCTGTCCTCGATGAACGGCATCACCGACAACAACGAGCGGGTGACGGTGGCCAACGCCCAGACCATGCTGGGCTACGCCAACCAGCACCATCTCGGCCGGTTCACCTTCTGGTCGGCCAACCGGGACCGCCCGTGCCCCGGCGCCTACCCGAACGACGACACCTGCTCGGGCGTCGCCCAGAACGCCTGGGATTTCACCCGAACGTTCGCGCAATACAAGGGCTAAAGGCTCTGGAGTGACCTGACAGGACGGCGCGGGGCAACCCGCGCCGTCCGTATGCTCCCTCCGGTGCAGCACATGGAGCACTGGCAGAGCAGGCTCGACGAACTGGCCCGGCGGCACGGTGTGCCGGGCGCCGTACTGGGGATCTCCGCCCCCGGCTGGACCGGGGTCGCCGCGACCGGTGTGCTGAACGTGAGAACCGACGCGCCCGTACGCCGCGATTCCGTGTTCCACCTGGGCTCCATCACCAAGGTCTTCGTCACGACGGCGGTGCTGCGGCTGGTCCAGGACGGCCGGCTGGACCTGGACAAGCCGGTATCGGCGGTGTTGCCCGAACTCGACCTCGGCGATCCGGACGTCACCGATCGGGTGAGCCTTCGTCACCTACTCACCCACACGAGTGGCATCGACGGCGATGTCATCGTCGACACCGGGCGCGGCGACGACTGCCTGGCCCACTATGTCGCCCAGTTGGCCGATGTCGCCCAGAACTCGCCGCTCGGCGCCACCTGGTCGTACTGCAACTCGGGTTTCAGCCTGGCCGGCCGGGTCGTCGAGCAGGTCACCGGGCAGGTGTGGGACGCCGCCATGCGGGATCTGGTGTTCGACCCACTCGGATTGGCCGACACCATCACCCTTCCGGAGGAGGCGCTGCTGCGTTCGGCCGCCGTCGGCCACGTGGTCGAGGATGACCGGACGATTCCCGTGCGGCAGTGGCAACTTCCCCGCGCCATCGGGCCCGCCGGCCTCATCGCCTCGACGATGTCCGACCTGCTGACGTTCGCCCGCCTCCACCTCGACGGCGGGCCCTTGCTGACCGCGTCGTCCCTGGCGCAGATGCAGGCCGAGCAGGTGCGGGTGGACGCCCGGTACTCGCTGGCCGGGACCTGGGGCCTGGGATGGCAGCGGTTCGTCTGGGACGGTCAGCAGCTCATCGGACACGATGGTTCGACCATCGGGCAGCAGTCCCATCTCGTGCTGCTGCCCTCCCAGGGTCTGGCCGTCGGGCTGCTGACCAACCGCCGCACCCCGCACCTGTACGAGGACCTGTTCCGGGAGATCTTCTCGGCGCTGGCCGGGGTGGAGATGGCCCACCAGCCCGTGCCGCCTTCGGAGCCACTGGGCCTGCTGCCGGTCGACCACGTCGGCGTGTACGAGCGGGCCGGGCAATGCATCGAGGTGCTGATCTCGGACGGCCGGCCCGTGCTGCGGGTGACGACCCTGGGCAAGCTGGCCGAGTACGTCGCCGATCCGGTCGAGGAGCTGCCCATGGTGGCCCTGGAGCCCGACGTGTACCTCGTGCCGCTCACCGGCAGCGACCACTGGCTCCCGGTCAGCTTCTACAGCCTGCCCGACGGCTCCCCGTACCTCCACTTCTGCGGCCGGGCAAGCGCTCTCCGCGACAAGCCCCGCGTTCCGCCGCCGCTCTGATCCGCCGCTACCCCCAACCCCCGCCCCCGTCAAGCCCGCCGTGTTTGGAAGGGACCATTCCTCTCGTCTGACGAGAGTATTTGCGCTTTGATCAAGGTCGGCGGGTGGTGGAGGGGTGGGGCAGACTCGGCGGCATGGAGGTCGTCACCGCCAAGACGCTGCGGCTGATCGTGCTGCTCGGCATCGCCGGGGGCTACCTGGACGCGTTCACGTTCGTGGCCCACGGCGGCGTGTTCGCCAACGCCCAGACGGGCAACGTGGTGCTGCTGGGCGTGGACGCGGCCCGTGGCGACGTGGCCGGGGCGCTGGCCCACGTGCCGCCGCTGATCGCCTTCGTGCTGGGCGTGGCGGCGGCGGAGACGCTCACGCATCCGCGGGTGGCCCCGGTCGTGCGCCGTCCGGTGCGGGTGGCGCTGCTGATCGAGATCGCCGTGCTGCTGGTCGTGGGGGCGATCCCGACCTGGTTCGCCAGCAGCGCGGTGGTGCTGGCGGTGGCGTTCGTGGCGGCGCTGCAGAACGCCACCTTCGGCACGGTCCGCGAGTGGTCCGTGAACACCACCATGACCACCGGCAACCTACGGACCGCCGCCCGGGCGACGTACCGGGCGGTGTTCCGGCATGACGAGGACGCGGCCCGCCAGGCCCGCGCCTTCGGCCTGGTGGTGCTGTCGTTCCTCATCGGCGCGGCAGTGGGCGCACTGATCACGGAGCGCATCGGGAACATGGCGGTCTGGGGTGCGAATTTGTTGATCGTGACCGGATTGGCGCTTTTCTTCCTCGACGAACGGCCGCCGGGTTAGGGTCCCCACCGCCACCGAGCAGGGGGGACTACATGAAAAAGTACCTGGTCACGGCGATCGCGGGCTTACTCGCGCTGAGCCCGGCGATCGCCCACGCGGACACCACCGCCACCGTCACGAAGATCTCGCAGCCCAGCCCCTTCCCGGCGGGCTGCGACCACAAGGCCCCGGTCGGCACCAACTACCCGAACGCCGAGGTGCAGCCGGACATCGCGGTCGACCCGCACAATCCGTCGCACATGGTCAGCGCCTTCCAGACCGACCGCTGGTCCGGCGTCGGCGGCCGCGGCCTGGTCACGGCGGCGACCTTCGACGGCGGCCGCACCTGGACGTACGCCACCCCACCGGCGGTGTCGACGTGCGCCGGCGGCGGCTTCGACCGCGCCACCGACACCCAGGTGAGCATCGGCAACAACGGCCAGGTCTTCCTGGTGTCGCTGAGCATGAACACCACCTCGCCGCACGGTGATCACGCGATCCTGCTGGTCAGGTCGGGCGACGGCGGCCGCAGCTGGGGCGCGCCGACCACGATCATCCGCGAGGGCACCGGCGACACCTCAGAGATCTGGAACGACCTGCCGACGGTCTACGCCAACGGTCGCGACGTCTACGTGGCGTGGGACCGCATCTTGCTGACCGACGGCACCGGGCCGATCTACCTGGCGCACAGCAGCGACGGCGGCACGACCTGGGGCGAGCCCCGCAAGGTCGCCGACTTCGGCGCCGGCAAGGGCGTCTCCGGCATCCGGCTGGCCGCCGTGCAGGGCAAGCTGGTCGCCTTCTTCGCCTACTACGAGCCGATTCCCGGCACCCCGGACTACGCCACGTCCTGGCGGTCGATCAGCTCCGCCGACCGCGGCGAGACGTGGTCTTCGCCGACGGTCATCGCGCCGGCCCCGGCCGTCGGCACCACGGAGCCGGGCGGCAAGAACGTCCGCGACGGGCACGCCGTGTTCGGGCAGCTCGCGGCCGGCCCGCACGGCGAACTCCGGGCGGTGTGGCAGGGTTCGCAGTTCACCGGCGACCATGACGGCATCGTGCTGGCCACCTCCACCGACGGCGGCGCCACCTGGTCCGCGCCGGTGCCGGTCGGCTCCTCGCCGGCCAAGCAGTTCATGCCGGCCGTCGCGGTCAACTCGGACGGCGTCGTCGGCGTGACCTACTACCAGCTCGACAGCACCGGCACCACGTACTGGCAGGCCACCTCGGCCACCGGAACCTCTTGGCACCCAAGCAAGTTGGCCGGTCCGTTCGACATCACGTCCGCGCCGGTCGTGACCGACGGCTCGTACTACGTCGGCGACTACCACGGCATGGTCGCCGCCGGCAGCTGTTTCGTGTCGGTCTTCGCCAAGACCAACAGCGGCCAGCCCGACAACCGGACGGACGTGTTCGTCACCGTGTCGTAGCAGCCGTCGAACCCCGCGAGCCCCGCTCTCAGGCAGCCATGTGTCGAGTCTCGGATTGCCGTAGCTCGACATTCAGTTGTCCGAGAGCGGGACTCGCGCGGGGCAAACGGTCAATAACCAACGACCTCGCTGAAGTTTGTGTGGGGATTTACCAGACGCTGCACGGCATTCGTCATCGGCTCAATCCCTGGTTCTGGCGTTCGGAGGATTGAGATCAACCGACCCGGGTAATCCAGGTGCTCGATGGAGGGGAGGACCGATGAGCGAGCGCAAGGACGGCATGGTGCGGCTGCTGGTGCGCACCGCGGTGGACCGCATGCAGGCCGAGGACCCCGACGGGGCGCTGGACGCGTTGACGACGCTGTACCGGGCCGCCGACCACAGTCCCAGAGAGGCCGCCGATGTGCTGGCCGACGCCTCGGCGGACATGTTGAAGTCACTGTGTGTGCAGGTCGGCGATGGTGCACCGATCAAGATGCAGCTGGGCGACACCGAGGGCAACGAGATCCCGATCGACGATATCGACCCGCCGCTGCGGGCCAGCTTCCGCGCCGTGATGGCGCTGGTCAACGCCGACGAGCAGTCCGCGGACGTGCAGCTGGGACTGGTCTTCGACCGGCACGATCCGGAGGAGGACACCGTCGCGCTGATGCACCTGCTGCTGTGGACCACCGACCTGCTGGCCGCCTGTCGCGAGGGCGGCGCCCCGGCGCCGGACTGGCTGGTCGACTCCTCGGCCGGCTGAAGCGAAAAGGAAAGCACCCCATATGGACTTCTTCGAGGAGACGGTCGAGCTCGCGGTGCCGCTGCGCACCGCGTACGAGCAATGGGCCAGGCACAGCTCCTCACCGCGCCCGGTGACCGCGCTGCGACAGGACGAGCTCGTCGCCTGGCCCGGGGGCCGCGTCACCTTCGAGTACCTCGACACCCACACCACCAGACTCCTGCTGCGCGCGGACCCGGACACCACCCCGGCCGGTATCCTGCTGCGCTTCAAGGAGTTCGTGGAGTCGGCCCCGCTGATCCCGCGGGCCGCCCGGCAGTACTGGCGAGTGGAAAGAGCCTGATCGGGTTACCCCCACCGGGGTAGTTTCACCCTCGGGTGGCGCCAATGCCTGGTAGGCAGACATCAGCACCTGGGGAGGGAGTCTCGCTGATGTCCACAGGCACTCCGATCTTCGACCAACTCGCCGCGGCCAGCGGCCTGCACTGGGTGACGCTGCCCGACGGCCGGATCAAGGTCGCGCTGGGCGAACCGCGACGGAAGGAGCCGCTGCCGGAGCCCTCCGCGCCGGCGCACCGCGCGCCGGTGTCCTGAGTCCACCCTCGACCTCAGGCCGGCAGGCCCAGCCAGGCCAGCGCCGCCGTGACCAGCGCGGTCACGCCGCCGTCCAGGGTCGGCCGGACCAGGGGCGCGAACTTGGGCGAGTGGTTGGACGGGATGTCCCGCTCGAAGGTGCCGCCGGTGTACGCGGCCACGAAGCGTTCCTGGTCCTCGCCGCCGAACAGCCAATAGCAGGTGGGCACGCCGGCGGCCGTGCCGAAGTGGCCGAAGTCCTCGCTGCCGGTCACCGGACCGGGGTCGACGACCATGGGAAACACCTCGTCGAACGCGGCCTTGGTGCGGGCCATCGCGGCCTCCTCGTTGACCAGCACGGGGAAGGCGTTGGACCGGACGATCTCGGGCTCCTTGGGCGCGCCGGCGGCGACGGCCTCGGCCTGCACGATGCGTTCGACGGCGGCCAGCACCCGGGCCCGCACCTGGTCGTCGAAGGTCCGCACGTTGACGCCCAGGTCGACATGGTCGGGAATGATGTTGTCCTTGGTGCCGCCGTGGATGGTGCCGACGGTGACGACGGCGGAGTCCTTGGCCGCGACCTCACGCGCCACGATGGTCTGCAGCCGCAGCACGACGGCCGCGGCCATGACCACGGGATCGACGGTGGTCTCGGGCCGGGAACCGTGGCCGCCCTTGCCGTGCAGCCGCACGTCGAGCGTGTCGGTGGCGGCGAACGCGGGCCCGGCGTGGCAGCCGACCCAGCCGGCGGGGATGGGCGCGAGGTGCTGGCCCAGCGTGATGTCCGGCCGGCCGAACCGCTCGTAGAGATCATCGTCGACCATGGCCTCGGCCCCGGTGGCCAGCTCCTCGGCCGGCTGGAACACGGCGAGCACCGTCCCGGCCCACTGGTCACGGCCGCGGGCCAGCAGGTCGAGCGCCCCGAGCAGGCACACGGTGTGCATGTCGTGCCCGCACGCGTGCATCACGCCGTCGACCGTCGAGGAGTACGGCAGGCCGGTCTGCTCCTGCACCGGCAGCGCGTCCATGTCGGCCCGCAGCAGCACGGTCGGACCTTCTCCGTTGCGCAGCACGGCAACCACGCCCGTGCGGCCGACGCCGGTGGTGACGTCGTAGCCGGCCGCCGCCGCCCGCCGCGCGACCTCGGCGGCGGTGCGATGCTCCTCGAAGGCCAGCTCCGGGTGGGCATGCAGGTCCCGGTAGAGGTCTTCGAGGCCGGCCCGGACGTCGTCCAGGCCCGCCATCACGTGCGCACGCGCCGAGGTCATGCTCCCGACCCTACAGAGCGAGCCGGCGCTCCTCGGCAGTGATCTTGAGGTCGTTGATGCTGGCGTAGCGCCGGGCCATCAGGCCGTTCTCGTCGAACTCCCACATCTCGTTGCCGTAGCTGCGCCACCACTGCCCGGCCGCGTCGCGGCACTCGTACTCGAAGCGCACGGCGATCCGGTTGTCGGTGAAGGCCCAGAGTTCCTTACGCAGCTTGTAGTCCAGCTCGCGGTCCCACTTGCCGCGGAGGAACTCGCGGATCTCGTCGCGGCCGTTGAGGAAGGTGTCCCGGTTGCGCCACTGCGAGTCCTCGGTGTAGGCCAGCGCCACCCGCTCGGGGTCGCGGGTGTTCCACGCGTCCTCGGCCGCCTGCACCTTGGCGCGGGCGGTCTCCTCGGTGAACGGCGGCAGCGGCGGGCGCTGGTCGGCCATGATCGACTCCGATCGCTAGAGAACGAGCGTTCTCCGCGTTACCCTAGGAGAACGTTGGTTCTCCACGCAAGGGGCGGACATGATCGACGAAGCCGAGGTGCTGGCCGCGGCGGAGGCGCTGTTCTACGAGCGCGGCGTGCAGCAGGTCGGCATGGACCAGGTCCGAGCGGCGGCCGGGGTGTCGCTCAAGCGGCTCTACCAGCTGTTTCCGTCCAAGGATCGACTGGTCGAGAAGTACCTGCTGGCCCGCGATGTCCGGTGGATGAACTCGGTCAGCGCCTACGCCCGCGAGGCCGGCAGCCCGCTGGCCGTGTTCGACTGGCTGGCCGAGTGGTTCGCGGAGCCGGGCTTCCGGGGCTGCGCCTTCGTGAACTCCTTCGGGGAGCTGGGCACCGCCTCGCTCGCCGTGGCCACGATCGCCCGCCGGCACAAGGAGTCCTTCCGCGGCCTGCTCCGCGACCTCGCCGGCGACGACGAGCTGGGCGACCAGCTCACGCTGCTGGCCGAGGGGGCGATCACCATGGCGGCGATCGGCGGCACCGTCGAGCCGGCCCACCAGGCCAAACGGGCGGCGCTAGCCCTGCTTGACGGTGCGCATCAACACCGCGGTCTCCAGTGACGTGATCTCGCGCAGCGCCCCGACCCGCTCGGTCAGATACCGGTACAGCCCAACGGAATCCCGACACGCCACGACCGCGACCAGGTTGGTCGGCCCGGTCGTCGCGGCGACGAACGACGTTTCGGAGTGCTCGGCGAGCCGGCGGCCGACCTCGGTCAGCGCATGCGGCGGCACGGTCACCCACAGCCGCGCCTGAGTGCCGTAACCGAGCACCGAGGCCGGAATGTCCACCTGGTACGCGACAACGCCGTTGTGCCGCAGGAGATCCAGCCGTCGCCGGACCGTGGACTCGGACAGCTTGGCCTGCCCGGCCAGCTCCGCGCACGACATTCGGCCGTCGACCGCGAGCAACTCCAGCAGAGCCTGGTCGGCTTCGTCGACCTCAACCTGAGCAACACTCGGTTCGGCCGGCCGCAGCCGCGAAACCTGCGCGGAGTCGAGCCAGTGCAGACCGGACCAGTCGGACGGCAGCGTGAAGGCGGCCAGCACGGAATGCGCGCTGACGTCGAGAACCCGCCCGGCCCGCGGCAATTTCTCCAGCAGGAGCGTCTCGTCACCGGGCGGCAGCTGGGCGTGGCAGGAGATCTCGGCGCCGCCGGACATCACGTGCACCCAGGACACATCCGGGCGTTTCGCCAGCGCCCGGGCCAGCGGCAGCGCGACATCGGGCGTGCAGCGAAGGCGCAGCGTCCAGGCGCTCCGCCCGAACAGCACGCCGTTGACCGCGCCGACCACCCGCAGCCCGGCGACCGACCGCAGCCGCTTGTACCGGCGCGCGACGGTGGTCTCCGCGACGCCCAACACCTCGGCCACGCGAGCGAACGGAATCCGGCCGTCGAGCTGCAAGGCGTGCAGGAGTCCGCGATCCACGTTGTCCAAGACAACAGATTCCGCCATATCGGGCAGCTTAGCGCCGGAATACGCCATCACGGTAGGCGAGCCCGCCGGCGGCGTCGCAGACTGGCACCCATGAGCCACGACTTCGAAGCCTTCTACCAGGGCGAACCGCTCGCCCCGGGCCTCAGACACAACGGCATCCCGTGGGACATCGGCCGGCCGCAGCCGGTGCTGGCCGGCCTCGACTTCCACGGCGACGTGCTCGACGTCGGCTGCGGGCTCGGCGACAACGCGGCGTTCGTCGCGCGCCAGGGCCTGGCCGTGACCGCGGTCGACAGCAGCCCGACCGCGATCGCCGAGGCCGGTCAACGCTTTCCGGACAACGGCGTCCGCTTCGCCGTCGCCGACGCGACCACTCTCGCCGGTTACACTGCCTCTTTCGACACGGTGTTGAGCTGTGCTCTCTTTCACTGTCTGGACGGCACCGACCGGATCCGCCACCTGCACGCGCTGCGCCGCGCCACCCGACCGGGCGCCGTCCTGCACCTGCTGACGTTCTCCGACCGGGTGCGCGACGGCCTGCCCTCGCCCTTCCCCCAGTCCGAAGAGGACGTTCGCAAGTCGTTGTCCGACAACGGATGGACCATCACCGACTTTCACGAGGACACGCTCGTGGCCAACGGCGCCACCATGGTCGCCTTCTTCGAGGCCGTCGGCCGTTCCGCCACTCAATGGCCGGATCTGCCGTGCTGGGTGGCCCGGGCCATTCGGGAGTGACCTGGGACACCGAAACTTTCCGAATGGGTTCAACGGGAGATGCGGGCTGGCACCGGGTCGGAATCAACGGTGAAATGGACCTTGTCGAATCGTGAGGAGCCCCAAGTGTCCGACCTGAACATCCTGGCCATCTCCGGCAGCCTGCGCGCCGGCTCGTTCAACACCGCCCTGGTGCGCAACGCCCAGAAGCACGCGCCGGCCGGCCTGGACATCGCCACGTACGAGGGGCTCAACGAGCTTCCGCTCTACAACGCCGACCTGGACACCGACGAGAACCTGCCCGAGTCGGTGGCCCGGCTGCGGCTGGCCATCGCCGACGCGGACGGCCTGCTCATCGCCACCCCGGAGTACAACTACTCCATTCCCGGCGGGCTGAAGAACCTGCTGGACTGGGCGTCCCGCCCGGCGGCGAGCTCGGTGCTGCGGCACAAGCACATCGCCATCATGGGCGCGTCGCCCAGCCAGTTCGGCACGGTGCGCGCGCAGCTGGCGCTGCGCCAGGTGTTCCTGTGGACGCACTCACACGTGGTCGTCAAGCCGGAGCTGATGCTGTTCGGCGCGGCCCAGCGGTTCGACGAGGCCGGCAACATCACCGACGAGATGACCATCAACCTGCTGCGCGAGCTGCTGACCGCGCTGCGCGACCAGATCCGAGGCTGAGCCATGACGCGCGGTTTCGTGCACTCGTCCAATTCCACGGGGCCTAATTCCTCGAGGCCTAATTCCACAGGGCCCAACTCCTCGGGGCCAAGTCCCACCCGCGTCGTCTTCGGCGCCGGCACGGTGGCCGCGGTGGCCGAGGAGGTGCGGCGGCTGGGCGGTTCCCGGGTGCTGCTGCTGGCCCGACCCCGGCACGCCGACAAGGTCGCCGCGGCGCTGGGCGATCTGGTCGTCGCACAGTTCGACGGGGCGCGCATGCACACTCCCGTCGAGGTCACCGCGCAGGCGCTGGACGTGCTGAAGTCGGCCGCCGCGGACTGCGTGGTCGCGGTCGGCGGCGGCTCGGCCACCGGGCTGGCCAAGGCGCTGGCCGTGCGAACCGGTGTGCCGCAGGTGATCCTGCCCACCACCTACGCCGGCTCCGAGGTGACGCCGGTGCTGGGCGAGACCGAGAACGGCGAGAAGACCACCCGCCGGTCGCCGGACATCCTGCCGGAGACCGTGATCTACGACGTGGACCTGACGCTGGACCTGCCGGTGCCGACCACGGTGACCAGCGCGATCAACGCCCTGGCCCACGCGGTCGAGGCGTTGTACTCGCCGGAGGCCAACGCTATGGTCGACGCCGTTGCGGTGCAGGCGATCCGCGGCATCGCCCACTCGCTGCCGCTGGTCGTGGCCAGTCCGTCCGATGTGGACGCCCGGGCCGAGCTGCTGGAATCGGCCTGGCTGGCCGGCAGCTGCCTGACCTCGGTGAGCATGGGCCTGCACCACAAGCTGTGCCACGAGCTCGGTGGCCGGTTCGACCTGCCGCACGCCGAGACCCACACGGTGCTGCTGCCGCAGGTGATGGCGTACAAGGAGAAGGAGGCGCCGCGGGCGCTGGCCCGGGTGGCCGAGGCGCTGGACGTGCCGGACGCCGCGGCGGCCGTGTACGACCTGGTGACCGAGCTCGGCGGCCCGACCTCGCTGCGTGAGCTGGGCCTGCCGGAGTCCTCTTTGGACGGTATCGAGCCGGCGTCGGTGCTGCACGCGGCGTGGGCCGGCACCCGTCCGGACGGCGCGCCCACCCTGCGGGCGCTGACCGCGGAGGTGCTGGCCAGCTTCGACAACACCCCGGACCCGCGGCTCAAGCAGCTGCTCACCGATCTGGTCCGGCACCTGCACCATTTCGCCGTGCACAACGACCTGACCGAGGACGAGTGGCTGTTCGCCATCGACTTCCTCACCCGGACCGGGCAGATCAGCGACGACAAGCGCAAGGAGTTCGTGCTGCTGTCGGACACGCTCGGCGTGTCCAGCGTCGTCGACGCGCTGACCAACTCGCGCAGTCCGCTGACCACGCCGTCGGCGGTGCTCGGACCGTTCTATGTGGAGGGTCCGCCGAGCATGGAGCACGGCGCGGACATCTCCGGCGGGCTGGACGGCGACCCGCTGTGGGTGTCCACGGCGATCGTCGACACCGACGGCAAGCCGGTGCCGGGCGCGGTCGTGGACGTGTGGCAGGCCAACAAGGACGGCTTCTACGACGTGCAGCTGCCCGAGCTGGACGGCCCGGTGCTGCGCGCCCGGTTCGTCGCCGATGACGAGGGCAAGCTGACGTTCTGGACAACGCTGCCGCGGGAGTACCCGGTGCCGGAGGACGGCCCGGTGGGGCAGATGCTCGGTGGCACCAGCCGGCATCCGTACCGGGCGCCGCACGTGCACTTCATGATCATGGCCCCGCACCACCACAAGCTGATCACCCAGCTGTTCGTCAAGGGCGGCGCATACCTGGACTCCGACACGGTGTTCGGCGTCAAGAACGGCCTGATCGTCGACTTCCCCAAGGCCGAGGGCCGGCCGCCCGCCGGTCGAACCGTGGCGGGCGACTGGCACCGGCTGGACTACACCTTCCGCATCGGCCGCTGATCGGCGAGTTCGTCGTCCGCGTGGCGATTGAGCGCGGACGCGAACACCACGGTCAGCACGCACAGCACGATCGGCACCACAAAGGCCACGTTGAGCGGCACGAACCGGGTCAGCCCGCCGATGATGGCCGGCCCGGCCAGCAGGCCCACGTAGCCGAGGCCGACGACCCTGGCCATCAGGGCGCCGGCCGAGCGGTGGTCGAGGTTGCCGGCGGCGGTGAACAACTGCGGCACGCCGCCGGCCAGCCCGATGCCGAACAGCGCGTATCCCAGCAGCGCCAACCAGATCCAGGGCGAGACCGTCACGATCGTCAGCCCGATCGCGGCGATCGCCGCGCCGTAGCGGACGATCCGGGTCGCGCCGATCCGCGCCGCGACCCGGTCGGTGGCGAACCGGCCGACGGTCATGGCCACGGCGAACGCGCCGTAGCCGAGTGGGGCCACACTGGGCGACGCGTCGAGGATGCCCTTGAGCTCCAGCGTCGCCCAGTCGTTGGCCACGCCCTCGGACAGCATCAGCGCCAGCGCGAGGAAGCCGAGGATCCAGACCAGGCCGTTCGGGGCCGGTTTCGCCGCCGCGACAACGGTTTCCTCCGCCCGCTGGTGATGGTCGGCGTCGATCGTGAACCGCCCGGCGACCACGGACAGCGACGCCACCAGCAAACCCGTGGCGGTCAGCGTGACGCCGGTGGGCACATTGGCGCCGAGCACGACCGAGCCGATCAGCGCGGCGAACGCGCCGCCGATCGACCACATGGCGTGGAACGCGGCCATGATCGGCCTCGGGTAGCCGCGCTCCACCACCACGGCGTGCGCGTTCATGGCCACGTCCAGCGCGCCGTTGGCGAAGCCCATCACGATCAGCATCAGGCCCAGCGCCCACCACGACGGCAGCCAGCCGACCACGGTCAGCGAGAGCCCGAACGCCGCGGCGGCGGCCGGGGTCAGGCGGCGGGGGCCGATCTTGTCCACCAGCGGGCCGACGACCTGCATGCCGATCAGGGCGGAACCGCCGAGCACCAGCAGTAGCAGGCCAAGCACGCTGTGCGGGACGCCGATGTCGCGCTCCACGTTGGGCAGGTGCACCAGCCACATGCCCAGGCCGAGGCCGTTCAGGCCGAAGATCAGGAAGGTGGCGGCGCGGGCGGCCCGTGGGGGCGAGGTCATACGTTCTCCTGAATCACTTGCTCGGGGAGCAGACGTGCACGAGCACGCCGCGTTCGGCCAACTTCTGGCGCTGGTCCTCCGGGGCGGTCGGGTCGGTGACGACGACGTCGGGTCGGTCGGCGGCGCAGACGTGGGCCAGCGCGGCGCGATCCCACTTGGCCCCGTCGACCAGCGCGAGCGTGCGCGCCGACACGGCGATGGCCTGCTGCTTGACCTCCGCGTCGTCGAGGTCGAACGCGGTGAGCCCGGACTCGAGGCTGAAGGCGCACGGGCTCACCACGGCGACGTCGAATCGCAGCTGTTTGAGGGAGTTCAGGGTCAGCGGGCCGACCATGGCCAGCTCCCCCGGCCGCGGCTCGCCGCCCGGGATCAGCAGCCGAACCCTAGGCGCGTCGAGGAGTTCCGTGACGGCGTGCAGCGAGAGCGGCAACACCGTCACCGCTCGGTCGCGGAGCCGGCGGGCCACCTCGAGCGCCGTGGTGCCGCTGTCGAGGACGATCGTCTCGCCGTCGCGGATCAGCTCGACCGTGGCGTCAGCGATCGCCTTCTTGGCTTGCGTGGCCGACACAGCGCGCGCCGCGAACGGCGGCTCCACTCCGGACGGTGTGGCCGACACCGCGCCGCCGTGCACCCGGCGCAGCACGCCGTGCGCCGCCAGGACGTCGAGGTCGCGCCGCACCGTCATCTCGGATGCGCCCGTCACCATCGCGAGCTCGGCGACCGTCACCTGAGCGGTGCTCTTCAACCGCTCGACGATCACTCGCTGCCGGTCTGCTCCACGCACCCATGGGATGTTTCCAGCCGCGGTGCGTTCGCACAAGCCGTTTGTTCGTTCTATCACGCCGCTTGTGCTTTTGCCGCTGCGGCATGATGGTTTCATGCGCGCCGTCGACACCGGGGGCTACCTGAAGGGCCGGATCCGCCGGGAGGACATCATCTCCGCGGCGGCCGTCGTGTACGGCGAGGTCGGCTACCACGGGGCGTCGCTGCGGGAGATCGCCAAGCGCGTCGGCATGTCCCACGCCGGCCTGCTGTACTACTTCCCGACCAAGGAGGCCCTGCTCGCCGCCGTGCTGGAGCGCCGCGACGCCGAGGACGCCGAGCGCGAGCAGCTGGCCTCCCCGCCGGGCATCGAGGTGCTGCGCCACTACCTGGCGTTGGCCTCGCACAACGTCCGCCACCCCGGCATCGTCGACCTCTACTCCCGACTGGCCGCCGAGGCGGTGGCCCCCGACCACCCGGCCCACCACTACTTCCGCCGGCACTACGACGAGGCCCGGGCCGGCGTGCGGGACACCTTCCGTGTGCTGGCCGAGGCCGGCGACCTGCGGCCCGGCGTCGACCCCGACCAGGCCACCGTCACCTTCATCGCCCTGATGGACGGCCTCCAGGTCCAGTGGCTCACCACCCCCGACCAGATCGACCTGGTCGGCTCCCTGCGCTTCTACCTGCAATCGCTGCTGACCGTGCCGCTGGACTGAGCACCAGGACCTGAGCCGACCCTGCCGCCAACCGGTCACTCCTGATCACCAGCTGTGTCGTTTCGCTTACGCGGCGGCAAGCCGCGCGGCATCATCCGCGGCATGTCGGGTCGGACGACGGGACCGGTTTTCGCCGGCGTGCACGCTCTGCTGACGATGATCCGGGACCTCAGCGCCCGTCCACGCTTCTTCCCCAAGCCGACGGACCAGGACCTGTGGGCGACCGGCCGCTGCCGCTGGTGTGCCTGCGGCGGGAGGCCGGGCCGACCGGGCTGCTGGCGGCGCTGTCGGAACAGCTGGACTGGACCGTGCCGCACGTGCTGGTGGACGCCGCCGTCGCCGAGGAGCGGTCACGCCAGCGCTGGGACTCGCAGGAGTCCCAGCGCCGGCCGCCGCTGCTGCCGCTCCTGGACGAGCTGTCTCGCGAGCTGGCCAAGAAGTCGTTCGGCACCAAGCGGCTCACCCGCTTCGACCGCTATCGGCTGGCCGACTGGCTGACCGGCCACGAGGTCCCGCCGGCGCGGGGCCGCGACGACCGGGCCGACATGGCGCAGCTGCTGCGCCGGTGGATCGGCGGCCACGACCAGCCCAACCTGGCGCCCGTCGTCGACGCCGCCCCGGGCTGGCCGGCCAAGCTGGTGATGGGCTTCGCGCTGTGGGCCTGGCGCAAGGTCGGCTACCGCTGGGCCACCGAGCGGGTGCCGGGGCTGGGCCGCGAGACCCGGTGGTTCATGCGGCAGCAGTTCATGGTGCCGCGGCACTCGGTCGGCTTCCTGGGTTTCGCCGAGCGCCTGAAACCACGTGCTGTGCAGTCAGGTCTCGACTGTACGCAGCGACCGTCCACAGCAGACCGAACGGCCATCGAAAGCAGGGCGATCCGTCAGAAGGTCACGGCGTGCGGGTCCCAGTCCGCGGGCAGCGCCGGCGGAATCTCGACAGTGCTGGTCACTTCCACGGGATGCCCCAGGGCGATGGACTCCTCGGCGGCGAGCAGGGCGTCGAGGACGTGATAGGCCAGCTCGCCCGAGGCCCGCTCCGGCACGCCGGCCCGGATCGCCCGGGCCAGCTCAAGTGCCCCCGTGCCACGTTCGGCCGAATGTCCTTGCGCGGCAAGCTCTTGCGGCTCGTCACCGAGATACAGCATGGTGCTGCCGGCGAACTTGTTGGGATCGGGTAGCACGGCCGTGCCGACGCTGCCGGTGATCTCCAGCTGCCCACGGCGGACCAGTTGCGAGTCGAAGCTGAACACCGCCTGGGCCGAACCGCCGCGTTCGAACTCGATCAGCGTCGTCACGTTGGTCAGCACGTCGACCGGGAACTCCGTGCCCGCCTTGGGACCGGTGGCGATCACCCGGCGGTCGCGGGCCCGGGCGCCGGCCCCGGTGACGCGGCGGATCGGTCCGAACAGCTGGATCAGCGTGGTCAGGTAGTACGGACCCATGTCCAGCAACGGGCCGGCACCGGGCTGGTAGAGGAATTCCGGCGAGGGATGCCAGATCTCGGGGCCGGGCACCTGGAAAAGGGCCAGCGCCGACAGCGGCGTGCCGATCGTGCCGGCGTCGACCGCGCGTCGGGCCGTCTGCAGGCCGGCCCCGAGCACGGTGTCCGGCGCGCTGGCGACCCGCAGGCCGCGTTCACGGGCCCGGTCCAGGAGCTTGCGGCCGGTCTGGCGATCCATGGCCAGCGGCTTCTCGGCCCACACGTGCTTGCCGGACTCCAACGCCGCCAGGCCGACGTCGACATGCGCGGTGGGCACCGTCAGATTGACGACGAGCTCGATTTCCGGGTCGGCCAGCAGCTCCGCCACCGTGCCGGAACGCGGGATCGCGAACTTCTGGGCCTGGGCCGCCGCGCGCGCCGTGTCCAGGTCGGCGACGAACAGCACCCGCAGGTCGGGGAAGCTGGTGAGGTTGGTCAGGTACGTGTCGCTGATGACGCCGGCGCCGATCAGGCCGACGCCCATCGGCCCCGTCACGGCTCCAGCCCGAGGACGAAGGCGCGGCTGGCCGTGATGCCCTCGTAGATGTCGCCCTCGTACTGGTCGAACTCGACCACGCGCAACGCCTGCGGCGCCGCCGCCAGCACCTCCGCCACCGGGACCTGGCCCTGGCCCGCCGGCACCTGGCCGGTCGCGTCGGTGTTCAGGCCGCCGTCCTTCACGTGGATCGCCCGCACGCGGTCGCCCAGCCTCCGCAACAGGTCCGGCGCGTTCTCCCCGCCGGCCGTCGCCCAGTACGTGTCGACCTCCAGCACCAGCGCCGGGTCCAGCTGGTCCGCGAACACCTCGAAGGCACTGCGCCCGTCGATCCGGGATTGCAGCTCCCACCAGTGGTTGTGGTAGCCGACGCGGACCCCGTGCTCGTCGGCCAGTTTGGCCGCCGCGTTCAACGCGTCCGCCGTCTTCGCGATGTCGTCGGGGTTCTGCCAGTGCTCGGTTCCCACGTACGGGTCGATCACCACGTCGATGCCCAGCTCGCTCGCCGCCACGAACACCGCCGCCTGGTCCGCCCCGATCAGCCGGGCGTGCGCCGTCGGCGCCGTCAGGCCGTTCTCCGGCAGGCCCGTGCGGAGGGTGTTCACGTTCTCCAGCACCCCGTACGGCTCCACCTGCGTGAACCCGATCTGCGCCAGCCTCTGCAGCACCGCCCCCGGATCTTCGGCGAACTTGTCCCGGACCGAGTACAGCTGCACGGAAAGCCCGCTCATCCCCAGCTCCTTCGCGTCGGTGTCCGTGGCCCCAATTTCTACCAGGTGGTAGAAATCTGCGCCAGTGGGCAGGGGCCGCCGAAAACCAACACGCTGTCCGCCAACCCCTGCTCCACCAACCCGCCTTCCCCGTGACTGCGTCGGGCACCCGCGCCGCACGACCAAACGCGCCGTCCACCACCCCCTCCACCGGCCTGCCTCCTCCGTGGCTGCGTCGGGTGCCCGCGCCACGCCACCAGCAATACCCTGACCACGACCCCTTCTCCACCAACCTGCCTCCTCCGTGACTGCGTCGGGTGCCCGCGCCACGCATGCAACAACACGCCGCCTCCACCCGTCTCCACCAAACCGCCTCCTCCGTCGTTGCGTGGAGTGCCCGCCCACACGGCCGGCAATGCTTGACCGCCATCCCTTTCTCCACCAACCCGCCTCCCCCGTGGCTGCGTCGGGTGCCCGCGCCGCGCGAGCGGCAACGCGCTGTTCACGATCCCCTTTCGACTCCAATCCTGTTTGCGGGGCAAGGGATGCGCGGGTCAGGTCGATGGTGGCGTGAGTGGGGGCGGCGTTGGTTGGGTGGGGGCGTGCGTTTACGGCGGCTTTGGAAGGGGAGGGGTTGGCGTAACGGGGATGGTGCGGGTGGGTGGGGGCGGCTGGAAAGCGCTTTCCTGAAGGCGGTTTCAGGTTGTGCCACGATCGTGTATGTGTTGGGGTGTAACGGAAATCGATCATTAGAAAAGGGTAAGATGGGGGTATGTCAGCGAACCCGGAAGCTCCCTTCGATGCCCAGTGGTGGAAGCGGAGTGAGAGGGAGCTGTGGAGGTTTGTCGAGGAGTCGGAGGATCGGCGTCGGGCGGAGTATGTGTGGCAGGTGGAGGCGGTGGCGCAGATCTGGGAGCGTTCCGGCAGGGCCAAAGAGGATCGGGCGTCGATCGTCGCGGACCTGGTGGCGTTGCGCAGGGTCACACCGAGCGAAGCCAGGGAACTGCTCAGGCATGCGGAGTTGTTTGCCAGCAGGGCGATCCGTGAGGCAGCCCGTGAGGGTGTGCTCAGCCGGCAGCATCTGAACATCATCGACAAGACCCTGGCCGAAGCGCCGCAGGCCGATCGGGACAGGGTCGAAGCCACCCTTCTCCACGACGCCCCGAAGTTCGAGGGCAAGAAATTCCAGACGATCGCGAACCGGATCCTGCTCCTGCTCGATCAAGACGGCACAGCGCCCGATGACCGCGAACTGGTCAACCCCAAGCGCGAGTTTCACTCCACGAGCCGCAGAGACGGCAGTGTGGTGTTTCGGGGGCGCATCGACTCCGAGACGGGGGCGAAGCTGGCGGCGTTGATGAGTCCGTTGGCGAAGCCGAAGTCGGGC
>DASWRQ010000083.1:0-41728 GCA_036403095.1 Kutzneria sp. | reverse complement strand
CGGCCCAGAAGCAGCTGCTCCAGTCGACCCCGCCGCCGGACCAGCCGCTGGCCGCCGGCGCCTGCCCGACCGACCCGAGCAAGCCGCTGCTGGAGCCGGAGGCGCTGCAGACCACGCACACCGCCTACACCAACCCGAGCCTGCCGCAGGCGCAGAACATCGTGGACGGCAAGGGTGTGACCGTGGCGTGGATCGCCGACGGCCTCGACCCGAACAACCCCGACTTCATCCGGGCCGACGGCAGCCACGTCTTCACCGACTACCAGGACTTCTCCGGCACCGACCCGAACGGTCCGCAGAGCGGTGAGGAGGCCTTCGGCGACGCCAGCTCCATCGCCGCGCAGGGCCGCGTGACCTACGACCTGTCCAATGTGGTCGCCGCCGCGCACCCGTTGCCCAAGGGCTGCACCGTGACCGTGCGGGGCATCGCGCCCGGCGCGAGCCTGGTCGGCCTGAACATCTTCGGCAGCGCCGAGCTGGTCACCAACTCCATCGTGCTGCAGGCCATCGACTACGCCGTGAACAACGACAACGTCGACGTGATCAACGAGTCGCTGGGCGGCAACCCGTTCCCGGCCGACGGCGTCGACCCGGTCGCGCTGGCCAACGACGCCGCGGTCGCCGCGGGCGTCACCGTGGTCGCCTCCACCGGCGACGCCGGCCCCAGCGGCACCATCGGCACCCCGGCGGTCGACCCGCACGTGATCTCCGCCGGCTCGGTCACCAACTACCGGCTGTACGCCCAGACCGGCGAGCGGGGCGCCCGCACCTTCGCCAAGACCTGGGCCAACGACAACATGTCCTCGCTGTCCTCGGGCGGCATCGACGACCTCGGCCGCGTGCCGGACCTGGTCGCGCCGGGCGAGTCCGGCTGGTCGGTGTGCGACGCCGACCCGCGCTTCGCCGGCTGCACCGACGAGCAGGGCCGCCCGTCCAACATCCGCACGTTCGGCGGCACGAGTGAGGCCTCGCCGTTCATCGCCGGCGGCGCCGCGCTCGTCATCCAGGCGTACAAGAACACCCACAACGGCGCCAAGCCGAGCCCGCAGCTGGTCAAGCAAATCCTCACCAGCACCGCGAGCGACCTCGGCCAGCCGGCCGACGAGCAGGGCGCGGGCGAGATGAACACCTACGCCGCGGTGCGGGCCGCCATGTCCGTCCAGGACGGCAACGGCAAGCCCGCCGCCCAGGGTGCGGGTCTGCTGGCCACCACGACCGGCGGCGACACGCAGCTGACCGCCGCGGCCAAGCCGGGCAGCACCGTCAGCGAGCCGCTGACCGTCACCAACACCAGCCCCAACACCCAGACCGTGTCCGCGCACGGCCGCGTGCTGGGCAAGACGCTGGCCGACACCACCAGCAGCATCGCCCTGGACGCCACCTCGACGACGGCGCCCACGTTCATCGACGGCACCAGCGCCACCCGGGTGTACGCCAAGACGACGTTCCAGGTGCCGTTCGGCGCCGACCACCTGCAGGGCAACCTGGCCTGGCCGGGCAACCCGTCGCAGAGCGCGACCGTCCGGATGGCGTTGATCGACCCCAACGGCGTCTACCAGTCCGACTCCCGGCCGCAGAACAGCGGCAGCCAGGCCAACCACGGCCGGGTCGACGTGCACTACCCGGCGCCGGGCGCCTGGACCGCGGTGTTCTACGTGACCAGGGGCGCGACCGGCTTCAAGGGCAACGTCGCCTACCAGTTCACCAGCACCAAGTACGTGGACTTCGGCTCGGTGAGCCCGAAGACGCTGACCCTCAAGCCCGGCCAGTCCGGCACCTTCCACGTCACCGCCAAGACGCCGGACCAGCCCGGCGACCTGTCGGCCGCGGTCGAGCTGGACACCCCGCTCGGCGGCGTGTCCTCGGTGCCGTTCACGCTGCGCAGCCTGATCACGCCGGCCAACGGCGGCGCGTTCAGCGGCACGATCGTCGGCGGCAACGGCCGTGACTTCGCGCCGGCGCAGACCCAGACGTACTGGTTCGACGTGCCGGCCGGCAAGAAGGACTTCGGCATCGACGTCAGCCTCGGCGGCGACCCCAACCAGGTCGTCTACGCGGCGCTCAAGTCGCCCAGCGGCGAGGTCGTGTCGCTGTCGACGAACCAGCAGCCGGCCGCCGGTGGCGTGGTCCGCACCAGGTCCATGCAGGGCTACGTGCGGGCACCGGAGAAGGGCCGCTGGGAACTGGTGATCAACGTCAACCAGGGCGTCAGCGGCACGGCGCTGTCCCAGCCGTACACCGGGCACCTCAAGTTCAACGTGGTCGACGCGACGGTCAGCGGTCTGCCCAGCGGCAACGTCCAGGCCGGCAAGCCGATCACCGTGCAGGTCAAGGTGCGCAACAACGGCGTCGCCCCCGAGGCGGTGTTCGTCGATCCGCGGCTGACCACCGAGTCCGACCAGACGCTGGTCGTGCTGGGCGGCACCTCGGCCAACCAGACGTTCCCGCAGCCGGCCACGGCCACCGGGACCGCCTGGCTGGTGCCGACCGAGTCACGCTCGCTGACCATCCAGCAGAACGCGACACTGCCGGCCGACTTCGACGCGTCCGGCTTCAGCGGCGTGTCCGAGATCCGCGGCACGCCGCGGGGCAACTCGGCCACCGGCAGCACCGCCGCGCCGGAGGTCACCCAGGGCCAGTGGCTCGCCGTGGCCACGCCGGTCGGCCCGGAGAACGGCGAGGTCAGCGGCTCGGCGTCGCTGGCGGCGCAGGTCCACGCGCAGGACTTCGACCGCTCGGTCACCAGCACCACCGGCGACCTGTGGCGGTTCAGCGTGGACACCGACGCCGACTTCGCGCCGGTGCAGCTGGCCCCCGGCCAGAGCGCCACCATCACCGTGACCATCACCCCGACCGGGGCGAAGGGCACGAAGGTGAGCGGCGTGCTGTACGTGGACAACTTCAACGGCGTGCTGCTCAGTGGCGATGAGCTGGCCGGCGTCCCGTACAGCTACACGATCGGTTAAGCCTGTTGCGGTTCGGGGACCCCGTCGGACACTAGGTGTCTGACGGGGTCCCCTGCGTTTGGAGGAACCGTGCTCACCGACCACCTGGCCGCATGGGCCGCCAGCAACTCCGACGACGCCGCCCTCACCTATGTCGACCACAGCACCAGCCTCGACGGGCTGTCGGTCACCGCGACCTGGGGTTCGTTGCACCGCCGGGTCACGTCCACCGCCGCCGCGCTGCGGCGCGTCGCCGGCCCGGGCAGCCGCGTCGTGGTGCTCGCGCCACAGGGCGTGGACGACGTGGTGGCCGTGCTGGCCGCGTTGTGGGCCGGCGTGGTCGCCGTGCCCATCGACCTGGCCGACCTCGACGACCATCCGGCGCACGTGAGCGCCGTGCTGGCCGACTGCCTGGCCACCGCCGTGCTCACCACCAGCGCCGCCAAGCCCCGGGTGCAGGCGTTCTTCGACGCGCCCGTGGTGCTCGTGGACGCCATGCCCGACGACGAGCTGCCGCTGCACCCGGCCGCCGCGGGCGACATCGCGATGCTGCGCTACCCCGTGGACCCCGGCGCCGATCCGTTTGGCACGCCCCTGAGCCACGGCGACCTGGCTTCGGCGGGGAAACGCGCCGTGACCGCTTTTCGGGCCGTGACCGGGCGCTCGGTGACCGTGAACTGGCTGCCCCTCTGCTACGACCTGGGCTTCGTGCTCGCCGTCGCCGCGCCGCTGACCGGGCGGCTGCGGGCCGTGCTGCTGGAGCAGTCCTCGGTGCTGGAGCAGCCGCGCCGGTGGTTGCAGGCGCTGGCGTCCGGGCAGGACGTCATCACCGCCGCGCCCGACTTCGCGCTGTCCTACTGCGCCTCCCGCACCACCGAGCAGGACCGCTCGTGGCTGCGGTTGTCCCAGGTCAGCACCATGCTCGACGGTGGGGAGCCGATCAACGCCAGCACCGTGCGGGTGGCCATCGACGTGTTCGGGCAGTGCGGGCTGCCGCCGCAGTCCCTGCGCACCTGCTACAGCGCCGCCGGCGCCGTCGGTCCCGTCACCATGACCCCGGCCGCCGCGCCGCCGCGGCGGATCACCGTCGACCGGGAGCAGCTCGCCGCCGGCAAGGCCGTGCTGCGCACCGACGGGCGGTCCTCGCTGCTGGTGTCCAGCGGCCTGCCCGTCGACGGCTCCGTGCTGGTCGTCGACCCCGGGGCCAGCTGGCCCCTGCCCGACGGCATGGTCGGCGAGATCTGGGTCGCGGGCCCCGCCGTCGCCGTCCGGCAGCCACTGGTCTCTTTGGACGGTCGCTCGTGGCTTCGCACCGGCGATCTCGGCTTCCTGCACGAGGGCGAGCTGTTCGTGCTCGGTCGGCAGGAGGACCTGCTCACCGTCGACGGCCGCCGGCTCGACCCGCACGAGGTCGAGCTCGTCGCCCGCGGCGCCCACGCCGCCGTCCGCCCCGACCGGGTGGTGGCGTTGTCCTTCGGCGAGGCCGTGGTCATCGTGGCCGAACGCTCCCAGCACGTCCCACCGGCCGAGCTCGACCTCGTGGAGATCGTCTCCGCCGTCCGCGCCGCCGTCGCCAGGCGCTTCAACGTCCGCGTCCGCGACGTCGTCCTCGTCGAGTCCGGCCGCATGCCCGCCGGCTGGTCCGGCCACCCGACCCGCGCCGCCATCCGCCGCCGCTATCTCGACGGCACCCTGTGACGGCCCGGCCGACGAAGGCCCGGCTTTGACGTCGCGGCAAGGCAAAGCGAGCGTCCGCTTGGGACGGTCGCCGCCCGATCGGGCAGCGGATCAGGGGATGATGACGCCAAAGACCACTGTCAGTAGATTCCAGGTGGCGAAGGCCAGGCCCAGCAGGATGAGCGCCACCACGAGCGTCACCATCAACCGGCGGTGTCCCCTGGACCGGTTGGCCGACTCGGCGAAATCGGTGACACCGGCCAGATAGCCCTCCACGGTGTAGCCGTTGCGGACCCGTTCCATCCGGTCCAGATGCTCCGCGAAGGCTCTGGCCTCGGGATCGTCGCGGTCCAACCCGACCAGGTCGTCCTCGAACCGGTCCTCAGGCCCCGGCGGCTGGTGCCCTTCCATACCCGACACGGTACTCAGCTTGGCACCAAGACGGTCGCGCCTTAGGCTGGCGACCCGACGCAGAGCCGAACAGGATCTCGCACATGTCCGTTCAGCCACCCGACGGCGCCCACCCCCAGTTGGCCGTAGACATCGTCGACCGGCTGGAGTGGGTGTCCGGGCTCTACCCCGGCTACCGCCGGGCGCACGCGAAGGGCTCCTGCTACCGCGCGGTGTTCCTGCCGACGGGGGCGGCCGCCGAGTACACGACGGCGGCGCACCTGCAGGGCGACCCGGTGCCGGCGACCGTGCGATTCTCCAACTTCTCGGGAAATCCCTACATCTGGGACCGGACGCGGTCGGCCCGCGGCCTGTCGGTGGCCTTCCACCTGCCGGGCGGGGTGGCCACCGACCTGGTGTCGGTCAGCCAGCCGGTGTTCGTGGCGGCGACCCCGCAGGCGTTCCGCAACTTCCTGGAGGCGGCCGAGCCGAACATGTTCACCGGCTCGCCCGACCCGGAGGTGGTCCGCCGCTACGCCACCGAGCACACGGAGGCGATGCGCGGCCTGCGCGCGGTCAAGAACACGCCGATCCCGGTGAGCTACGCGACGATCCGCTACTGGGCGGTGCATGCCTTCATCTGGCTGGACAAGATGCGCCGTCGCACGGCCGTCCGCTACCGCTGGGAGCCCGAGGCCGGCGTGCAGCAGCTGTCGGACGAGCGAGCCTCGGAGAAGTCGCCGACCTACCTGGCCGACGAGCTGGCCGACCGGCTGGCCTCGACAACGGTGGCCTTCCAGCTCAAGGTGCAGATCGCCGAGCCCGGCGACCCCACCGACGACTGCACGGTGCTGTGGCCCAACGACCGCACCGAGATCACCGCCGGGCGGCTGCTGGTGACCGGGCCGGTCGAGGACCAGGCCAAGTGGGACCGGCGGATGTTCGACCCGACCCGGCTGGTGCCGGGCATCGAGCTGTCCGACGACCCGGTGCTGCGGTTCCGCGGCCAGGTCTACGCGGTGTCGCACGGCCGCCGAACGCAGGGTAAATGAGCTTGGGGGAAGTGAGTATGACGATCGTCGCCACCAGGAACGGGCGGGTCCGTGGCGTCGATCTCGATGGGGCGGTGGCGTGGCGCGGCCTCCCGTACGCGCAGCCGCCGACGGGTTCCCTGCGGCACCGGCCGCCGCTGCCGGCGACGCCGTGGTTCGGCGTGCGGGACGCGTCGGCGTTCGGCGCCCGGGCGATGCAGACCGTGTTGCCGGCCGGGATCGTTCCCGGGCCGCGACCGGCCGCTGTGGACGATCCACAACGGATCAGCGAGGACTGCCTGTACGTCAACGTGTGCGCTCCCGCTGGGCCGGCCGCCGAGCCGCGGCCGGTGTTGGTGTGGATCCACGGCGGCGGCTACCTGACCGGCGCCGGGCCGGACGGCATCGGCGACGGCGAGACCTTCGTGCGCAATCACGACGTTGTCGTCGTCACCTTCAACTATCGGTTGGGGGCCTTCGGTTTCCTCGACGACACCAACTGCGGTGTGCTGGACCAGATCGCCGCGCTGCGGTGGGTACGGGACAACATCGGGGCGTTCGGCGGGGATCCGCGGCAGGTCACCGTCGGCGGCGTTTCGGCCGGGGCCAAGAGTGTCGCGACGTTGATGGCCGTGCCGGCGGCGGCCGGGCTGTTCCAGCGGGCCATCTCGCAGAGTGGCGGCGGTGATCACGTGACGACGCCTGGGGTCGCCCGGGCCACCGTCGACCGGTTGGGGATCTCCCGTCGGCTCATTCCCGTTGTGCCGGCGGGGGAGTTGCTCGCCGCTCAGCAGGCCGTGTCGCCGCCGATGTACGGCGTGTGGACCTGGCGGCCGGTTGTCGACGGCGCCCTGCTGCCCGACATCCCGGTGCGGCGGATCGCGGCCGGCTCTGCCGCCAAAGTCGCTTTGCTTGCGTCCAGCGCCACGAATGAGGCCGGCACCTTCGTCGGCTTGGACCCCCGGGCCGCCAAGCCCGCGCCCCGGGTGCTCACCGAGGCGTTCGGTTCGGCGCGGGCACAGGAGATCTTGGCTGTGTACGGGGATGATCTCGCCGCCGTGATGACCGACGAGCGGTACGGCATCCCCACGCTTCGGCTCGTCGACGGGCAGTGCGCGCATGCCCCCACCTGGCGCTACCTCTTCGACGGCGCCCTGCCCGGCGCCGTGCCCGCCGCCCACGGCACCGACGTCGCCTTCGCCTGGGCCGTCGGCGGCGGCGACCTCGGTGATCCGGCGGCGTCGGAGTTGTCCCAGGTCATGCACGCCGCGTGGGGCTCGTTCGTCCGTGACGGCAAGGTCTCCTGGACCCCCTATTCCACGGCCGCCCGCCCCACCATGATCATGGCCACGCCGCCTCGTCTGGAGGAGGACCCGGGCTCCGCCCGCCGCCAGGCCTGGGGCGATCTGACCTGGTCCTCCGGCACCTGGTTCTAGGCGTGCAGTGCGGATCGGTTTCGGGCAGATCTGAGCCTCGGGTCCCAGTCCTGCCCGAAACCGTATTTCGGTTGTCCGAGAGCGGGACTCGCGGGGTCAGGCCGTCAGGTAGCGCGCGGCAACGGCGTCGTTGTGCCGGGTCAGCAGCTCGGCGAAGGTGCGCAGGTCGTCCGGCGTCCAGTCGCCGAGCAGCTCCGCCGACACGGCCAGCCGGCGCTGCCGGGTCAGCGCCATCAGCTCCAGGCCGAGCTCGGTCGGCGCGATGATGCAGCGTCGGCGGTCGGCGCTGTCGTGGATCTTCGTCACGAGCTCGCGCTCCCGCATTCCGGTGACCTGCCGGCCCGCGGTCGACGGGTCGAGGCCCAGCGCGCCGGCCAGCGTGCTGACGTCGACCGGGCCGACCTGATCCAGGGTGCGCAGCAGCAGGTACTCGGACTTGTCGAGCTCCTTGTACACCTCGCTGCGCCGCCGGAGCAGCTCGAAGTTGCGCGCGAGCACCGCCGTGGCCAGCTCGAGCACGTCCAGCGCCGCCGCCGTGTCCGTCATGGGGCCCTCCGAGCAAGATGGCGGTATGACACCGGTAATTAGCGGTATGGTACCGGTATCGAGGAATGGGGGCCTGGATGACGCTCGCGCTGAGCGAGGTGCGGGACCGGGTGGTGGCGTCCGACCCGGGGTTGAGCCGGCTGTGGTCGGCCGCGTCGGCGACGTTCGCGATGGCCAGCGGGCTGGCCGTGGAGTTCGGGTTCGCGCAGGTCACCGGCGCGGACGCGATGGGGACGCTGATCGCCATGCTGCTCGGCGCGGTGGTGGCGATGATGGGCGCGATGGCGCTGGGCTCGGGCAGTGCGTGGGCCAAGACCCGCACCGCCGCGCTGTTCCCGGTCGCGTTCGGCATCGGCATGCTGGCCGGCGCGCTGGTCGACGACAACACCGACCTGATGCTGGTCGTGTTCGTCGTCGTCATGTTCGCCTCGGTGTACGTGCGCCGGTTCGGCGTCGACTACTTCTTCTACGGCTTCATGGGCTGGATGGGCTACTTCTTCGCGGCCTTCCTGCACACCACCGTGGCCATGCTGCCCGGCCTGCTGGTCACCGTGATCGTGGCGACGGTGTGGGTGCTGCTGCTGTCGGTCACCGTGCTGAAGGTGAACTCGGCGAAGACCTTGGCCCGCGTCGTCCGGGCTTTCGACGCCCGGGCCAGGGCCGTTTTCCGCGCCACCTCGGACCTGTTGTCCGACAACGATTCCCGCCGCGTCGATCGATTACGTCGGCGGTTGCACGCGCGACTGGCCGGCGTCACCGAGGCCGCGCTGATGGTCGAGGGCTGGTCGGCCGAACCCGGCGCGCTGCCCGAGGGCGCGTCGCCCTCTCGCTTACGCCGCAAGCTGATCGACGCCCAGCACGCCCTCGACCAGCTCGTCACCGCCGCCGAGGCCCTCGTCGGCGCCGACCAGGCCCCGGCCGCCGCTCGAGTCGCCGACCGGCTGGCCCGCCGTGACGACCAGCGTGCCGCCTCGTTGGCCCAGGACCTCTCCGACGAGCATTTTGCCGTCGCAGTCACGGAATTCGTCACCCTGGCCGCCGGCTCCGACGAGGACGCCGACGACGTGCTCGACGAGTTCGAGCCGTCCATCAACCTCGCTTTCGGCGCCCTGCCCGGCTCGCCGGCCGTGGCCAAGGACGTGCCCGCCCGTGGCGGCCAGTGGAATCCCTTGGCCCGCTTGGACATGACCACCCGGCAGGCCATCCAGGTCGCCGTGGCCGGTGCGCTGGCCATCATCGCCGGCGAGGCCCTGTCGCCCGCGCGCTACTACTGGGCCGTCATCGCCGCCTTTGTCATGTTCGCCGGCACCGCCACCCGCACCGAGACCTTTGTCAAGGGACTCAACCGCATCGGCGGCACCCTGTTCGGCCTCGTCGCCTCGGTCGTGTTCGCCGACCTCACCGCCGGCAGCACGGCCGGCGTGTTGGCCGTGATCGTCGGCAGCATGTTCCTCGGCTTCTACCTGCTGCGGGTGTCCTACCTCTACATGATCTTCTTCGTCACCGTGATGGTCGGGCAGCTCTACAGCGTCCTGCACGTGTTCTCCACCGGCTTGCTGTTGCTACGCCTGGAGGAGACCGCCGTCGGCGCCGTCATCGGCTTCCTGGTCGCCCTTGTCGTCACGCCGTTGTCCACAAAGGACACAATCCGCAGCGCCCGCGACGCCGTCCTCACGGCCCTGGCCGACCTTCTCGACGCCGCCGCTCGCCGCCCCGAACCCGCCGCGCACCGCGGTCTTGACGTCGTCACCGAGCGCCGCGACCTCGACTCGCTCAGCCGGGCCTTGGACACCAGGCTCTGGCAGCTCGCCCTCGTCGCCCGGCCACTCACCGTGCCCATGCTCGGCGGCACCATCTCCCCGCGTACCCGCCACCGCCTGGCCCTCTACGCCTCCCTCGGCATGCACGCCCGCGCCCTCCGCCGGCCCGATCCCCAGCTCGCCCCCGCCTGCCGCTCCCTCTCCGACGCCGTTCGTCAGCTCATCGCCGCCCCCGTCGGCGCCGTCCAACCCGCCGCCGAGGCCCCTCTCGCCGCCGCTGACGCCTCCCTCTTCACCACCGGCGTCCCCACCTCCCGCCCGCTCATCCACCTCCGCCACGTCCTCCGCGAGCTCAGCGGCCTCCCGCTCGCCGTGTGACCCGCACAAGAGACAGGCGCACCCGGCGAGCCGGGTGCGCCTGCGACCGGACGATCGTCAGTGCACGGTGTGGGTGGCCAGGACGGGGGCGAAGCCGTTGCGGAAGTTCGCGTCCACCTGGGTGACCTCGGCCGCCGAGGGGATGGCGTTCTTGCATGCCGTGCCGGGGCCGTGGCCGGACATCACCTCGCTGCACGGACCGGTGTAGTCGTCGGACAGACCGAGGTTGTGCCCGAACTCGTGGGTGATGATCCGGGTCGGGTCGAAGCCCTCGGCGACCTGCTGGCGGTCGATGTAGATGTCGCCGTGGCCGTGCCCGTCGGTGTTGGTGTAGGAGCCGCCGCCGTTGATCTCGTGCAGCCTGATGGTGGCGGTGCCGCCGGCCACCAGCTGCACGTTCTTCAGCCTGGTGTCCCAGTTCTTCACGGCCTGCACAACCTGGGCCGAGTAGTGCGTGATCCCGCTCGCGCTGTAGTGCAGGGTAACCACGGCCGGCGCCGCGTCCGCGGGCGCGGCGACAGCGATGCCGGCCAACGGGAGCAGGGCGGCGGCAAGGCCGAGGGTCAAACGTCGAAGCATCTCGTCACTCCTCTGGCATGGACGTCCGGCCAGGTTGTCAGTGCGGGATGTGACGCAGCCACCTGCGTTCGTCGGGCCGCTTTCACGGTTGACCCGGGTAATTTGAACGGCCATGAGCCTGCCCGAGGAACTCTCGCTCGCGGTCGACGGACCGGTGGCGACACTGACGATCGACCGCCAGGCCAAGCGGAACGCGTTCGCGCTGCGGATGTGGCAGGCCATCCCGGACGTGGTGCGCGCGGTCGAGGACGACGAGTCGGTGCGGGTGCTGGTGATCCGCGGCGCGGGCGACGGCCCGTTCTCGGCCGGTGCGGACATCGCGGAGTTCCGGACGGTGCGGCGGGGTGAGCAGGCCGCCGCGGCGTACTCGGAGGTCGTGCATGAGGCGGAGCGGGCATTGGCAACGATGTCAAAGCCCTCGGTCGCGCTGATTCAGGGCTGGTGCGTGGGCGGCGGCTGCGAGCTGGCCTTGGCCTGCGACCTCCGAATTGCCGACAATACGGCCAGATTCGGCATAACGCCGTCGAAACTGGGCGTGGTCTACCACCAGATGTCCACGGCCCGCGTGGTGGAGACGGTCGGCGCGGCCTGGGCCCGCTACATCCTGTTCACGGGCGAGCTGCTCGACGCCGACGTGGCCCTGCGCATCGGCCTCGTGCACGAGGTGCACCCGGTGGACCAGACCGCGGCCAAGGCCTACGCGTTGGCGGAAAAGCTGGCCACCCGGGCCCCGATCACCCTGGCCGGGGCCAAGCAGTTGATCGCCCGGGCCGTCGCCGGCACCGCGGCCGACGACGAGTGGGCGCACCGTTGGTACCGAGCCTCCTACGCCAGCCGCGACTACGCCGAAGGTGTCGACGCCTTTGTCGAGAAGCGCCAACCCGACTTCACCACGATCCCATGGCCCAAGCTCGACCAGGACGGCGCCCCCCAGTAGCACCCGTACGCCGCCTTGTCAACGCCGTGATGTTGGGAAAGGACCATTCCTCACGTTGGATGAGAGGAATGGTCCCTTCCAAACGATGACGAGCGGTCAGGCGGTGGCGGTGTCGAGGGGGTGGGAGTCGAAGAAGGACCACATGATCTCGTTGGGGTCGATCTTGGGGACGGTGTAGCCCTTGGCCATCGACTCGGGGGTGCCGGGCCACGCGTGCCGCTGCCCGGTCACGGTGTACAGCACGACCTCGCGGCCGTTCTCGCAGTTGTCGTACGTGGTGCTGACGACGCCGGCGGCCACCTGCTTCTGCACGCCCTTGGCGCAGTGGTCGGCGGTGGCCCAGCGCTGCGCGGCGACCGGCACGCTGTACGACCAGTAGATCTGCTTGCTGCCGTTGTACGGGTTGGTGCCGTCGGAGGTGCCGTGGAACGACAGCACCGACTGCGGCCGGCCCAGCTTGCAGTTGCCCGGCATGCGCAGCCCGGACATCGGGGCGACGGCGGCGACCTCGCCGGACAGCTCGCAGCCCAGCTGCGAGGCCATCCGGGCGCCGCCGGAGAAGCCGGTGACGTAGACGCGCTTGGGGTCGACGCACAGCGCCTTGTTCATGGCGGTGATGGTGTCCCGGATGAACTGGACGTCGTTGGGCGCGCCCTTGGGGACGGGCCGGCCGTTCATCAGCGGCACCCCCGGCACGTTCCAGGCGAAACCGTGCGACTTGCCAGCGATGAACGGAATGCCGCCCTGGGGCGCGACGACCACGAAGCCGTGTTTGTCGGCGGTGGCCGCGATTTCCGAGCCGGCCAGCTGCTGCAGCGGGGTGCTGCCGCTGCCGTGCAGGTCGAGCACCATCGGCACCGGCTTGCCCGGCTTGTGGCCGTGCGGGTAGTAGACGACGACGGTCCGCCGCATGCCGCCGGACATCACGTGCTGGGTGCTCAGACCGGCCGGCACGTCGGGCTTGGCGCAGGTGGAGCCGCTGGCGGCGGCCACCGCGGCCTGCGGCGACGGCTTGATCGAGGAGCCCTCGACCACACCGGACGCGCACGCGGTGGCGGTCAGCGCGACCAGGAGCGCACCCGTGGCTAGCACGGTGCGGCGACGCGTGGCGGCGGTACTCATCGGCGGTTCCTCTGACGGCGGCGGTGGGGCCGACGGCGTCGTCGACGGTCGGCCCCAAATCTACGTTAAGAAGTTTCTGAATTTTCCCTGTAGACGTGTAATTCGCCGGTGGGGTTGCAAGCGTTCCGCCTGACAACGTTGTCATCCGCTCGATGTGGCCGGGATTACACGGCTCGCGGGTGCAACAGGTCGGCCAGGCCGATCCGCTCGTAGAAGTCCGAGCGCAGCCGGTCGGCCACCGCGTTGACCACCTCGGCGCCGTCCTGCGACGGGTCGATGTGGGTGCGCAGCGGGCGCTTGCCGAAGGGGGTGTCGACCACGCGGACCACGGCCCGGGCGACCTCGGACGGGTCGGCGTCGGCCGGCTCCAGCTCGGTCAGCTTCTCGGTGATCTGCGCGGTCAGGCCGGCGTAGAACTCCTCGTAGGCCTCGGCGACGGCGGTGTCGGCCGGCCGGCCCGAGTTGGCGAAGTGGTTGGTGCCGCCGGTGAAGGCGCCGGGCACGATCAGCGAGGTCTCGATGCCGAACCGGGCCAGCTCGACCGCGTAGCTCAGGGCCAGCGAGTCCATGGCCGCCTTGGCCGCGAAGTACGGGGCGAGGTAGGGCGGCGTGCCGGCGCGGGCCGAGCTGCTGCTGCTGTTCCAGACGACCAGGCCGCGGCGGGCGGCGCGCATGTGCGGCAGCACGGCGCGGTTGACCCGCTGTGAGCCGAGCACGTTGGTCTCGTAGAGCTCGGCCAGCTGCTCGGGGGTGAAGGCCTCGGCCGGGCCGAGCACCATGTGGCCGACGTTGTGGAACAGGACGTCGATCCGCCCCTCTTCCTCGATGATCCGGGCCACCGCGGCGTCGACCGACGCCTGGTCGGCCACGTCCATCTCGATGGCCCGCAGGGTGACGCCGTTGTCGTTCGAGTACTGCTGGATCTGGGTGACCTTGTCGGCGTTGCGGCCGGTGGTGGCCCGCATGCCGGCGTACACGGTGTGGCCGGCGTCGGCCAACCGGTGCGCGCTCATCCAGCCGAAGCCGCTCGACGCGCCGGTGACGACAACGATCTGGCTCTCGCTCATGGGTCCTGCTCCTCAGCTCATTTGTGGACGTTGTGTACATATAAACACTTAGGAGACAATGTGTCCATATCTTTGGCTGTGACGGCGGTCACGGGGTCCGGGCGGCGCTGATCGGCTGCCCGCGGGACCTACCACCACCTGCGTCGACTGTCGTTGACCGGTGCTTGTCGGTACGTTGGCGCGGATTTCGCACCGAGGGACTTGGGTGTCGCCGCCCGACCGGTCACGACAGGAGCCTTCGCCATGAGCAGAACCCGGATCGCCGGGATCGTGCTGGCCGTCGCCGCCGTCGCCATCACGGCCATTCCCGCCGCGAACGCGGTGCCGCAGCCTGCCCAGCACAGCGCGGGGCCGACGGTGATCGGCCACCGCGGCGCGTCGGGTTACCGGCCCGAGCACACGCTGGCGTCCTACGAGTTGGCCGCCCGCATGGGCGCGGACTACGTCGAGCCCGACCTGGTGTCCACAAAGGACGGTGTGCTGGTCGCCCGGCACGAGCCGGAGATCGGCGGCACCACGGATGTGGCCCGGCACCCGGAGTTCGCCAACCGCAAGACCACCAAGATGCTCGACGGCGTCCCGGTGGCCGGCTGGTTCACCACCGACTTCACGCTGGCCGAGCTGAAGACGCTGCGTGCGGTGGAGCGGCTGCCGCAGGTGCGCCAGCGCAACACGGTCTACGACGGCCGGTACCAGATCCCGACCTTCCAGGAGGTCATCGACCTGGTGAAGCGGCTGGACAAGGAGCTGCACCGGGACATCGGCATCTACCCCGAAACCAAGCACCCCACCTTCTTCGAGAACGTGGGCCTGCCGACCGACCAGAAGCTGGTGGACGCGCTCAACCGCAACGGCCTCAACCACCCAGGTGCCAAGGTGTACGTGCAGTCCTTCGAGGTGTCCAATCTCAAGGCGCTGCACCGCCAGCTGCGGGTGCCGCTGATCCAGCTGACCGCGGCCACCGGCCAGCCGTACGACTTCACGGTCGCCGGCGACAAGCGCACCTACGCCGACATCACCTCGGCCGCCGGCATGCGGGAGATCGCCACGTACGCGCAGGGTGTCGGCCCGGACAAGAACGAGATCATCCCGCGCGACGCCACCGACCACCTGGCCAAGCCGACCTCGCTGGTGACGGACGCGCACGCGGCGCGCCTGGTGGTGCACCCGTACACGTTCCGGCCGGAGAACGTGTTCCTGCCGGCGGACTTCCGGTCATCGACCGACCCGACCGCCTACGGCAATCTGTTCGGCGAGATCGAGACCTACCTGCGGGCCGGCATCGACGGCTTCTTCACCGACACGGCCGACATCGGCATCGTGGCGCGGGACGAGTTCCGCAACGGCTGACAAAAAGGGCTGGAGCCCCTGTCCGGGGGGTAGGCAAGGGCTCCAGCTTCTCGCCTGCCACCAGGGGGGATTGGTAGCGGCGGCCCCAGCATAGGGCCAATGCGGCCGGCCCGGGGCCGCATTGGCGGAACTCAACCGGTGGTGGAGAGCAGCTGGCCCAGGGCGGCGTCCACGCCGTTGCCGTTCTGCACCGAGGCGAGGCTGCCGCCGGTGTCCTGGGCGATGGCGCTGAGCTGGTCGTGGTCCACGTTGCCGCCGACCGCGATGATGTCGACCGACACCGGCCGCTTGCCGTCGTTGAGCTGGCCGAGCTGGGTGCGCAGCTGGTCGAAGGTCGTGCCGCCGTCGTTCTTGCCGGCCACCACGACAACCACCCGGTTGTGCTTGCCCTCCTGGTAGTTGGCCAGCACCGACCGGTACACCGCGAGAATGCTGTCGTAGAGCTGGCTGCCGGTGCCGGGGTTGAGCTTGCCGATGCCGGCGTGCAGCTGGTCGGTGCCCTGGTCGATGCGCACCACCGGCACGAGCTGCTGGTACGGCTTGTCGCCGTCCAGGTCGGCCGCGTAGGCCCACAGCCCCATCGAGCCGGACACCGTCCGGTCGACCTCGCCGGTCAGCGCGTTGCGCACGGCCCGCACGCCGTCGCCGCCCATCGCCGGCGACGTGTCGACCAGCACCGACAGCACCTCGTTGCCCAGGGCGGCCGCGGTCCAGCTGGCCGAGATGTCCTGGGTGGTGGTGGCGTCGGCCGGCACCAGCGTCTGGGTGGTGGCCGGCCAGCGCATGCCGACGGCGTCGGTCGGGTGGTCCGGGGTCGCCGCCACCCGCAAACCGGCCGTGGCGAACAACTTCTGCTGCGCCGGCTGCCGCACGAAGTCGCGGAACTGCTGCGCCGCCTTGTTCTGGGTCGAGCTGACCCAGCTGCCCGACAGCGTGACGAACGGGAAGTCGGCGGCCGGGCTCGCTCCGCCCATCGCCACCTCGTACAGCGGCGTCGCCGGCTTGGGCGCGCCGTCCTTGCCGAGGTTGCGCCGGTACAGGTCGACCTCGGTCACCGGCACCGCGCTGTAGCTGGCGGTGCCGATGTCGGCCGCCTTGGCCAGGCCGTCCAGCGCGTCCAGGGTGTCGCCCGGCGCGCCGGAGGCCCGGGAGTTGGCCAGCTTGCCGATGGTGTCCTTGGCGCCCGGCTGTCCCAGCAGGTCGGTGGTCACCGGGCCGGCGCCGTTGGCCGTCGCGCCGGCCAGCGCCGACTGGATGGCCAGCGCGGTGGCCGGGTTGGTGGCCGGATCGGGCATGGCCAGCCGGAACTTGCCCCACTGCGGCTTGCCGTAGCCGGACCAGCCGCTCGGCGACGACGTCAGGCCGGGCAGGTCGGTCCACTGCACCAGGTTGCCGCTGGCCAGCGCGTCCGCGCCGGCCTGCTGGGTGGCCAGCACCACCGGGCTGGTGGCGATGGACTGCGGGGCGGTGCCGACGATGCCGTTGTCCTGCGCGGTCAACCGGTTGGCCCACAGCGTCGAGTCGGGCAGCCAGGCCGCCGGCTGGTCGCCGAGCTTGTCGCTGTCCCACTTGGTGGTCAGCCCGGTCAGCACGGTCTGCGAGTCGACCGACTGCACCTGCAGCCGGACGCACCGGTCGTCGATGACCGGGTTGGTGTCGGTCCAGCGCTGGGCCGCGTCCCGCACCGGCTGCGCGATGCTCGGCGTCACGGCGAGGCGCAGCACCACGTCGCCGCCGGTGCAGCCGTTGGCCTCGGCGACGGCCCGCCGCTCGAGCACACCGCCCAGCCAGGTCCAGGCCAGCCAGCCCAGCAGGATCAGCACCACCAGGCCGGTGATCGCGACCGGCCACTTGGCCAGCCGCCGCCGGACCCTCGTCACCAGTGCGCGGTGTCGAGCCATCACGTCCCTCTCCGAGGCCCCGGGTCAACTACCTGAAAACTTCCCCACGGGAATGTCCCCGTAGGAATGTCCCCCTAGGAATGTCACTGACGGGCTGTGACGTCAGCGTCATGAAAGCGCAGATTCTGCCCTACGCGAGAAGGCGACGGTGACCGATCGGGGGTACTGGTGGCCGCCTTGGACCCCCGACGTCACCGTCCGCCCACGTGGGTGCCGTCCCGGACGGTGCCCACGTACTCCTCGACCAGGTCTTCCAGCGCCACCACGCCCAGCTGCTGCCCGTCGGCGTCGACCACCCGGGCCAGGTGGCTCTGGGCCCGTCGCAGCGCGGCCAGCGCGTCGTCCAGCCGGGCGTCGGCCGGCAGCTCCGGCAGGCCCCGCACCCGGTTGCGTGGCACCGGCGTGGACGGCGGCTGATCGGCCAGGTCCAGCACGTCCTTCACGTGCAGGTAGCCGACCAGCCGCTGGTCCGCGCCGAGCAGCGGGAAGCGCGAGAAGCCGGTGGCGGCCACCGCCGCCTCGATGTCGCCGACGGTCGGCTCGGCCGCCACGGTGGTCAGCCGGTCCAGCGGCACCAGCACGTCGTTGACGGTCCGCGCCGCCGAGGACAGCGTCTTGGCCAGCCGGCGGTGCTCCGGCTCGTCCAGCAGGCCCTCCTGCCGGGACTCGCCCAGCAGCGAGGCCAGCTCGTCCGGCGTGTAGGCCCCCTCCAGCTCGTCCTTGGGCTCCACCTTGATCAGCCGCAGCAGCGCCTGGGAGATCGCCGTGAACGTGTTGAGCAGCGGCCGGGTCAGCCGGCAGAACGCGAAGTGCACCGGCACCAGCCACAGCGCCGCCCGCTCCGGGCCGGCGATGGTCAGGTTCTTCGGCACCATCTCGCCGATCACCGTGTGGCAGAACGACACCAGCAGCAGCGCCACCACGAAGGAGATGCCGTGCACCAGCGCTTCGGGCGCGCCCAGCGGGGCCAGCGGCTCCTCCAGCAGGCCGGCCACGGTCGGCTCGGCCAGCGCGCCCAGGGCCAGCGAGCACACCGTCACGCCCAGCTGCGCGCCGGCGATCAGCAGCGGCAGCTGCTGCCCGGCCCGGATCACCGTGCGGGCCCGCTGCTGCCCCAGCCGGGCCAGCTCCTCCAGCCGGTCGCGGCGGGCAGTGATGATCGCGAACTCGGCGCCGACGAAAAAGCCGTTGCCCAGCAGCAGCACCACGGTCAGGAACAGGGCGAGGACGTCGTTCACGCCGTCACCTCGCTCGGGGCCGGCGCGGCGGACTCGCTGACCTTGGCCACCCGCAGCTCGGCGATGCGGTGCCGGTCCATGGCCATCACGGTGATCCGCCAGCCGTCCACCCGCAGCTCGTCCCCCACGTCCGGAATCTCGCCGAGCCGGGTCAGCACCAGGCCGGCCAGCGTCTCGTAGTCGCCGTCGGGCATGCGGAAGCCGGTGGCCTCGGCCACCTCGTCCTCCCGCAGCAGCCCGGACACCATCCAGCTGTCCTTGCCCAGCGGCCGCACCGGGGCCACCTCACGGCGGTCGTGCTCGTCGCGGACGTCGCCGATGATCTCCTCGACCAGGTCCTCCATGGTCACGATGCCGGCGGTGCCGCCGTACTCGTCGACCACGATGGCGATCTGCAGGCCCGAGCCCAGTCGCTCCAGCAGCGCGTCGGCCTCCAGGCTCTCCGGCACCGTCGGCACCGGCCGCATGAGCGCCGACATCGGCGTGGTCCCGCGCTGCGCGACCGGCACGCCGAACACCTGCTTCACGTGCACGACGCCGCGCACGTCGTCGAGGTCGCCCTCGTGCACGAGGAAGCGCGAGAAGCCGGTGCGCAGCGCGGCGGCGGTCAGATCGAGCACGGTGTCGTCGCAGCGCAGCGCCTCGACCTGCACGCGGGGCGTCATGAGCTCGTCGGCCGTGCGGTCGCCGAAGCGCAGCGACCGGTCCAGCAGCGTCGCGGTGCCCGGGTCGAGGGTGCCGTGCGCGGCGCTGGAGCGGACCAGCGAGCCCAGCTCCTGCGGCGACCGCGCCGACCGCAGCTCCTCGGCCGGCTCCACGCCGAAGCGCCGCACGATCCAGTTCGCCGAGCCGTTGAGCACGGTGATCGGGGCCTTGCAGGCGCGCGAGAAGGCGTACTGGAAGCCGGCGACCGCGCGGGCGACCTGCATCGGCCGGGCGATCGCCAGGTTCTTCGGCACGAGCTCGCCGAGCACCACCGACAGCGCGGACGCCAGCAACAGCGCCAACGCCGCGCCGGCGGCCTCGGCGCCGGCGGCCGGGATGCCGATGGCCGTCAGCGGCACCTCGATCAGGTCGGCCAGCGCCGGCTCGGCCAGCGCGCCGGTGACCAGAGTGGCCAGCGTGATGCCCAACTGGGCGCCGGAGAGCTGGAACGACAGCGTGCGGTGCGCCTTCTGCACCGTGCGCGAGCGCGCGTCGCCGATCTGGGCGACAGCCGTGTCGACCTGGCTGCGTTCCAGCGTGGTCAGGGAGAACTCCGCCGTCACGAAGACCGCGTTGGCCGCGGTCAGCAGCAGCACGGCGAGCAGGCAGAGGACGTCGAAAAGGTATCCGGTCATCGCGGGCTCACGTCCGGGACCGGGAACGGGTCGCAGCCGGGGCTTTCCCCCGGCTCACTACTGTGGCCGGGCGACCGCGCGTCAGGCACGGAGACAGTCACTCCTCAGATGGTGAACGTGGCAAGTCGACCTCCAGTGTAAGGGCTGTGTATGTGCGGCGGCCGGACAGCCACGTGTCCGTCACCGCGATTTCGTGCAGTGGCGTGTGCGCGGGGTCACCGGTCAGGCACACAAGGTCAGCACGGCGGCCCACCGCGATGTCGCCCCACTCGTGTTCGGCCTGCGCCTGCCAGGCCACACCCGTGGTCTGCGCGGCGAACGCTTGCGCGACCTCCAACCGCTCGCCGGGCAGCCATTCCCGAGTGATCGCGACCCGCAGGCCCTCGAGCGGATCGGCCGGGCTGACCGGCCAGTCGCTGCCGAAGGCCAAACGCGTGCCCAGCCGGGCCAGCGTGGCGAAGGGGTATTGGCGGTCGGCCCGAACCGGGCCGAGCCGGGGGATGGTGAGTTCCGTCATCAGCGGATCGGTCTGCGCCCACTGCGGCTGCACGGTCGCGATCACGCCCAGCGCCGCGAACCGGGGCAGGTCCGCCGGATCCACCACCTGCACGTGGGCGATCACCGGCCGCCGATCCCAGTCCACATTGGCGGCCCGCGCCCGCTCGACGGCGTCCAGGGCCGCGCGAACGGCCGCGTCGCCGATGGCGTGCACGTGAACCTGGAACCGCTCGGCGTCGAACGCCGTGATCGCGGCGGCCAGCTCGGCCGGCGACCACACCGGCATCCCGTGCGAATGCGGCACATCCACGTACGGCTCGAGCATCGACGCCGTGCCGGTCTCGATCACTCCGTCGGCGAAGAACTTCACCGTGCGAGCGGTGATGAGATCCTGGCCGAAGCGCCTGACCCGTTCTCGTTGCGTGCAGAACGCCTCGATCTGGTCCCGCCAGTGGTCGGGATCGGCCCGCTGAGCCAGATCCGCCCGGAACAACAGCCGTTCCTCTTCCGCCGCAAGCAGATACGCGTCGACCATCTCCGGTTCGACCCAGGCATCCTGCACCCACGTGACGCCTGCCGCCGCGTACACCCGGCCGGCTTCCTCAAGCGCCGCAACGAGATCCTGCGTAGACCGTCGAGGGACCAGATCCAGGACGAGATCGCAGGCGTGCCATTCCAACAATGTCCCCAGTGGACTGCCGTCGTCACGCCGCAGAATGCGCCCCAGCCGCGGATCCGGTGTGTCGCGGGTGATGCCGGCTCGCTGCAAGGCGGCGGTGTTGCACCACACGGCGTGGTAGTCGCGGGACCGCAGCGCCACTGGCCGGTCCGGCACGACGGCGTCCAGCCAGCGGGCGTCGAAGGCACCGTCGGCGGCCAGCGCAGGGTCGTAGCTCGCGCCCAGGATCCAGCCGTCACCGGGATTCGCCGCGGCCCAGCGGCCGACCGCGGCCACGATGCCGTCCACAGTGGACTCGGCGGTGACCGGCGGCCCCTGTCGCTCCAGCCCGCCCAGCACGGGATGCGCGTGCCCATCGCCGAACGAGGGCAGCAGGAATCCGCCGCCCAGATGCACGACCTCCGTGACACCCAGCGCTTCGGCGTCCGACCCGACCGCGACGATCCGGTTGTCGGCGATGGCCACCGACTGCGTGGTGGTGCGTAACAGCATCAAAGCTTGCGGGTGCTTTCCCGTAGCACGACCTCGGCCGCGATGCGCACCGTGCGCGGGCTGCCGTCGTGGTCACCCAGGGCCATGTGCGCGGCCCGCGCGCCCATCTCCTCCAGCGGCAGCCGGACCGTGGTCAGCGTGGGGGAGACGTCCCGCAGCGTGGGGATGTCGTCGAAGCCGGCCACCGAGATGTCGTCCGGCACCCGCACCCCGCCCGCCCGCATGGCCGCCATCGCGCCCAGCGCCATCACGTCGTTGACGGCGAACACACACGTCGCGTCGGTGCCCTCGGCCAGCAGCTCGGTCACCGTGTCGTAGCCGCCGTCGCGCGTGAACTCACCGTACCGAATGGACTCCTCGGGCAGCGCCACGCCGGAATCGGCCAGCCCTGACCGGAAACCCGCGACCCGGTCCCGACTGGTCAGCAGTTCCTCCGGCCCGCCGAGCACGACGAACTTGCGGTGCCCCAGCTCGGCCAGCGCCACCGCGAGCGCCTTCGCGCCGGCCCGGTTGCCCGGCACCACCGTGTCGACCGGCAACTTGGCCTGCGACACGCACGCCACCCGGCCGCCCTGCTCGGTGAACGCGGCGACCTCGTCGGCCAGCTTGGCCGTGATCGACCGCTTCGTGGTGCGGCTGCCGACCATCACCACCGCCTTGGCCCGGTGCCCGCGCAGCGTGGCCAGCAGCTCCCGCTCCCGGTCGGCGCTGCGGGCGGTCGTGCCCAGCACCACCACCAGGCCGGCATCCTCGGCGACCCGGGTCACCCCGGCGGCGATGCTGGAGAAGTACGGGTCGGCGATGTCGTGCACCACCAGGCCGACCAGCGAGCTGCTGTTGCGCGCCAACGCCTGCGCCGAGGCGTTGGGCAGGTAGCCCAGTGAGTCGGCGCTGGCCGTCACCCGGTCCCGCAGCGGGTCGCTGACCTGCCGATCGCTGCCGTTGATCACCCGTGACGCGGTGGCCAGCGAGACCCCGGCGTGCCGGGCCACCTCCGCGAGCGTGATCTGCCGTCCGGGCACGGGCTCACTCCCTTCGCCAACTGAACAGCGACAGTACCGGTGAGCTGTGGGGCGGACGCGTCACCGGTCCCGGCTTGTCGCGGACAGGACTCGGGTTGTCACACGCCTGAGCGCGTCGGCGGTCGCCCTGATCGCCGGCCGACGACTTGTGCGCTCCCGCCACACCGTGAACAGCCTGCGGGTCGGCACCGGCTCCAGCGTCACCGCGACCACGTTGTCCGGCAGCGGCGCGCGGCCGAGCCGGGGCATCAGCGCGATGCCGATGCCGGCGCGCAGGAACTCCAGCTGGCTCTGGTACTCGGGGACCACGTAGGACACCACCGGCTCGTGCCCGGTCGTGCGCACGGTGGCCACCAGCCAGTCGTGGCAGATCGATCCGGGCGGCTGGCACAGCCACCGCTCGTGCACCAGATCCTCGGCCGTCACGGCCTTTCGTCCGGCCAGCCGGTGATCGGCCGGAACCAGAAGATCGGCCACGTCCTCGCCGATCGCCTCGCGGGCCAGGTCGTCCGGCATGGCCAGCGGGGCGATCTGCCAGTCGTGCACCACGGCCACGTCGAGCTCGCCGCGCTGCACGGCCGTCACCGCGCCCGGCGGGTCGATCTCCACCACGGTCACGTTCAGCGCCGGGTGCTCGACCATCAACTCCGTCACCACGGACGGCAGCAGGCCGCGGCAGCCCGTGGCGAACGCGCCCAGCGCCACGTTGCCGACCGGTTTGCCGCGTTGCTCCTCCAGTTGGATCTCCGCCTGCTCGACCAGCTTGAGCACCTCGGCGGCGGTGTCGGCCAGCGCCTGGGCCGCGTCGGTCAGCACGACACCGCGGCCACGGCGCTCCAGCAGTGTGGTTTGCGTCTCCCGCTCCAGCTTGTTCAGCTGCTGCGAGATCGCCGACGGCGTGTAGCCCAGCGCCGCCGCGGCCCCGTTCACCGAGCCGTAGACGGCGATCGCGTGCAGAGCCCGTAGCCGACCGAGGTCAATCATGTAGCGATGCTACTGCCAACCGTGAAGAACTATTTGCTGGTGCTTAACTGACCGACGGCCGATCCTGGCCGCATGCACCCTCGTCACCTGCTCGCGGCGGTCGTGGTCGCCCTCATCTGGGGCATCAACTTCGTCGTCATCGACATCGGCCTGGAGTCCTTCCCGCCGTTCCTGTTCACCGCGCTGCGCTTCACCGTCGCGGCCGTGCCGGCGGTGCTGTTCATCGGCCGTCCGCAGGTGCGGTGGCGCTGGGTGCTGGCGGTCGGCGCGACCATCGGCGCGTTCCAGTTCGGACTGCTGTTCCTGGGCATCCACCTCGGCATGCCGGCCGGGTTGTCGTCGCTCGTGGTGCAGTCGCAAGCGGTGTTCACCATGGGCTTCGCCGCGCTGCTGCTGGGGGAGCGGCCGGGACGGTGGCAGATCGCCGGCATGGTCATCGCGCTCGTCGGCATGGGGTTGGTGGCGCTGGACTACGGGCAGGCCAGCCCGTTGCTGGCGTTCATGCTGGTCCTAGCGGCGGCGGCCAGCTGGGCGCTGGGCAACGTCGCCACCCGCAAGGCCGCGCCGCCGGACGCCTTCAAGTTCATGGTGTGGGTCAGCGTCGTGCCGCCGCTGCCCATGCTCGCGCTGTCGCTGCTGGTCGAGGGCGTCGGGCCGGACCTGGCCGCGCTTACCCACGTGACGTTCCCGGCCCTGTTCTCGCTCGGCTTCGTCGCATGGCTTTCCACCCTGGTCGCGTACGGCCTGTGGGGCATGCTCATACGGCGCTATGGCGCAACCACCGTTGCTCCTTACTCGCTGCTCGTGCCCGTGTTCGGAATGTCATCGTCGGCGCTCGTCCTGCACGAGAAAATGTCCGGAGTCGCGATCGCCGCGGCCGGCCTCGTGATCGTCGGCGTCGCCCTGACCTCGGGCTTCGGCCAGAAGCTGACGGGGTGGCAACGGGCTCGAACCGCTGCACGCTATGGTGCGCCTCACGACGTTGAGTGAACGTCGTATTGACTGTGAGTGCACCACGGGAGGTAGTCGGTTGAGCGCCACCGTTGAGAGCGCGAAGCCGCCCCAAAAGGGCTTCTTCGGCCATCCTGCCGCTCTCGGGCCGCTGTTCTTCACCGAGTTCTGGGAGCGCGTCTCCTACTACGGGATGCGCGCGATCCTGCTGTTCTTCATGTACAGCAAGCTCAGTGACGGCGGCCTCGGCCTGGACCCGACACTGGCCAAGAGCCTGATGTCGATCTACGGCGCGAGCGTGTTCATGTCGGGCGTGCTGGGCGGCTGGCTGGCCGACCGCATCCTCGGCTCCCGCCGGGCCGTGCTCTACGGCGGCGTGCTGATCATGTTCGGGCACATCGCGCTGTCGTTCCCGTCGGGCGTGGCCGCGCTGTACGTGTCGATGCTGCTGATCACCATCGGCACCGGCCTGCTCAAGCCGAACATCTCCAACATGGTCGGCGGCCTCTACGACGAGAAGGACCGCCGCCGCGACGCCGGCTTCTCGATCTTCTACATGAGCACCAACCTCGGCGCCGTGGTCGCGCCGCTGCTGGTCGGCACGCTCGGCCAGCAGGTCAGCTACCACCTCGGCTTCTCGGTGGCCGCCGTCGGCATGTTCCTGGCCCTGGTGATCTACATCTTCGGCCGCAAGCGCCTGGCCGCCGTCGGCGACGCGCCCAGCAACCCGCTCACCGCCGAGGAGCGCGGCAAGGTCTTCGGCCGCATCGCCATCGGCGCCTTGATCGTCGTGGTGGCCTTCCTGATCGTGCTGTTCGCCGGCCTGTTCACGGTCAAGCTCGTGATCAACGTGATCAGCGCGCTGGGCATCATCCTGCCCGCGCTGTACTTCTACACGATGATCCGCAGCAACCGGGTCACCTCGACCGAGCGATCCCGGGTGATCGCCTACATCCCGCTGTTCATCGCCTCGCTGTTCTTCTGGATGATCGAGGAGCAGGGCTCGGTCGTGCTGGCCGACTACGCCGACCACCGCACCGACCTGCACGTCGCCGGGCTGCCGTTGCTGGCGTCGTGGTTCCAGACGCTCAACCCCGGCTTCATCGTCGTGTTCGCGCCGCTGTTCGCCTTGCTGTGGACCAAGCTCGGCAGCCGCCAGCCGTCCACGCCGGTGAAGTTCTCCCTCGGCCTCGGCCTGGCCGGACTCTCGTACCTGCTGATGATCCTGCCGGCCGCGCTCTACGGCCCCGACGCGAAGGTCAGCCCGTTCTGGCTGGTCGGCAGCTTCTTCATCGTCATCCTCGGTGAGCTGTGCCTGTCCCCGGTCGGCTTGTCCGCCACCACCCGCTTGGCCCCCAGGGCCTTCGGTGCGCAGATGATGAGCCTCTGGTTCCTGTCCGACGCCGCCGCCCAGGGCATCAGTGCCCAGATCGTGCCCTTCGCCACGCCGCAGACGGAGATCCCGTACTTCGGCATCGTCGGCGGTGTCACGGTCGTCCTGGCCGTCGGCCTGTTGTTCCTGGCCCCGTCCATCTCCCGCAAGATGCAGGGCGTGGACTGAGTCCTTCTGTTGAAGGGCCCCGTCTTCGGACGGGGCCCTTCGTCATTGCCTTGCCGCCGGCACGGACTCGCAGACACAGAGTTGAAGCGGCGTGTCCCCGGCGAATGGTCGACCGGACCAGTCGCCGAAGCGCTCGACGAGTCGAAGGCCGCCGAGCGAGACGAGCAGCGGCAGCTCCTGCGGAAAGATGCTCCTGATTTCGAGCGGTGCGACCACGAAGTCGGGCTCGGAGTCGGTCGACAGGTGCCACGTCCCGCGTGTGACCTGCGCCGGCGCATCGTAGATCTCGGCGACATCGATGCTGACCTTGCCACGGTCAGGATCCGTGAACGACAACGACTCCCGGTTGCGCCGCACGCCATCGGCTTCGGCCAGCAGGCGCACGTTCGGGTTGAAGACATCGAAGACGAACCGTGCCCCCGGCGCCAGGTGTCTTCGAACGGACCGGAAGCAGCTCACCAGCTCCTCGGCCTCATGCAGATGCAGCAGGGAATTGGCCGCGATGAACACGAAGTCGAATGTGCGGCCCAGATCGAAGTCCCGCATGTCGCCCTGCGTCCATTCCACCGCCACGCCGCGCTCGTTCGCCTTACGCCGCGCCTCGGCCAGCATGTCCGACGAGAAGTCCAGGCCGACACACGGATGCCCGCCGGACGCGATGGGGATCAGCTTCTGCCCGGTGCCGCACCCGAGTTCCAGCACACGCCCGCCTTGCCGATCGGCACCGCCCCGGTAGTAGTCGACTGCGCGTTCGCCGCCCGGGAACATCAGGTCGTACAGCCTCGCGTGCGAGTAGAACGCTTCACCCATCAAGCCTCCTTCCAGCACCCCCGGTGCTCCCGTAGACGTCAGTGACACCCCGCCAAGCTGTCGAAATTGTCGATGCCGGCGTCAGGGCAGCCCACACGGACCTTCGACGCCGAAGACTCATCCACACTCGCGTCCGCAGTAGACAGTCGCCACGCGTCGCCCCCCGGAAGCGGTTACGCCAGGAAGTTGGCCGCCGGCCTCCCGCAGCCACGCCGTGCACGTGATCGATGTTGTCCCCACCCATGTCCGACGATGTCCATGCGACATGGTCGCGACCCAGAAGCCAACCAGGCAAAGGATTAACGCGACGACCGACCCTTTCCCCACGCCGATCGAACATCGCAGGCGAAGCCCCGGCGGCAGTCCCCTGTCACACAGCGGACCCACGGCCTGCCGCTTCCCTAACGCCGACCGAGAATCGCGGGGCGAAGCCCCGCCTCGGGGGGTGTGGGGGGTCGCCCCCCACAACGAACAACGGGCCCCGGCCGGCGCTCTCCGCCGGCATGCTGGAGCGCCTCGATCCGCCACGGCGGCGGGGCGGCGGATCGAGGGGCTGGTTCCAGAGTGCCTGAAGTTTGGGGAAAAGCGGAACGTCATGACCCGAACGGGTGGGTGATGCGGGTCTCCTTTGACCGTTCGTGGTCAGCTGATCGCGGCTGGTTGACGGGAAGTGACGCGAACGGGCAAGCGAAGCGGTCCCCGCACGGCCCGGCTGGCCCGGCGCTGGACGGTGCCGCCGAGGCGTAGGTCGGGGAACCGGCGGAACAGGGCCCGAAGCGCGATGGCACCCTCCATTCGGGCCAGACCGGCGCCGAGGCAGTAGTGCACGCCGGACGAGAACGTCAGGTGGTCGCGGGCGTTGGGCCGGTCGGGGTCGAAGCGGTGCGGGTCCTCGAACACGGCGGGATCGCGGTTGGCGGCGGCGGTGAGCAGCACGACGACCTTGCCCTTGGGCACGGTGCGGCCGCCGATCCGAGCCTCATCGGACAGCGGCAGCCGGGCGGTGTACTGGATCGGGGGATCGAGCCGGAGAATCTCCTCGACGATGTTGTCGGTGGCGGCGGGATCGTCCACAAGTCGTTGCCGCGCTGAGGGATTGGCCAACAGCGCCAGCACGCCGTTGCCGATCAGGTTGACGGTGGTCTCGAAGCCGGCGGCGAGCAGCAGCCCGGAGGTGGCCAGCAGCTCGAACTCGGTCAGCCCGCCATCGGCGAGCATGTGGCCGATGACGTCGTCGTTCGGCTCCGCACGACGTAAGGCGATGTGCGCGGACAGGAAGTCGTTGAGCTCCCGCAGCGTGGCCCGCAGCTCGCGCACCTGGGCCATGCTGCCCATGCCGTCGATGGACGCGGCCAGTGTGGTGCCCCAGTCGATCATGCGCCGGTGCTCGGCGTCGGACACGCCCAGCAGGTCGCAGATGATCTTGATCGGCACCCGGGCGGCGAACTCGCCGACCAGCTCGAAATCGTCCCGCCCGGCCAGCTGGTCGAGGAAGTCGTCGACCACGGCCTCGATGCGGGCCTGCCGCTCCTGCATGGCCCGCGGCGTGAACAGGGGCGACACGACCCGTCGCAGCCGGCTGTGCTCGGGCGGGTTGCGGAAGATGAACGAGTCCTCGAGCGGGTTCACCAGCCCGTCGAGACCGGGATCGGGCTGGCCGATCTCCCGGTTCGGCGCGACGCCGAAGGCCGGGTCGCGCAACACGGCGCTGCACAGCTCGTGGTCGGACACCAGCAGCATGCCGAGCTTGCTGGGCACCACCTTGCCGCGCGCGCGGACGCGCTCGTAGTGCGGATACGGATCGATGGCCTGGGCCGGCCGGATCAGCATCGCGCCGGGATCGTCGAGCAGTCGGAACCAGCCGAGCACGACCTTGCCCACGGTGATCGAGGTCGCGAGTTGCCTGTCGGACATGGTGTTCTCCTCACCGGCGTTGCCGCCTTTGTACCACCGCCTTGACCGTGCGGGTCGCCGGATGAGAATCTCTGCCACTAAGAGATAGGGGGTGGGCATCATGTCGCTGCCCGAGCCGGCACGGTCCGAGATCGCCGTGCCGCTGCGGCTGTCCAACGACGACCGCGAGCGCGCGGTCGAACAGCTCAACCAAGCCGTCGCCGACGGCCGCCTGACCTGGCCGGAGCACGCCGAACGGGTGGAGGCGGTCTACGCCGCCCGGGTCACCGACGACCTGCGGCCGCTGCTGTTCGACCTCGGCCGGGCCGACGTGGTCGCGTCGGCCGACGGCACCACCGAGGTCGCCGCCGTGCTCAGCAAGATCGTCCGCGTGCCCGACACCAGCCGCCGCATCCACGCCCGCTCGGTCTTCGGGGCCGTGGTGCTCAACCTCGTCTCCGTGCCGCCCGGCCAGGAGATCGAGGTGCAGGTGGACGCCTTCTGCGGCAAGGTCCAGCTGATGGTGGCCGACGACGCGACGGTGATCGACGAGGGCGCGGCGATCCTGGGCAAGCGCGCGATCCACGGCGAGCAGGAAGGCACGGGCGGACCACGCATCCGCCTCACCGGCACGGTGAAACTGGGCAACCTCAAGGTCTTCAGGGTCTGAGGTCGGCAGGACCCATTTCCCCGGCGTCGATTCCATCGGCTACCTCAGTGACCCGGCCGCGCACCCACACGTGCGCCGGGTCGGAGTTCAGCCGCGGGTGCCAGACCATGCCGTACGGGAAGGGTGCGGCGATCTCCGCCGGCGCCTCGATCAGCCGCACCGACTCGTCGTCGCGGCGGGACTCGACCAGCCGCCGCGGCACCAGCGCGATCAACAGGGTGCCCGGAAGGGCGGTCAACGCCGCCTCGAAGTACGGCACGCGCAGGCCGCTGCGCTGGGTCACGCCCAGCTCGGCCAGCCGCCGGTCGATCACCATCACCTGCTGCGGCAGCACCACCACGCTGACCCGCGGGTAGTCGGCCAGCTGCTCCAGCGTGAGCCGCTCGGCGGTGATCGGGTGGTCGGCGGCCACCGCGCAGACGTAGTCCTCCTGGAACAGCGGCTGCCAGTGCAGGCCGGACGGCGGCTGCACCGGTGACAGCGCCAGGTCGACCCGGCCGTGCTCCATCTCCTCGTAGGTCCGGGGACTGAGCGGCTCGACCGTCAGCGACAGCCGCGGCGCCTGCTCGAAGATCCGGCCGAACAGCCGGCCGCCCAGCACCATGACGGCGTAGTCGGTGCAGTTGATCCGAATCGAGTCGGCCGAGGTCGCCGGGTCGAACTCACCACCGCGGACCAGGGCCCGTAGCCGCGGCAGGATGAACTCCAGCTCCTGCTGGATGGCCCGGGCCCGCGGCGTCAGCTCGTAGCCGCGGGTGGTGCGGACCAGCAGCTCGTCGCCGAAGGTCTCGCGCAGCCGGCTGAGCGTGCGGCTCATCGCCGACTGACTCAGGTGGAACCGGGCCGCCGCGCGCGACACGTGCCGCTCCTCGAGCAGCACATCGAGCGCCTTGAGCAGGTTCAGGTCGGCGTTCTCGATATGCATGGCGCACATAGTACTGCTGACCAATGTGCACTGGACGCCACGACGCGCCGGAGGTGAGACTGCATCACGGGAAGCCGTGAAAGGGGAAGTTCAATGATTCTCGAAAAGATGGCGGACGCGCTCGGCGGCCGGACGGCGTTGACCGCCACCAGCACCGAAACTGTGACAGCAACCGGCTGGCGACGCCACCCCGGCTGGGGAAAAGTGCCGTCCGAACCGGAATTGGTGGCCGAATTCTCGTACACGCAGACGGTCGACGTGGTGGCCCCGCGCTACCGTCTGGAACTGTCGGCCGACACCAAGCTGGTGCCGACCAAGCTGCACTACACCGAAATCGGCAACGGCAGCGTCGGATATGTGGACGGTATTGACTTCATGTTCGACCCGCGCCCGGTGTCGACGGTCATCCCGTCCTGGCGGGTGGCGGCGCGGCAGCGGCACATCGACCTGACCTCGGTGCCGCGCCTGGCCGCCAAGCTGCTCTCACCGGCCGCCGATCTGGCGATCGACGGCTCGGTGGTCACGCTGCGCGAGACCGGCCGTCCCCCGGTGCGGGTGCACCTCGATGAGGACGGCCGGCCGGCCCGGCTCGAGCTCACCGAGGAGCACTCGCCGCGCGGCGACGCCCTGGTCAGGGTGGAGTTCAGCGACTACCGCCCGGTCGGTGCGCTGACGCTGCCCCACCGGGTGGTGATCGCCGTCAACGACCAGATCGTGCATGACGAGACCCGCACGGAGATCGAGCTCGACCGTGAGGCCGACTTCCGGGTGTCCGAGGAGGCCGTCACCGACGCCAGCGCCGCGCAGTCCGCCTACGCGAACTACGCCACCGAGTGGATCATGAACTATGTGCTGGCCGGCGTGCGGTTCTATTTCGACCTCCAGACCGCGCCGACCGATCCGGAACCGGTGGACGTCGCGCCCGGCGTGAAGATCGTGCTCGGTCCCAGCCACAACGTGCTCGTGGTCGAGATGGACGACCACGTCGTCGCCGTGGACGCGCCGCTGTACGACGAATACACCCGGGCCGCGCTGGCCCAGGTCAAAAGGGCGTTCCCCGGCAAGCCGCTGCGCAAGGTGATCGGCACCCATTTCCACTACGACCACATCGGCGGCATTCGCGAATTCGTGGCCGACGGGGGAGTGCAGGTCATCGTCGGCGAGCCGAGTGTGCCGTATTTCCGGGAACTGCTCAGCAGCCCGCACACCGTCGACCCGGACCGCCTCGCCGGCCACCCGGTCGACACCGAGGTCATCGGCGTCAAGGACAGCCTCGAGCTGCCCACCGCCGACGGCGGCGTGCTGCGGATCCTGCGTCTCAAGACCGACCACACCGAGGACGGCCTGGTCGTCTACCTGAGCAAGCCGGGCCTGCTGTTCGAGTCCGACCTGTGGAACCCGACGCCGGCGATGCCCGCGCCCAACTCCGGCCGCGGCCGCCTGGCCGAGCAGCTCTACGACGGCATCGGCGAACTCGGCCTGGACGTGCGGACGATCGTCAGCGGCCACCGCGGCACCGACGGCCACACCCTCGCCCACGCCGCCCCATTGGAGTACTTGAAAACGGCCGCTGGTCGCTGACAGCAAAACCCCGCCGCCACTTCGCCCCCCTCACACCGCGAGGCCCCGCCGCTACTTCGTGGCCCTGTTGCCACCCCTCAGACCGCGGGGCCCCGCCGCCACTTCGCCCGGTCGCCACCCTTCAGATCGCGAGGCCCCGCCGATGCTTCGCCCGGTCGCTGGATTTCGGCCGCCCGCCACCCAACGCGCCCCACCACTGAGCCGATGCGGGCGGGCTAAATCCAGCAAGGGCGAGGCATCGGCCCCAGAGGGGCCGAGCCGCGACGCCGAAGGCGGCGCCAACAAACACTGCATTAGACACGTCTGTGGCGCCTTACCGTTTCTTCCACGAGATCCAACACGGGGCCGAGGTCGTCGGCCGGCAGGCCCATCGCCAGGTGCGAGACCAGGCCCTCCAGCACCAGTTCCAGGAAGTCGGAGAGCACCTCGACGGCCACGTCGTCACGCAGGTTGCCGGCCTCGCGCTGGCGGCGCAGGCGGTCCTGGGTGGCCTTGGTCAGCTGCTCGGACCGCTCGGCCCAGCGGGCCCGGAAGTCGGGGTCGGTGCGCAGGCGCCGGGACACCTCGAGCCGGGTGCCGAGCCAGTCGGCGGGGTGCTCGGCCGTGCCGCCGTCCTTGTCGCTGATGTCCTTGCGGCCGTCGAGCAGGTCCCGCATCACCTGGACGAGGCCCTGCTCGGCGACCACCTCGGCCATCCGCAGGGCGTCGTCCTCGGCCAGCGCGAGGAACAGTGACTCCTTGTCGCGGAAGTGATGGAAGATCGCGCCGCGGGACAGTCCGGTAGCCTCTTCCAGCCGCCGCACCGTGGCACCCTCGTAACCGTGGCGGGCGAAGCAGGCGCGCGCGCCGTCGAGGATCTGGCGGCGACGGGCCTCGAGATGGTCCTGGCTGACGCGGGGCATTCGACCATCGTCGCAGCGCGAGGGGCGCTATCGCAATCCGTACGTACGGATTGCATACAGAAAGTAACTGACGAAACATCCTATGATTTCAGTGCCGAATGAAGGCAAGCGCTTTCATGTATTGACACAAGCACGGACAAATGGTCTGATCCACCTACGGTCAAAGAACTCGGGCCGTTCCGCCGCCACAGACCCCGTACCCCTGCTGTGGGAGGAATCGTGGCACCCCCGTCCCGCCTGAGGCTGGCGCTCGCCGGCGGCCTGTCCGCGGTCGTCGCGCTGGCGATCGTGGTCCCCAACGCGCTGGCCGCCCCGCAGGCCAGCACGGTCTACGAAGCAGAGAACGCGACGATCTCTCAAGCGACCGTGGCGAACAACCACACCGGTTACACCGGAACCGGTTTTGTCGACTACACAAACACCGTCGGCGGCTACGTCGAGTTCACCGTGAACGCGCCGGCCGCCGGCAGCGCGCGGCTGGACTTCCGCTACGCCTTCGACGCGCCCGACAACCGCCCGATGGACGTGACCGTCAACGGCACCGCGGCCGTCAGCAACCTGGGCTTCCCGACCACCGGCAGCTGGACCACGTGGCAGGTGGCCACCACCACCGTCAACCTCAAGGCCGGCAGCAACAAGGTCCGGGCCACGGCGACCACCGCCAACGGCGGCCCCAACCTCGACAACGTGACGGTGACGCCGAACAACGTCGACACCACGCCGCCATCGCCGCCGACCAACCTGGTGGTCAGCGACATCACGCCGACCACCGCGCACTTCGTCTGGGGCGCCGCCACCGACAACACGAGCGTCGTGCGTTACGAGGTCAACCGCGGCGGCAACGTGCTCAAGACCGTGGACGGCAAGACGCTGTCGGCGACAGTGGACACTCTGACGCCGAACACCGCCTACGACATCTCGGTCGGCGCGTTCGACGCGGCGGGCAACGCCTCGCAGCAGAGCAACGTCGTCACCTTCACCACGCCGCCGAGTGATGACCACACCCCGCCGTCGGCGCCGAAGAACCTGCGCTCCACCGGCGTCACCGCCGACAGCGCCGCGCTGGCGTGGGACGCGTCCACCGACAACGGCGGCGTGATCGCCGGCTACGACGTGTTCCAGGGCGGGACGAAGGTCGCCACGACCAACTCGACCACCACCACGGTCACGGATCTCAGCCCCAGCACCAAGTACACGTTCACGGTGACCGCGCGCGACCCTGACGGCAACACGTCAGCGGCGAGCAACGCCCTGTCCGTGACGACCTCCGCGCCGGGCGGCAAGGGCGGCATTCCCACGTACGAAAAGGATGTCGCCAAGCTCGACCTGCCGTGGGGCGTCGACTGGCTGCCCGACGGCTCCGCGCTGGTGGCCGAACGCGACCGGTTCGAGATCGACCGCGTCACCCTCGACGGCCAGGTGACCGTGCTGGGCAAGGTTCCCGGGGCCGTGACGACCAGCGGCGAGGGCGGCGTGATGGGCCTGGCCGTGTCGCCCAACTTCGCCAACGACCACTTCATCTACATCGACCACACCGCGGCCGACGACAACCGCATCGTGCGGATGACGTACCAGAACGGCCAGTTGTCGACCACCTCCACGCCGATCCTGACCGGCCTGGAGAAGAACCGGTACCACAACGGCGGCCGGCTGCGCTTCGGCCCGGACGGCAAGCTCTACGCCACCGCGGGCGACGCCAAGAACGGCGCCAACGCGCAGAACAAGAACTCCCTCAACGGCAAGGTGTTGCGGCTCAACGCCGACGGCAGCGCGCCGACCGACAACCCGTTCTACTCCTCGGGCGGCAACGCGCGGTACGTCTACAGCATGGGGCACCGCAATCCGCAGGGCATCGCCTGGGACTCCCGCGGCCAGCTGTGGGAGACCGAGTTCGGCGAGAACAGCCAGGACGAGCTGAACCTGATCCAGAAGGGCGGCAACTACGGCTGGCCGTCCTGCGAGGGCACGCAGGGCAACTGCGGCGGCTTCATCGCGCCCAAGCAGACCTGGGCCACCGCGCAGGGCGGGCCGAGCGCCATCGAGATCGTCAACGACTGGATCTACATCGCCGCGGTCACCGGCGAGCGCATGTACGTGGCGCAGATCAACTCCGCCGGCAACGGCACGAGCACCCCTCAGGCGGTCTTCGCCGGGCGGTGGGGCCGGCTGCGCACCGTGGTCAAGACGCCGGACGGCGGCCTGTGGGTGACTTCGACCAACGACGACAAGAACGGCGGCACGCCGAACTCCAAGGACAACGTCATCGTGAAGCTCAAGTTCCCCTAGTGATTTCCCCGATTAGTGCAGATTGACCGGACACGCAAGCCCCCGTGGTCGAACACGGGGGTTTTGCGTAGCTATTGCCCCCACCCGGCCGGCCGGTGTCGGCTCGGGCAGCCTTGGCGGCACGGACTGCCGGAAGTCCTTACCAACAGATGAACGAGCGCCAGGCCAGACCGGCAACATCGTGCGATTGTCAGACCCCCCGTGTAGCGTCGGAACGACGACGATCACGAAGGGTGGTAACGGTGACTACCGTCAGTGTTCCTCCCGCCACGGACTCGGCGCCGGATTTACTCCGCGACCGTGAGCGGGCCGAGGCCTACGTGGCCTCGGTCTGCTTCAAGCACGGGCCACCGCGGTACGTCGGCGCTGAGATCGAGTGGACGGTGCACCACGCGCAGGACCGATGTCAGCCGCTCGACCCCGAAGTCCTGACGAGAGCCCTGGGGCCCCATGCCCCCGCCACGCTCCGGCCCGACAGCCCGAACCTGCCGCTTCGCGGTGGTTCCCCTGTCACCGTCGAGCCCGGTGGCCAGGTGGAGATCTCGACTCCGCCGAAGACGACCACAGCCGACCTGCTCACCATTGTCTCCGCCGACATCGCGCAGCTGCAAGGCCTGCTCGCGGCGGAAGGACTGGAACTGGGCACGGCCGGCGCCGATCCCCATCGCCCACCGCGCAGGATCCTGGACACCCCGCGCTACGCGGCGATGAACTCCCGTTTCGACCGATACGGGCCCGACGGTGTCGCCATGATGTGCAGCACCGCGGGCCTGCAGGTGTGCCTGGACAACGGCACCGGCGGACAGGTCGCCACCCGCTGGAACGCGCTGCACGCGCTGGGTCCGGCGCTGCTGGCGGCGTTCGCCAACTCGCCGGGACTGGGTGGCCGGGCGACCGGGTGGGCCTCCGCCCGCACCCGTGTGGTGCTGGGGGTCGAGCCCGCGCGCAGCGGCCCGGGCGACACCGGCGACGACCCGGCGGCCAGCTGGGCCCGTCGCGTGCTGGACACGCCGCTGATCTGCTTCCGGCACGGCGGCGACAACTGGGACGTGCCCGGCGACGTCACGTTCGCCGACTGGATCGCCGGCGCGCTGCCCGGCGTGCCCACCACCGACGACCTCGACTACCACCTGAGCACCATGTTCACCCCGGTCCGGCCGCGCGGCTACTTCGAGGTGCGGTATCTGGACTCGCAGCCGCCCGGCGACTGGAGCCCGGCGGTCGCGCTGCTCATCGCCCTGTTCAGCGCGGACGACGTCGTCGACGCCGCGCTGGACGCGGCCGCGCCCGCAGCGGGGCGCTGGCTGCCGGCGGCCCGGCGCGGACTGGACGACCCGCTGGTCGCCCGGGCCGCGGCCGCCGCACTCGAGCTGGGTCTGCGTCATCTGGACCGGCTCGGCCTGCCGACGGAGCTGTCCGCGCCGGTGATCGAGAGCCTCGATCGCCGCCTCGCGACGGCCACCGCGAAGCTTGGAGGCACCACACAGTGAACGAGCTTGCGATCGAATCATCCAACGCAGGGACCTGTGGCGAGGTGGGTCTGTGACCACTTCCGATCTGCGCACGGCGATTGCCGAGGCGCTGGAACGCTCCCGTGAGCGCAGCACCCTGCTCACCGACGCCGTCGACGACAACGACCTGGTCCGCCAGCACTCCAAGCTGATGTCGCCCCTGGTGTGGGACCTAGCGCACATCGGCAACCAGGAGGAGCTCTGGCTGGTCCGCGATGTCGGCGGCCGGGAGCCGGTGCGTCAGGACATCGACGAGCTCTACGACGCGTTCCAGCATCCGCGGGCCGAACGGCCGGCGCTGCCCCTGCTCAACCCGATCGAGGCCCGCAGCTATGTGCGTGAGGTGCGGGACAAGGTGTTCGACGTGCTGGACCGCACGCCGCTGGACGGGCGCAAGCTGGTCGAGAACGGCTTCGCCTTCGGCATGATCGTGCAGCACGAGCAGCAGCACGACGAGACCATGCTGGCCACCCACCAGCTCCGGACGGGCGCGCCCGTGCTGCACGCGCCCGAGCCGCCCCCGGCTTCGGTCGAGCGGCTGCCGGCCGAGGTGTTCGTGCCCGGCGGCCCGTTCGAGATGGGCACCTCGCTCGAACCGTGGGCGCTGGACAACGAGCGGCCGGCGCACCAGGTGCAGGTCGACTCCTTCTGGATCGACACCGTGCCGGTGAGCAACGGGCAGTACCTGGCGTTCATCGACGCCGGCGGCTACGACGACCCGCGCTGGTGGAGCGAGCGGGGCTGGGCCTACCGCAACGAGGCCAATCTGAGCGCTCCTCGGTTCTGGCGGCGTGACGGCGACGGCTGGCTGCGCACCAGATTCGGTGTGGTGGAGCCCGTTCCGTTGGACGAGCCGGTCGTGCACGTGTGCTTCTGGGAGGCGCAGGCGTACGCCGCGTGGGCCGGCAAGCGGCTGCCGACCGAGCCGGAGTGGGAGAAGGCCGCCCGCTTCGACCCGGACACCGGCCGATCCCGCCGCTATCCCTGGGGCGACGAGGATCCCACGCCCGAGCACGCCAACCTGGGCCAGCGGCACCTGCGGCCGGCCCCGGTCGGCGCCTACCCGCTCGGGCAGTCGGCCTTCGGCGTGCGGCAGCTGGTCGGCGACGTGTGGGAGTGGCTCGACTCCGACTTCCGGCCCTATCCCGGCTTCAAGGCGTTCCCGTACCGGGAGTACTCCGAGGTGTTCTTCGGCGGGGACTACAAGATGCTGCGGGGCGGGTCGTTCGGCACCGACAAGGCGGCCGTGCGCGGCACCTTCCGCAACTGGGACCACCCGATCCGGCGGCAGATCTTCGCCGGCTTCCGGTGCGCCCGAGACCACCGGCCGGACTGACGCCGGTGTGCCGCCACCTGGGTTACCTGGGCCCGGCCGTGCCGCTGACGGAGCTGCTGCTGGCGCCGCCGCACTCGCTGCTGCACCAGTCGTACGCGCCGCGGGACATGCGGCACGGCGGGACCATCAACGCCGACGGCTTCGGCGCCGGCTGGTTCACGCCCGGCGAGAAGGTGCCGGTGCGCTACCGGCGGGCCATGCCGATGTGGACCGACGCCGCCTTCGCCTCGCTGGCCGCGGCGACCAGGGCCACCGCCGTGGTCGCCGCCACCCGGTCGGCGACCGTCGGCATGCCCGTGGTGGAGACGGCCAGCGCCCCTTTTGCCGAGGGGAACTGGCTGTTCAGCCACAACGGCGTCGTGCGCGGCTGGCCCGACAGCGTTTCGCTGCTGGCGCAACGCCTTCCCGTGACCGATCTGCTCACCTTGGACGCCCCGACCGACGCCGCGCTGCTGTGGGCGCTGGTCCGGCACCGCCTTCGGGCCGGGCAGGAGCCCGTCGACGCCATCGAGGCCGTCATGCTCGAGGTCACCGCCGCGGCGCCCGATTCCCGGCTGAACCTGTTGCTGGGCAACGATGAGTTGCTCGTCGCCACCGCGTGGTGGCACTCGCTGTGGGTGCGGCCCGGGCCCGGCGCCGTGACCGTGGCGTCCGAGCCCATCGACGACGACCCGGCCTGGGTCGCCGTGCCCGACCACAGCATCGTGTTCGCCTCCAAGACCACTGTGGACATCCGACCCCTGGATCCAGGACGGCAGGAACCATGACCAACCCCGTGGTGGAAAACCACCTCACCGCCGACCACATGGCCCGCGCGCTGCGCAACGACGTGCGGGCCGGGCTGGCCGGCCCGCTGAAGTCGTTGCCCCCCAAGTGGTTCTACGACGCCGTGGGCAGCGACCTGTTCGAGCGGATCACCGAGCTGCCCGAGTACTACCCGACCCGGGCCGAGCGGGAGGTGCTGCGGGCCCGGGCCGACGAGATCGCCGCCGTGACCGGGGCGAAGACGCTGGTCGAGCTCGGCTCCGGCTCGTCCGACAAGACCCGGACCCTGTTGGACGCGTTGCGGACCAACGGATCCCTGCGCCAGTTCGTGCCCATGGACGTGTCCGAGAGCGCCCTTCGCGCGGCCGCCGAGACCATCGTCGGCGAGTATCCGGGGCTGTCCGTGCATGCCGTCGTCGGCGACTTCACCGAGCATCTGGCCCTGTTGCCCGGTGAGGGGCCGCGGCTGATCGCGTTCCTCGGCGGCACCATCGGCAACCTGCTGCCGGCCGAGCGCGAGAAGTTCTTCGGCTCCATCCGCGAGGTGCTGGAGCCGGGGGAGTGGCTGCTGCTCGGCACCGACCTCGTCAAGGATCCCGGCGTGCTCGTGCCGGCCTACGACGACGCCGCCGGTATCACCGCCGCGTTCAACCGCAACGTGCTCCGGGTGGTCAACCGCGAACTCGACGCCGACTTCGACCCCGACTCGTTCGCCCATGTGGCGCTGTGGGACCCGGCCAACGAGTGGATCGAGATGCGGCTGCGGGCGCTGCGGGCCATGCACGTGCGGCTGCCCGAGGCCGGCATCGAGATCGACTTCGCCGCCGGCGAGGAGCTCCGCACCGAGATCTCGGCCAAATTCCGCCGCGAGCGCGTCGCCGCCGAGCTGGCCGACGCCGGTTTCGGGCTGTCGCACTGGTGGACCGACTCCGCCGAGCGCTTCGCCGTCTCACTGTCCCGCGCCGAGTGATGCTGTGCACCGGCGGGTGCCTCGGGCACCCGCCGGTGTGCAGCCACTACGGCACCCACTTCGAACCCCCGCGTGTGCCGACAGCCTGACACGCGTGAGTGCCCGACTGTCTGACACGCGCGCGTGTGGGATCAGGATGTTGGGACGAGGGTCCACTTCTGGTTGGGGCCGGTGTTGGCGGACCACTGGATGATGGCGGCGCCGTCGGTCAGGGAATTGTTGTAGTCGTCCAGGACGAGGCCGCTGGAGGCGCTGGTGATGGTGAGGCGGCCGGGGCCGGCGTCGGCGAGGCGCCAGCGGGAGTTGGCGTTGCCGTCGTCGTGGTACTGGACGAGCTGCGTGCCCTGGGTGGTCGAGGCGCCGGGGACGTTGAGCAGCTTGCCGCTGTTGACGGTGGTGAGGGTGTAGAGGCCGCCGCCGACCGGGGCGAGGGTCCACAGCTGGTCGGTCCGCTCGTTGTCCTCCCACTGCAGGACCTTGGCGGCGTCGGCGGTGGAGTCGTTGTCGACGTCCACCCGGCCACCGCTGTTGAGGTTGACGAGCTTGTAGCGGGTGCCGGCGTCGATCACCGGGGTGAGCTGCCACTGCTGGTCCGAAGACCCGGTGCCGACGGCCTGGCGGGCGTTGGCCGCCACGACCAACCCGTTGAGGGCGCTGGTGATGGTGCTGCCGGTGACCCGCCACTGGGCGGCGGCGCCGGTGTCGTGGGACTGGATGAGGGTGGCGCCGGGAGTGGAGTTGGGCACGGTGAGCAAACGGCCGGTGCTCCGGTTGACGAGCTTGACGGTGCCGGCGCCAGTGGCGACGGCCTGCCACTGCTGGGTGGTGCCGCCGGTGGCGGACCGCTGCACGACGGGGGAGCCGTCGGCGGACGAGGTGACGTCGAGGGAACCGTTGGCGTTGCCGACGGAGTAGTACATGCCGGTGTAGTGGAAGCCAGCCGCGGGCACGACCCTGAGCAGCCGCGACGCATGCGGCGCAAGGGAAGCGCTGAACGTGGTGGTGGCGGTGCCGAGATCGGTGTGCGTCCACAGGTCACGGACCGAGGCGGCGCCGCCGAAACCGAGATCGCTCCACCGGGCGGTGACGGTCGCGGTGGAGCCGGTGAGGTTGAACAGCGCCACGGTGTAGCTGCCGTCGGCGTTGCCGGTGGCCCACGTCTGCAACTGGGTGAGCCGGTCCACCGGCCGGGCGGCGTTGCCGCGCTGGTCGACGGCCAGCACCTCGTCGTTGGTGAGCAGCGACAGGTCGTCGGCGGTGAGCGCGGTCATGTCGGTGCCCAACGTGATGGGCGAGGCGGTGACCGACCACAGTGTCATCGCGGTACGCCGCTCGTCGGCGGTGAGCCCGGTGTTCGAACCGCCGATCTCCAGCGAGTCCGGGTCGTTCCAGCCGCCGGCACCGGCCCAGTCCGTCCAGTTCGGCAGGTCGCCGAACCGCTGCGCGACGTTGTTCCAGTTGGTCAGCGTCGAGCAGTAGCACTCGACGTCGCCCTCGACGCGCCAACCGTTCGCGTACTGCTTCCACGTCGCCGCGTCGGACAGCGCCAGCGAGTTGGACAGCTCGAAGTGGATCGGCCGGCCGGCCTGGTTGAGCGCCTGCGACCAGTGCTGCACGTCCGGGATGTCCCAGTCCCCGACGCCGTCCAGCTTGACGTAGTCCACGCCCCACGACGCCAGCTGGTTCGCCCACGAGTTGAGGAACGCCTGCGCGGCGGCCGGGTTCTTGACGTAGTCGAGGTAGTACATCGAGCCGTTGCCGTAGTTGTAGTTCGTCTCGTACCGACTGGTGTCGGAGACGATGTCGCGGGCGTGCCAGGAGGTGCCCGCGATCGGCGTGTTCTGCTGGTACGCGGCGACCGGGATGCCGGGCGTCAGGTACATGCCGAACTTCTCGCCGAGACCGTGCACGTAGTCGGCGACGGCGGCCATGCCGTGCGGGAAGCGGCCGGGATCGATGGCCCAGCGGCCGCCGGAGTCCACCGTGGTCGCCGGGTTGAGGTAGTAGAAGTCGTCGATGTTCAGATAGGTGTAGCCGTGCGCGACCAGTCCGCTGTCGTGCATGGCCCGCGCCTGCGCCTCGATGTTCGCCTCGGTCGGATTGCTCCGCACGAAGCTCCAGCTGCTCCAGCCCAGCTGCGGCGCCGCCGCGACGCCGTTGGCCTGCATCGGAGCCGGGCCGCCCGACGCGGCCGG
>DASWRQ010000082.1:0-23551 GCA_036403095.1 Kutzneria sp. | reverse complement strand
CAGGGAATGCGCACCGGCTACGTCCGCAGGGACTGGGCGCGTGAAGAACATCCGCGCTGGATCGACCCCGACTGAGGCACGTCCTACCGGCGCCGAGTGGCTGAGGCCGGTGATCTCGCACCGGAAGGGCTGAGCGGCGGCCTCCAAGATTTCCTCACGTCGTAGGACACGGGCAACAGTGCCACAACACGGCGCGTTCGGGCACCCCGCCGGACGGGACAGCATGCGCGTTCACCGCGGTCTTCGATGACCGATAGGCCCGGGGGCCATCGGTGGCATAGCGAGAACCGCTCTGTGTCGACGATCCGGTGCCGCTGGACACGTTCACGATCCGCGGGTGCGCGGACCGGCGCAACGCCGGCTGGAAGGCGTTGGTCACCGCCCCACGTGAACCCGCGATCCGATGAGGACGATCATCCCGGCCGCGACGAGCTGACGCGCGATCTCCTTGCCGACGGCAAGACCGGCGCGGAGTTCCGGCACGTCTGGGCCACAAATCCGGCGCGCGCCCGGCTGTTGGGGCTTGGTCTGACCAATCGGGCAGTCCTGTCCCAACGGGTCCATCGACCGAGGTCGGCTCGTATGCTGTTGTTCCACGCTTGTTGAATTCCTGGGGAGACACGGTGACCGGTCGAGTCGTCTACGCGTCGTTCGAGCTGCAGTTCCCGCTGGGCGGCATCAGGGTGCTGAGCCAGCAGGTGTCGCTGCTGCGGGCCGCCGGGGTCGAGGCGTACCGCTGGACCCCGACGCCGGAATTCCGCTACACGTGGTTCGACGACGACGTGCCCACGCTGTCGGGCACGACCCTGGAGCTGGCCGAGGACGACGTGCTCCTGCTGCCGGAGGTGGCAGTGGTGCCGGGCCACGACCCGGCGCCGGGCGGGCACACGGTGATCTACTCGCAGGGCCACTACATCACCTTCCTCGGCACGGCCGACCTCGACCCGTACCCGGGCTGGGCGACGCGGCCGGCGCTGTGGACGGTGTCGCACGCCGGCGTGGACATGCTGCGCCGGGCGCTGCCCGGCTTCGAGCCGCACCTGGTGCCGAACGTGATCGACACGGAGCTGTTCCGGCCGGCCGCCGAACGGGTCCGCCGGGTCGCCTGGATGTCACGCAAGCGTCCGATGGAGAGCACGCTGCTGCGCCGCCTGCTGCGCTCCGACTCGCGTAGCGCGAACGTGGAGCTGCACGACATCAACGGCGTCTCGCACGAGGAGGTGGCCCGCGTGCTGGGCGAGACCTCGGTGTTCATCGCGCTCGGCTCCCCCGAAGGCGAGGGCTTCGGGCTGCCGACGGCCGAGGCGATGGCCGCCGGCTGCCTGGTCACCGGCTACACCGGCGGCGGTGGCGCCGAGCTGTTCGACTCGCCGTCGGCGTGGCCGATCCCCGAGCTGGCCACCGACGAGCTGGCCGACCAGGCGCTGGAGCTGCTCGACCGTCCTGGCCAGGACGAGATCCGCCGCGCCGGCCGGCAGTGGGTGCAGGACCGGTACAACACCAAGACCGCGACCGATGCGCTGGTCGAGGGCATTCGACTGGCCCGGGCCATGCCCGGCGGCGCGGCGACCGCGACCCACCCGTCGCAGTGGATGGCCGAGATCCTCAAGCACTTGCCGAAGCAGCCTGAACCGGTCGCCGGGAGCTAGCGGACCGCCCACGGCTGACAACGTTGTCGATGTCCCGATTTCCTGTCCTGCTTGTCTTCTTGACACTGTCACAGCGCTGAAGCAGGGTCTTGGCAACGTTGTCAACGCCGCGACGGGATCGGGAGCAGGGCATGACGCAGGTCGAAGAAGACGGGCTGTCGCGGCGGGGATTCCTCGCCACCGGGGTCACCATGCTCGCGGGATTCGGCCTGGCGGCGGCGCTGCCCGGGGTGGCCGAGGCGGCGACCGACGCGAAGCCGGGAGCGCCGACCGACCTCGCGCTGTTCCGGCCGGTCACGGTGTCCTCCACCGACTACGCGGCGACGCCGGGCTCGTTCGCGGTGGACGGCGTCGCCCAGGTCGGCCTGCGCGGCAGCGGCTGGCGCGCGGCAGTGGGCGACCCGCAGTGGCTGGTGGTCGACCTCCAGGCGCCGTGCCAGGTCAGCAAGATCGTGCTGACCTTCGACGCCAAGCCGGGCGACCCGGCCTTCGACTTCGGCAAGTCCCGCAACGGCACCACCGGCCTGGAGATCCTGACCAGCTACTCCACCTCGTACGCGCTGGACGTGTCGGCCGACGGCGAGGTGTGGACCACGGTCCACAGCACCACCGCCGGCACGGGCGCCGTGAACACCATCGCCCTGAACCAGGCGGCCAACGCCCGCTGGGTGCGGTTCACCTCGTTCCGCCGCTCCACGACAAACCCGTTGGGGCTCAACGGGTTCCAGGTTTACGGCACGGCCAAGGGCAGTCGCCCGCAGGTGACCGGCTGGACGAACTGGCCGTCGCAGCACCGCACGCCGCCGGCGCTGAAGGTCGCCGACGACGGCACCGTGCCGGTGGAGTCCGGCTGGGTGCTGACCATGGACGACTTCGCGCCGAGCCAGGACGGCGCGGCGCTGTCGGGGCCGTCGGTGAACACCGACAACTGGGTGCCGGCGACGGTGCCGGGCACGGTACTGGCCTCGCTGGTCGAGCAGGGGCATTTCCCGGACCCGGTGCGCGGCATGAACAACATGGTCATCCCGGAGGCGCTGGCCCGGCACTCCTGGTGGTACCGCCGCACTTTCTCGCTTCCGTCCGGATTGGACACGAGCAGCGGCCGGTTCGTCTGGCTGGAGTTCGACGGCGTGAACAACACCGCCGACATGTGGCTCAACGGCAAGGCCATCGGCTCGCTGGCGCACCCGTTCGGCCGCGCGGTCTTCGACATCACGGGCGCGCTGCGCCGGGGCGGCGACCAGGCGCTGGCCGTGAAGATCACGCCGATCCCGTTCCCGGGCAGCCCCGGCGACAAGGGGCCGGCCGGCCAGTCCTTCGTGGACGCCGGCGGCGGCATCTTCGCCAACTCCCCCACGCTGGTCGCGGCCTCGGGCTGGGACTGGATGCCGGCGGTGCGCGACCGCGTCGCGGGCATCTGGGACCACGTCCGGCTGCGCTCGACCGGCGCCGCGGTGCTCGGCGACGCGCGGATCGACACGGTGCTGCCGAAGCTGCCCGACCTGAGCGCCGCCGAGCTCACCATCACGGTGCCGGTGCGCAACGCCTCGTCGAACTCGCAGCAGATCACGGTCGCCGCGTCCTTCGACGACGTCAAGCTGAGCAAGAACGTCACGGTGGCCGGCGGCCAGCAGGTCGACGTCAAGTTTGACCCGACCGCGTACCCGCAGCTCAAGCTGGCCAACCCGAAACTGTGGTGGCCCAACGGCTACGGCGACCCGAACCTGCACACGTTGCTGATGACGGCCACGGTCGGCGGCCGGACCAGCGACAAGCGGTCGGTCGAGTTCGGCATCCGTAAGATCAGCTACGACTACAACCTGCCGATCACGATGAAGAACAACCGGGCCGACCAGACCATCGACTTCCCGGTGCAGCAGGCCCGTTATGTGCGGTTGCAGGGCCACAAGCGCGCCACCAGCTACGGCATCTCGCTGTACAACCTGTCCGTGGTCAACAGCGCCGCGCCGACCACCGACCTGGCCCTGAACAAGACGGTGACGGCGTCCTCAGTGGACGATCCGAGCCGCCCGCCGAGCCTGGCGGTCGACGGCGACCCCAACACCCGCTGGGCCTCGGCCTGGGAGGACGACCAGTACATCCAGGTCGACCTCGGCGCCACGCAGACCTTCGACCGGCTCAACCTGACCTGGGAGTACGCCTACGCGGCCACCTTCGTCATCCAGGTCTCCACCGACGGCAACACCTGGACCGACGCCAAGGCGGTGGACAACTCGCCGGTGCCGATGACGATTTTTGTCAACGGCGTCAAGGTGTTCATCCGCGGCGGCGCGTGGGGCTGGGACGAGCTGCTGCGCCGGATGCCGCCGGACCGCGTGGACAACGTGGTCGCGATGCACCGGGACATGAACTTCACGCTGATCCGCAACTGGATCGGGTGCAGCTACCGCGAGGAGCTGTTCGCCGCCTGCGACAAGTACGGTTTGCTGCTGTGGAACGAGTTCTGGGACGGCTTCTCCACCGACCCGGCCAACCACGACATCTTTTTGGCCCAGGCCAAGGACACCGTGCTGCGCTACCGGCACCACGCGTGCACCGTGGTGTGGTTCGGCTGCAACGAGGGCTCGCCGCCGGACTCGATCGACACGCCGCTGCGCGAGATCGTCACCGGCAGCTGCGACCTGATGTACCAGAGCAACTCGGCCGGCGGCGTGATCAGCGGCGACGGACCGTACTTCTGGCAGGACCCGAAGCAGTACTACGGCGTCACGCACGGCTTCTGGAGCGAGATCGGCCTGCCGACCGTGTCCGTGGTGGAGTCGATGCGCAACCTGGTCGGCGAGGGCGACCCCGGCTGGCCGATCGGCCCGTCCTGGTACCTGCACGACTGGTCGGCCAACGGCAACCAGAGGCCGCAGACCTATCTCGACGCGATCTCGGCCCGGCTGGCCCCGTCCACCGGGCTGGAGGAGTTCTGCCGCAAGGCGCAGTTCATCAACTACGAGAGCATGCGCGCCATCTTCGAGGCGTGGAACGCGGTGCTGTGGAACGACGCGCGCGGCGTGCTGCTGTGGATGTCGCACCCGGCCTGGCACAGCACGGTGTGGCAGACCTACGACTACGACATGGACGTCAACGGCAGCTACTACGGCTCCCGCAAGGGCTGCGAGCCGCACCACGTGCAGGCCGGCCTGGTCGACTGGAAGATCAGCGCGCTCAACCACACGCCGGTGGCCCTGTCCGGCGCCACGGTGTCGGCGCAGCTGTACGACCTGGCCGGCCAGGCGCTGGGCGCGGCCCAGAGCGCGAAGGTCGACGTCGCGCCGTCCTCGGTGACGGCGTCGTTCACGGTGCCGTTCACGGATTCCCTGCCGGCGCTGCACCTGCTGCGGCTGCGGATGACCGACAGCAAGGGCAACCTGTTGTCGGAGAACACGTACTGGCGCTACCGCAACGACACCGACATGCGGGCGCTCAACCAGGTGGCCGCGACTTCGGTGTCGGTGTCGCTGAAACAGAGCGGCGACGCGTACAGCGCGGTCGTGAAGAACACCGGCAAGACGGTGGCGGCCATGGTCCGGCTGTCGCTGCGTGAGCGCAACGGCAAGGACCGCGTGCTGCCCACGCTGTACGGCGACAACTACTTCTGGCTGCTGCCGGGCGAGAGCAAGACGGTCAGCGTGGCGCCGCGCAAGTCGGTGTCGAGCCCCCGGCTGCTGGCCGAGGGCTACAACGTGCCGACCGTCCTGTCCTGATCACGGGTGCCGCGGCCGGCGAACGCCGGCCGCGGCGCTCGCGTAATGTCCGGGTTGTGCCCTGGTGGATCGTGCGTGCCGTTTACGTGGTCGGCTTTCTCGTCGGCACCACGACCCACGCGATCGATCTGCTGGCCGGCGGCTACGCGAACACGCCACTGCCGCTGGCGGTGTTCTTCACCGCGCTGGTGGTGATCGATCCGCTGACCGCCGTGCTGGTCGCGCTGGACCAGCGGCACGGGGTGACGCTGGCCTTCGCGGTGATCGTGCTGGACCTGGTGGCCAACTGGTACCTGAACTGGTCGCGGCTGCCGGCGGCGCTGCTGCACCGACCTGGCTGCTGCTGAACCTGTTCAGCCTGTTCGTGCTGGCGACGTGGCTGCCGCTGCGGCGCCGGACGGGCTAGGCGTTGACCACCTCGATCTCGCCGTTGTCGGTGCCCAGGTCGAGGATGTTCTTGCCGTTCGGGTCGTCGGCGATGCCGATCTTGCGGTGCCCGTCGTGGTTCTGGGTGGTCACCCGGTAGCCGCCGGTCGGCACGGCCAGCTTGATGTCGCCGTTGTCGGTCCGCGCGGTCACGTCCCCGGGCTCCAGCAGCGTCAGGGCGATCGCGCCGTTGCTGGTCTTGGCCTGCACGGTTCCGCCGCGCAGGCCCCGGCCGGTGATCTCGCCGTTGCTGGTCTCCGCCTTCACCGTGCCGGTCACGTCGACCAGGTCGACCCCGCCCGAGGACGTGGTCACGTCGACCACCCCGACATTACGCAGCTGGACGTCGCCGCTGGACGTCGCACCGCTGACCGGCAGCCCGGCCGGCGCCGTGATGTCGTAGTCGACGTCGCAGTCGCTGCCGCAGTCGCCGCTGAGCACCAGCACGCCGCCGTCCACCCGATAGGTGTCCTGCTTGGGCGGGCCGTCGTGGTACTTGATCGTCCGCTGCACCGTCACCTTGGTCAGCCCGGCCTGCCCCCGCACCGTGACGTCGCCGGACCGGCCGTCCAGCTTGACCGAGGTGACCGACTGCTCCAGCGTCTTCGTCTCGCTCATCGACTGCGGCGGCAGCAGCCGCGAGCACCCCGTCGCCACGCACGCGCCGGCCACGACCAGCCCGGCGATCCCCAACACCCTGCGCATCCGCCACTCCCCCTACGATGTCCGACGCTCACGGACGGTATCGGGCGTGGGTCGGCGTCGCATCGGGAAATAACCCTGAGTCGTCCCCTTACGTGGCTCAGAACGGGAACCGCCTCAGAAGGGGAAAGCACCGTGCTGGCCGGCGACGGTGACCCAGCGGGTGGCGGTGAAGGCCTCGACGCCCCAGCGGCCGCCGAACCGGCCGTAGCCGCTGGACTTGACGCCGCCGAAGGGCACCTGCGGCTCGTCGTCCACGGTCTGGTTGTTGACGTGCACGATGCCGGTGCGCAGCCGCCGGGCGACGGCCAGGCCGCGGCGGGAGTCCTCGGTGATCACGCCGGCGGTCAGGCCGTAGTCGGAGTTGTTGGCGATGGCGACGGCCTGCTCGTCGTCGTCCACAGTGGTCACGGTGACCGCCGGCCCGAAGATCTCCTCGGTGAAGATCCGCATGTCCGGCGTGACGCCGGACAACACCGTTGCCGGATAACGGGTTCCGTCGGCGTCGCCGCCGCCGGCCCGCAGCACGGCGCCGGCCGCGACGGCCTCGGCCACCAGCTCGGACACCCGCTGCGCGGCCGAGGCGGTGACCAGCGGGCCGATCACCGTGCCGGGATCGGACGGGTCGCCGTGCGGCAGCGAGGCGACCTTGGCCGCCAGCTTCGCGGTGAACTGCTCGGCCACCGAGCGGTGCACCAGCAGCCGGTCGGCCGACATGCAGATCTGGCCGGCGTTGTTGAAGGCGCCGAAGGCGGCGGCGTCCACGGCGTAGTCGACATCGGCGTCGTCCAGCACCAGCAGCGCGTTCTTGCCGCCCAGCTCCAGCACCGCGGGCTTGATGTGCTCGGCCGCGGTCATGCCGACGATGCGCCCGACCCGGGTGGAGCCGGTGAAGTTGACGACCCGGACCCGCTTGTCCGAGATCAGGGTGCGGGCGACGTCGGCCGCGTCGGCGGGCGCGTTCGTCACGACGTTGAGCGCGCCGGCCGGCAGCCCGGCCTCGCGCAGCACGTCGGCCAGGAACAGGCCGCAGGCCAGCGGCGCGTCCTCGCTCGGCTTGAGCACGACGGTGTTGCCGACGGCCAGTGGCACGGCCAGCGACCGCGTGCCCAGGATGAGCGGGGCGTTCCACGGCGCGAAGGCCGCCACCACGCCGACCGGCTCGCGCAGGGCCAGCGACAGCTGCCCCTCGGTCTCGGTGGACAGCACCTCGCCGAGCGGCTGCCCGATCGAGGCGGCCGCGTCACGCAGGATGCCGGCGGCCAGGCCGACGTTGAACTGCGCCCAGCCGGCGACGCCGCCGACCTCCTCGGCCATCAGCGCGACCGCCTCGGCGGTGCGGGCCTCCAGGATGTCGGCGGCCTTGAGGAAGATCCGGCGGCGGGCCGCCGGGGCGGTCGCCGACCAGGTGGAAAACGTTTGCTCGGCGGCGTCCACCGCCCGCGTGACGTCGGCCGCGCCACCGGCCGCGACCACCGCGTACACCTCGCCGGTGTACGGGTTGAGATCCTCCGTCGTGCGGCCGTCCAGCGCCGGGACGTCCTCGCCGCCGATGACCAGGTCTCGTTTGATCGTCACAGTAACTCCAGTGTTCGCTGTGCGCACAGGCATTCGTCATCCGCACGCCAGTGTGGCCTCGACGGCCCGCCACGTCAAGCGAGGTTCTGTTGAAATTTGTACTATGTTGGCCATGGCCGACACGAACTGGCTCGACGAGCGCGAACTGACCGCGTGGAAGCAGTTCCTGGCCACCGGCGCGGCCGTCAACCGGCTGGTGGACCAGCAGCTCAAGCGGGACGCCGGGCTGTCCCACCAGCAGTACGAGGTGCTGGCCCGGCTGGCCGAGGCGCCCGAGGGCCGGCTGCGCATGACCGATCTGGCCGGCGCCGCCGTGACGTCCAAGAGCGGCCTCACCTATCAGGTCGGGCAGCTGGAGAAGGCCGGCCTGGTGCGGCGCTGCGGTTGCGCCAGCGACGAGCGCGGCATCGTCGCCGGGCTCACCGAGGCCGGCTGGCAGAAGCTGCGCGAGGCTGCGCCCGGGCACGCCGCACTGGTCCGCGAGCTGTTCGTGGACGGCATGAGCCGCAAGGACTTCGCCGCTTTCGCCGCGGGACTCGCGGCACTGCACGATCGGCTCAACCGGCCGGCAGGTTAGCTGCCCCGGCCCCGATCGCGGCACAGGTGTGCCAGCCTCGCGATCGGGGGTGGCACACATGATTTCTCGACGTGACTTCCTGGCCGCGGTCGGCGCCGCGGGCGGGGCGGGCGCGATGTTCGCGACGATGGGCGCACTCGGCCTGGCACCGGCGGCGATGGGCACACCGGACTATCGGCCGCCGCGGCCGTCGGACTTCGCGCTGAGCGGCCGGGCGGCGGCCAAGGTGATCGTTCTCGGCGGCGGCATCGCCGGCCTGGCCAGCGCCTACGAGCTCGGCAAGGCCGGCTACGACTGCACGGTGCTCGAGGCGCGCCACGTCGCCGGCGGCCGCAACTTCACCGTCCGCGGCAACACCCGGCAGACCGATCTCGACGGCAACACCCAGGTCGGGCAGTTCTCCGACGGCGAGTACATGAACGCCGGGCCGGCGCGGTTGGCGCAGTGGATGGTGACCCTGGACTACTGCCGTGAGCTCGGGGTTTTGCTGGAGGTCTTCACCAACGTCAACGCCAGCGCCCTGATCTACCACGAGGGCATGCCGGCGCCGGTCCGCTACCGGACGGCGAAGGCCGATGTGTACGGATACATCAGCGAACTGCTGGCCAAGGCCACCGATCAGGGCGCGCTGGACAGCTCCCTGACCGGTGACGACAAGCAGCGGCTGCTGGCGTTTCTGGAGGACTGGGGCGACATCGGCTCGCAGCACAGGTACACGGGTTCGACCCGGCGCGGGTTCGCCGTCGATCCGGGGGCGGCCGGACAGCAGGGCAATGTGCTCGGGCCGCCGCCGTCGCTGTCGGACGTGCTGGCCAGCGGCGTCGGCCGGCACTTCTCGTTCGAGTTCTCCTACGAGCAGGCCATGCTGATGTTCCAGCCGGTCGGCGGCATGGACCGGATTCCGGCCGCGCTGGTGCGGGCGATCGGGCCGGCGCGGGTGCGCACCGGCTGCGCCGTCACCGGGATCACCAACGGGGACAACGGAGTTTCCGTCACGTACACCAGGAACGGGCAGCCGCAACGGATCGACGCCGACTACTGCGTGGCCGCGATGCCGCCGCACGTCACCGCCGGGATCCCGCACAACCTGGGCGCCGGCGTGCAGGCCGCGCTGTCCACCTATCACGGCGACCCGGTCGGCAAGATGGGCCTGGAGTACCGGAGTCGCTGGTGGGAGACCGATCACCGGATCTACGGCGGCATCACCGAGACCGACCTGGACCTGGACCGCGTCTGGTATCCCTCGCACGGCTACCACGGCCGGCGGGGCACCTTGATCGGGTACTACAACACCGGTGATCACGCCGTGGCGTACGGACAGCTGACGCCGGCGCAGCGGGAGGCCCGGGCGGTGGCGCAGGGCGTGCGGATCCACGGCGACAAGTACCGGACCGAGCTGGCCAGCTCGTTCTCCGTCGCCTGGCACCGCACCCCGCACATCGAGGGCGGCTGGGCGATCAACCTCGGCTCGCCCGAGTACACCCGGCTCAACCAGCCGCAGGGACGGGTGTACTTCGCCGGCGACTGGCTGACCTGGCTGGTGACCTGGCAGGCCGGCGCGTTCGCGTCGGCCCGGCGGGTCGTCACCGAGCTGCACGAGCGCGTGCTGAAATCCTGAGGCGGTGTACGGGCGGCATCGGATACGCTGTGCCGCAACACGTTGACGGAGACGAGTAGCCGGGGATCGGCGCGGGTCGAGAGAGCCGCCGGTAGCTGCGAAGGCGGTCCCGCGTCCCCCGGTGAAGACACTCCCGAGTGCGGGGAGGAAATGCCCCGCCGGCTAGCCCCCGTGATAGGGCTTGACCGAGGTTCCCGCTTCGCGGGGATGAAAGTGCGGTGGCACCGCGAGTTTCCCTTCTCGCCCGCACTCCCAAGGGGTCGTCTCGACCACTGGAGTGGCGATGATCGCCCGTGTGCTGTCCACGGAGCTGCCCGCTCATGTCGGCGAACGCGTTGGCGTCGCCGGCTGGGTGCACCGCGGCCGTGAGCTGAAATCCGTGACGTTCGTGGTCGTGCGCGACCGGTCCGGGCTGACCCAGGTGGTCACCGCCGGGCCCGCGCCGGCCGAGGAAACCGTTGTCGAGGTGACCGGCCTGGTCACCGCCAACCCCAAGGCCCCCGGCGGCGTCGAGCTGACGTCGCCGTCGCTGACCGTGCTGGGCGGAGCCGTTGTGCCGCCGCCTTTCGACCTGTATCGACCAACCGTGCCGGCGACCTTGCCGACCATTTTGGACAGTGCTCCGGTTGCGCTGCGCCATCCGTTGCTGCGGGCCCGGTTCGAGATCGCCGCCGCCAGCGTCGCCGGCTTCCGTGGCGTGCTGGACGGCCTCGGCTGCACGGAGATCCACACGCCCAAGATCGTCGGCTCGGCCACCGAGTCCGGGGCCGACGTGTTCGGCATCGACTACTTCGGCCGCCGGGCCTTCCTGGCCCAGTCGCCGCAGTTCTTCAAGCAGGCCATGGTCGGCGTGTTCGAGCGGGTGTACGAGGTCGGGCCGGTGTTCCGGGCCGAGCCGCACGACACCGCCCGGCACCTGGCCCAGTACACCAGTCTCGACGCCGAGATCGGGTTCATCGCCGACCACCGGGACGTGATGGGCGTGCTGCGGGAGACCATCGCCGGCATGGTGGCGGGCGCGGCTTCGCGGTCGGCGGCGGTGGCGCTGTTGGGCGCCTCATTGCCCGAGGTGCCGGCCGAGGTCCCGGCCATCCACTTCGCCGAGGCACAGCAGCTGTTGGGCGGCAAGGACGAGATCGACCTGGCGCCGGCTGACGAGCGTCGGCTTTCCGAGTGGGCGCTGCGTGAGCACGGCTCGGACTTCCTGTTCGTCACCGGCTATCCGATGGCCAAACGTCCCTTCTACACCCATCCCTCGCCCGAAGACCCCCGGTACAGCAACAGTTTCGACCTGCTGTTCCGGGGTCTCGAACTCGTCACCGGCGGGCAGCGCCTGCACCGCCACGCCGACTACCTCGCCGCGCTGGCCCAGCGGGGCGAGTCCCCGTCGGCGTATCAGTCCTACCTGGACGTGTTCGCCCACGGCATGCCACCCCACGGCGGCTTCGCCATCGGCCTGGAACGGTGGACGGCAAGGCTGCTGGGCGTGGCCAACATCCGGGAGACGACCCTGTTCCCCCGAGACCTGCACCGGCTGACGCCGTAACTCCCCACTTCAATGTATAGCCGACCGGGGGACTTGCGGCAAGGCCCCGGTGATACCCCATCATTGCCGACCGTAAGCCTGGTACCAGCGAAAATGGGGGGTCAACCACATGCGTGTGGTGCTGTTGACGTATGGCTCGCGCGGCGACGTCGAGCCGATGGTGGCGCTCGCGGCGAAGCTGCGGGAGCTGGGGGCGCAGGCGCAGGTGTGCGCGCCGCCGGACGAGGAGTTCGTGACGCTGATGGACCGGGCGGGCGTGCCGCACGTGCCGCTCGGCCCGTCGGTGCGGGAGTTGATGTCGGTGGCCAAGCCGGACCCGTTCGGGTTGGCGGCCGGCCTGGTCGACGCACGGTTCGACATCCTGGCCAAGGCCGCCGAGGACGCCGATGCGATCGTGGCCGGCGGACTCATGCCCGCCGGCGCCCGCACCGTCGCCGAGCAGCTCGGCATTCGCTACGTGTTCGCCAGCTATCAGCTGTACGGGTTGCAGAAGGCCGTGTGGCAGCAGGATGTGGCGCGCATCAACTCCTTCTACCGTGAGCCGCTCAACAACCAGCTCAAGGCGCTGGGACTGCCGCCGGTGGACAACGTGCGCGACCACGTCTTCACGGACCGGCCGTGGCTGGCGGCGGACCCTGTGCTCTGCCCGTGGGAGGGCGTGACCGAGCTCGACGTCGTGCAGACGGGCGCGTGGATCCTGCCCGACGACCGCCCGCTGTCCGACGAGCTCGAGAAGTTCCTCGGCGCCGGGGAACCGCCGGTGTACGTGGGCTTCGGCAGCATGCACCTGCACGCCGCGCCGGAGCTCGGTCGGATGGCCGTGGACGCCCTGCGGGCGCAGGGCCGGCGGGTCGTCCTGGCCCGCGGCTGGGCCGATCTCGACGCCGGCGAGTGCTTCGTCGTCGGCGACGTCAACCAACAGGCGCTGTTCCCCCGCGTCGCCGCCGTCGTCCACCACGGCGGCGCCGGCACCACCCACGCCGCCACTCGCGCCGGCGCGCCGCAGGTGGTGGTGCCGCAGATCGGCGACCAGCCGCAGTTCGCGGCCCGGGTGGCGGAGCTGGGTATCGGGGCGGCCCATGACGGCCCGACGCCGACGCGGGAGTCTCTGGCGGCGGCGCTTGCGACCGTCCTTTCCCCCGCCACCGCCGCCCGCGCCCGGGAGGTCGCCGGCACCGTCCGTGCCGATGGGACAACGGTGGCGGCGAAGTTGTTGCTAGAGCAGGGATAGCAGTTCGGCGGCGGCGCGGGCGCCGGACTCCGCGCCGCCGTTCATATACCCCTGCGAGTCGACGGAGGTGTGCTCGCCGGCGATGTGGACGTTGCCCTGGCGCACGCCCTCATAGCCGGCGAAGCGGTGGCAGTAGTCGACCGGGTAGCAGCTGTACGCCCCGTAGCTGTTGGGATTCCGGTGCCACGCGGCCAAAGTCGCCTTCCCCTCGTACGCACCCCCGATCCCCGGCACGACAACCTCGAGCTGCCGCAGCTTCTCCCGCGTCGCCGCCCGCACGTAGGACGACCGAGCATCGGAAAACGCCGTCGAAGGCTGGAAGGACAACGCCCCGCTGCCCCCGCCGTACTGGATGGCGATGCCCTGCCGACCGGGCTGCCCCGTGGTCGCGTCCCACACCTGCTGATACCCCGTGTCGGAGAAGCTGATCCCGCTGGCGACGCCAGGCCAGGGGCCGCGACCGACCCACGGCCGCGACCCGAACTGCATGTGCAGCTTGGTGCAGAACCCCATCTGCAACGAGGAGACCGTGCCCCTCATCCGAGGGTCGAAGCCGGCCCGGCTGAGGTCGAGCCGTTGCAACACCCCGAGGGGCACGGTCAGCACGGTGTGGTCGACGCGAACGGCGCCGGTGTCGAAGTGCAGGGTCTGACTGCCGTCCCCGTTGCGCACCAAGGCTTCCAGCCGATGCCCGGGCTGGACGGTGCCGGCCGGCAGCGCAGCGGCGATGGCCTCGGGCAGACTCTGGTTCCCGCCGGTGACGTGGTACCGCTCGTCGGACGCGCCCCACACCGCGGGCTCGGACAGATCCGACTGGTCGATCATCATGTACGCCAGGTTGACCGCCGTCTGCTCCGCGGTGTCCCGCCCGTACTCGACGACGTAGGCGTCGTCGAGGAAACGGCCGATCCACGTGGCGTAGCCGCCGGGCACCCGCGTGGAGATCCACTCCCGCACGGACATCCGGCTCAGCTCGACCCCGAAGGGGGTGGACGACTCCCAGGTCGGCACGTCCTCGCCGGCCTTGTCGATATCGGCCTGCAGAGCCTTGTACACGGGCTGGAACTCGGCGACGAACTGGGCGTGCGTGCGGTAGCGGCCTTCGTAGTACAGGACGTCCACGCAGCCGGCCGGTTCGGCGGCGTGGACGTCGGTGAGGCCGATGCCGAAGCGCCGGCACAGGTCGCGGATCACGGTGTGGTCCGTGTCGATCAGCTCGCCGCCGTACTCGGTGACCTGCCCGCCCCAGTAGTCGCGCTCGGAGTACATCCGGCCGCCGATACGGTCGTTGGCCTCGTACACCGTGCAGCGCACGCCGGCGTCGGCCAGTGCGAGGGCGGCATTCAGGCCGGCGATGCCGGCACCGATGACAGCAATCCGGGAGTTGGTGGCGCCCAGCGGCACCGCCGCCGCTTTCGGTGCGCGTAAGACGCTGGCCGCGCCGAGCACGGCGGCCGACGCGCCGAAGATCTTGAGCACGTCTCGGCGGCTCATCGTGCCGGCGGCCCGCGCCAGCCGGGCCTCGCGGAACTCCAGGACCGGCATGCCCAGCCGCGCGGCGGCGGCGTGGTCGGTCGCGACTCGTCGCAGGAACCGGAACATCTCCGTACGCGGCATGTCCGGGAGCAAACACCAACCGAATCAGTACTGTCAACGCCTCCAGACAACGAAATCAGTCGTTCACAATGTCCAGAAACGCGCGAGTCGCAGGAGACAGCGCCACCCCGGCCGGGGTCGCGGCGTGCACGGCCCGCACCGGCACTTCGTCCGGATGCAGCTGCACCAACGCGATGTCCGGCCGCACCGACTCGGCGGCGATGGACGGGATGAGCGTGATGCCGACGCCGGCCGCGACGAAGCCCTGCTTGGCCAGCCAGTCCCGGGCGACGAAGCCCAGTCGCGGCCGGAACCCGTGGCTCAGGCAGGAGCTGATCAGCGTCTCCTCCGGCCGCTCGCTGCCGGCGATCCACTCCTCGTCGGCCAGCTCGATCAGCCGCACCCGGCGGCGCCGAGCCAGCCGGTGCCCGGCCGGCAGCGCCACCAGCATCGCGTCGTCACGGAGTTTCCGCAGGTCAAGCCCCTCGAACGGACCGTCGCCGGACAGGATCGCGACATCGAGCTCACCCTCCCGCAGCCGCCGGGCCAACCCCGGCGTGTAGGCCTCGGTCAGCGTCACGACCACCGCCGGATAGGCGGCCCGGAAGGCGGCGATCGCCTTGGGCACCAGGGAGGCGTCGGCCGTGGCGAACGCGCCGACGCGCAGCCGGCCGGTCGCCAGTTCGCGCAGGTCGGCCAGCTCCCGGCGGGCGGCCTCCAGCCGGTCCAGCACCGCCTCGGCGTGCGGCAGCAGCCGGCGGCCGGGCTCGGTCGGCCGGACGCCGCGCGGCAGCCGGTCGAACAGCGGCGTGCCGGCCTCGTCCTCCAGCGCGGAGATCTGCCGGGAGATCGCCGACTGCGTGTAGCCGAGCCGGGTCCCCGCGGCCGTGAACGAACCGAGCCGGGCGACCTCGACGAAGACCCGCAGCAAACCGCTGGACAACTCATGCGCATCAGGCATGCCAGCCATGCTAGACATTCGCTGGTGGCATCGCTGCACCGCTCGTAGCGTCGAGGCCATGGACAAGATCGCCTTTCTCGGGCTGGGCTCGATGGGCCTGGCGATGGCCCGTCGCCTGCTGACCGCCGGCTACGAGCTGACTGTCTGGAACCGGACCGCGGCGAAAGCGGAGTTGCTTGCGTCGGACGGCGCCAAAGTGGCTGCCACGCCGGCCGAGGCCGTGCGGGACGCGGACGTCGTCGTGACGATGCTGGCCGACCCGGACGCCGTGCACACGGTGGTCGACGCCATGGCGCCCGCGCTGCGATCCGGCGCCTACCTGATCGACATGTCGTCCATCGGCCCGCAGTCCTTCGCCGACGTCGTGGGCAAGCTGCCCGAGGGTGTGACCGCGATCGACGCCCCGGTGCTGGGCAGCGTCGACCGGGCCGCGGCCGGCGAGTTGGTCCTGTTCGTCGGCGGCGATCCGACGCCCGTGCAGGCGATCCTGCAGCAGTTCGGCCGGATCACCCGCTGTGGCCGGCAGGGCGCCGGCTCGGCGCTGAAGATCGTGATCATCACGGCCGTGATCGTCGGCGTCACCGAGATCGCGGAGGCCGTCAAGCTCGCCGCCGCCTACGGCCTGTCCGACGATCTGGTCCGAGCGGCCCTGGCCAACAGCCCGCTCGGCGGGGCGGCGGCCCGGGCCTTCGCCGAGGGCGTGTACTACCCGATCCGCTTGGCCGCCAAGGATGTCGCGCTCGCGACGCGGTCCGCCGACCTGCCGCTCGCGCGTACCGTGCACGAGCAGCTGAGCCGGCTGGCCGACAGCGAGCAGGACCTGGGCAGGGTGGTCGAGCAGCTGCGCTGAACCCGAACGGCCGCCGTCGCGTTGAGACGAACGGGCGCGGGCGCGAAGAAGGCGCGCCGCCGTGTACCGTGCCCGCGACGAGTGCGGGGGTGCCCGTGGCGGAACTGGCTGCGCGCGACTACGAGCGGATGCTCGACCTGGCCGTTGCGGTGATGGACAGCCGCAATGTGGACCGGACGTGGTCGCTCGTGGCCGACGAATTGGTCCGATCATTGCACGGCACCACGTGTGTGCTGTCCCGCAGCCACCGGTTCGTGAGCCGCGTGATCGTGCTGGACGAGGTCGAGGTGTGGACGCCGTGGTACCGCGGCGTGCTGCCGCCCGAGGCCGAGGAACGCTTCCGGATGCCGCTGCATCCGTTGGTGCGGCACTACGCCGAGACCGGTGACGGCGAGCCTCGAACCGTCAGCGACCTGCTGGACGACCGCACGTGGCGGTCAACCCAGACCTTCGGCGCGTTGCGTGAGACCTCCGGCGCGACAAGGCATATCGCCCTGCCGTTGCACGACTTGTCCGGCGCCAACCAGGGTTTTGTGCTCGGCCGCTCCGGCATGGACTTCACCGACCGCGAACGGACCTTCGTGCGCCGGCTGCAACCGTTGCTGCGCCGGGTGGACGGCCACGTGCGGCAGCTGAAGCGCTGGCAGCACAAGGCAATCGACGGTCATGACCGGGCCGCGGAGTTGAAGCTGACCAACCGCGAGATCACCGTGCTGTCGCTGCTGGCCTCCGGGCTGACCGCCGGCGGCATCGCCAACCGACTCGGCGCGTCGCCGCGGACCGTCCACAAGCACCTGGAGAACATCTACCGCAAGCTCGGCACGTCCGACCGGCTCACCACCGTGCTGCGGGCCCAGCGCGCCGGGCTGCTGCCGTCATAGCAGAGCGACGCCGCTGTCCGCGGCGATGCGCCGCAACGACTCCACGCTGTCCCGCGTCGCCTGCACGGTGCCGCCGACCGGCGCCGAGTAGTGCGTCTCGATCGACAGGAAGTCGTCGTAGCCGGCGTCCGCCAGGCCGCGCAGCTGGCCTGCCCAGCCCACGATGCCCGCGCCCGGCTTCACCCAGCCCTCGCCGCGCGCGTAATCCTTGACGTGCACGTGGGCCACCGCATCGGCCACCTTGCCGCAGTTCACCGCGTCCGGCTCCGCATCGCGGAACCGGGCCTCGTTGGCCGGGTCCCACACCACGCCCAGCAGCCCCGGGGCGATCTTGCCCAGCAGCTCGTCCGCCTCGGCGACCGTGGCCACCATGCAGGCTTCGTCGATCTCCAGCAGCAGCGTGAAGCCGGCCGCGCGGACCTGGTTGGCCGCCGCCGACAGCACGTCGGCCAGCCACGGCAGGTACCAGTCGCGGTCGTCGACCCGCAGGCCCGAGAACACCCGGATCGCCTTGGCCCCGACCAGGTCGGCGATCTCCATGCCGCGGTCCAGGTGCTCCCAGATCGCCTTCGTCGCCTTCAGGAACGGCGTGTCCACCACCGGGCACTCGAAGCCGCCGGCCTTGAGCCCGTCGCGGAACTCCCTGAGCCTGGTCTGGTCGTGGTGCACCACGTTGCGGCCGCCGACACTGCGCAGCTCGACCGCGGACAGGCCGAGCGCCTGGCACTCGCGCAACGCCGTGTCCAGGTCGGGCGCGATCTCGTCGGTGATGACGGACAGCCGCATGCTGCTTCCACTCCACTGTCGGCAGGGTTCACCCGTGGAGTACCAGCTACCGCCGGTCGGCGCAACGGCTACCCCCCGTCACGGTCCGGGTTGGCCCCGTCCGGCGCGACAATCGGTCGAAATTCCGAGCCAATCGTGCCTATTGGACCGGACACCATGCCGTAGCGGCCCACCGTCTCGAACCCCAGCCGGTGGTTGACGTCCGCCATGTGCTTGTTGACCGCCGCCGTCCTGGTCCACACCTGCGCCAGGGCGTCGTGGTCGGCGGTGAACCAACGCAGCAGCTCGGCCTTCATCGCCACGCCCAGCCCGTGTCCCCGATGAGCGGCGACCACCGCCGTGTCGCCCTGCATCAGCCGCGCCGGGTCCAGCGGCCTGACCTCCGCCTCCGTCAGCCCGACCACCGCGCCTTGCGCATCCACGGCCACGACAGTTCGGCAGTCGATGCCGTGCTCACGGCGTTCGGCCTCGACCTGGCGGACCCGCTCCACCGTCCAATCCGGCACCACCTCCACGGATCCGCCGGCCGGCGCGTCGCCGATGGCCCGGCGGGCCTCGGCATGGGCCGCCACCAGCTCGTCCGGCGCGTGATCACGCCACCGCACGAGCTCGTAGTTTTTGGGCACGTCGACCGCCCAGCGCCCGCGGTCGACCTCGCCCAGCTCCATGATCTGCAAGATCATGCTGTGCACCACCCGGAAGCCGCGGCCCTGCGCCCAGCGGCCGCCGGCCCCGTCCAGCTTCACGTATCCGGCCTCGACCACCGTGCAGCCGCGGTCACGCACCAGCGGCAACACAAAGTCCAGCAGCTCCGTGCCGATGCCTTGCCGCCTCAGCTCCGGTCGCACCGCGACCTGCACGACAGCGAGTTGGTCATTGCCGTCGAGCACGACCACGCTCACATGCCCCACCAGACGACCGTCCCGGCGCGCCGTCCACAGCCGGCGGTCGCCATGCCGGCTCAACCCCGACAGCGTGCCCTCCCTGGTCGGCGTCGGCAGCTCCGGGTGGTCGTGCCGATAGAGGTCCAGCCGCAGCTCGAAGTACTCGTCGAATTCGGTGTCGTCGAACGGGCGGATGTCGAGCATCAGATCTCCCTGCTCACCACACCGAAGCGGCGCGCGGTCTTGAACCCCAACCGGTGGTTCACCTCCACCATGTGCGTGTTGTCGGCCCCGGTGCTCGTCCACACTTCATCGAGGCCGTCGTGGTCGGCGGTGAACCACCGCAGCATGGCCGCCTTCATGGCGAGGCCCAACCCATGTCCCCGATGCGCGGCAAGCACCGCGGTCGCGCCCTGCACCAGCCGCACCGGATTCTGCGGCCGCTGCTCCAATTCCGTGACGCCGGCGACCTCCCCATCGTCGGTCACCGCGAGGATGGTCCGGTTCTCGATGCCAGCCACGACGCGGTCGGCCTCGATCCGCCGCAGTCGATCCGCTGACCAGTCCGCGAGGGTGAGGCCGGAGCTGCCGACGTCGCTGTCGCCGAGGGTGCTCATTGCCTTCGCATACGACTCGACCAGTTCCTCCGGCGCCTTGCCCACCCATCGGGCCAGCCGATAGCCGTCGGACACGGGCCTGTCCCAACGTCCGCTGTCCGCCTCGGCGAACGTCAGGATCTGGAGCACGGTGGTGTGCACGGTCCGAAACCCCAACCCCTTCGTCCAATGATCGCCGGGGCTGCCCTCGGTGACCTGCCAGCCCTGGATCTCGGTGCGGCCGCGCGCCGCCGACTCGACGGTGCGCAGGATCTGCGTCCCGAAACCCCGTCGTCGCAGGTCGGGGTGCACGACTATGTGCGCGATGATGATGTGGTCGTCGCCCTCGACAGGCAGATTGACCGTCGCCACGCCGGCCAGGCGACCGTCAACGCGCGCCAGCCACATCAGGCGCTCGCCGAGATGCAGCGGCGGCGCGGCCAGCCGGGCGGCCGTCTCCGCCCTCATCGGCGGGGTCATCTCCGGAAAGTCCACGCGGAACGCCGCACCACGCAGCTCGCTGTACTCGTCGATCTCGGCCTCGGTCGCCCGCAGGGCATCGAACGGTCGCACGTCGAGCGCCATCACAAGCCTGCCAATTTCCGGTTTACCACGCTGTACCGACGAACCGTCGCGAAACCGAGTCGGTGATTGACGTCGGCCATGTACTGGTTGGCGGCCGCGGTGGAGGTCCAGACGCGGCGCAGGCCGGCCTTGTCCGCGGTGATCCAGCGCAGCATGGCGGCCTTCATGGCCTGCCCGAGACCATGGCCGCGGTGGGCGGCGAGCACGGCGGTGTCGCGCTGGGCGGCGAGGTCGGGGCGCAGGGACTGGAGATCGAGCTCGGTGATGCCGACGACGTCGCCGTCGCTGTCCACGGCGGCGACGACGCGACGTTCGATGCCGTGCTCGCGATAGCCGGCCTCGAGGCGCCGGACGCGGGAGACGGTCCAGGCGGGGGTGCGGAAAGCGGACTCGCCGGGCGGGGCGTCGCCGATGGCGTGGCGGGCCCGGGCATAGGACTCGACGAGGTACTCCGGCGCATGCCCGATCCAGCGGACGAGCCGGTAGCCGAGCGCCACCGGCACCTCCCACACGGCCGGGTCGACCTCGGCGAACTCCAGCAGCTGGTAGATGGAGGTGTTGACGGTGCGAAAACCCAACGCGGCGGCGAACCTGGCCCCCGGCGAGTTGGACTCGATCCGAGACACCTCGGCGAACACCCGCCCGCGCTCACGTAACGTCGCGGCGGCGGTGTGCAGCAACAAGGTGCCGATGCCGTGGCGGCGCAAGGCCGGGTGCACGACAAGCCGGATCATGCTCAGGTGCTCGTTGCCGTCCACGGGCAGCTGGGTGGCCAGGGCGCCGACCAACCGGCCGTCGACCCGCGCGGTCCAAGCCAGGCTCTCGCCCAGGTCGACGTCGGGATTGCGCAGCCGGGCCAGCACGGTCTCCCGGCTCGGCGGCTCGACGTTCGGGTAGTCCACCCGGCTCACGGCCAGGTGCAGCTCATGGTGCTCGTCGACGTCGGCGGTCAGCGGGTCGACGAGCCGGATCTCCGGTGTCACGGCTCGATGATCCACGTGTCGAGCCGCAGCGACCGCCCTTTCGACACGACCACCACCGGATCGGCCGCGCTCCGCCGCGCCCCGAGCGCCCGGGCCACGGCCACGCTGGCGGTGTTCTCGGCCTCGATCTCCAACAACACTTGCGGCAGACCGACGGTCCGCAACGCGAACTCGGTGATCACCTGGGCCGCGCGCACGGCCAGCCCCTGCCGCCGGTGCCGCTTGCCGATGACGTAGCCGACCATGCACAGCGCCGGCCGCAGGAACACCATGCCCAGCGGCACATCCTCGCCCGGACGGGTGATGGCCAGGTGCAGCCGGTTCTCCTCGGCCCTGGTCCGGCGCATCGCCGCCAGGTACTCCCGCGCGGCGGCCAGGTCGAACGGCGAGGCGATGGGCGTGCGCAACGCCACATCGGGGTCGTCGAACAGGTCGATCATCACGGGCAGGTCGGCGTCGGTGAAATCCCGCAGCAGCAGGCCGTTCCCGGTGATGGCCAACGGCGAGGCGAACGGGTTCATGGCCCAACAATGCCAGAGATACCGGTTCGACAGCGCGCGGACGATGCTGCACGATCGGCCCCATGCGCTACCTCGTGGACACCGACGTCCGGGTCGAGACCAGGGACGGCACGGCACTGGCCACGAACATCTGGCGGCCGGCGGACGAGCGGCCGGCCCCGGTCCTGCTGCTGCGCACCCCGTACGGCAAGGACGACATCGCCAGTTACGGCGGCAACCGGCCGAACCTGTTCGCCCTGCTGGAGGCCGGCTACGCCGTGGTCATCCAATGCTGCCGCGGCACCGCGCGGTCCGAGGGTGCGCACGTGCCGCACGAAACCGAGGCGGCCGACAGCGCGGACACGGTGGCCTGGCTGCGGGAACAGCCTTGGTGCGACGGCAACATCGGCGGCTTCGGCGCGTCCTACCAGGGCGCGGTGCAGTGGCAGTCGGCGGAGTTGTTGCAGGCCATCGCCCCGACCTTCGGCACCGCGGACTTCTACCTGGCCCCCTGGTACTCCCCCGGCGGCGCGATGTCGCTGCACACCGTGCTGACCTGGATCACCGCCAATGCGGCCGGCGAAGCCATGAAAACCGGTGCCGTGCACGACCTTCCGGAGCTCATGCGGCAGCATTTCGACACGCTGCCGACCCGGGACCATCCCGTGCTGGCTCGCTACTTTCCTTGGCTGGACACGGTCTTCGCGCACCCCGACCACGACGGCTATTGGCAGCGGCTGGCTCCGTCGGCCAAGGCGCCGGCGTTGAGCATCGGCGGCTGGTACGACGTCTTCGTCAACGAGACCGTGCGCTCACACAACGAACGGCTGATCATCGGGCCGTGGACGCATCTGAGCACGGATTACCGCAGTGCCAACCTGACCGACGCGCACCTGCGCTTCTTCGACCAGTGGCTGCGCGGCCAGCCGGACGACTCCGCGCCCGTGCGGATCTTTGTGATGGGCATCGACCAGTGGCGTGACGAGCGGGCATGGCCGCTGCCCGACACCCGGCGCATGGACTACTTCCTCGGTGACGGCACACTTTCCGGCACACCGCTGGCCGCAGGCGCCACCACGTACCGGTACGACCCGCTCGACCCGGTGCCGACCGTCGGCGGCAACACGCTCGCCGCCGACGCCGGTCCGCGCGACCAGCGCCCGGTCGAGGCCCGTGACGACGTGCTCACGTTCACCGGTCCGGTGCTCGGGGATCCGTTGGAGGTCACGGGTCACGTCTCGCTGACCCTTTTTGTGTCCTCTTCAGCGGTGGACACGGATTTCATGGGCAAGCTGGTGGACGTGCACCCCGACGGCACGGCGATCAACCTGTGCGAGGGTATGCTGCGCGCCCGCTACCGGAACTCGCTGTCCAGCCCGGAACCGTTGACGCCGGGCCGGGTCTACGAGCTGTCGCTGGACCTTTCCGTGACGTCCAACGTGTTCCTGCCCGGGCACCGCATCCGCCTGGAGGTCGCCAGCAGCAACTTCCCGCGCTACGACCGGAACCCCAACACGGGCGGCGTGGTCGCGGCGGCCGGGCCGAAGGATGTGGTGGTCGCCGAGAACACCGTCCATTTCGGACCGGCGCGCCCCAGCCGGTTGTCGCTGCCGGTGCTCCCTAACGCCAGGTGACCAGGTCCTCCAACGGGATCCGCTTGGGCCGGTGGGTGAGGCTGCCCGTGACCCCGCGGGCGTTGTCGTCGGAGTAGCCAAGGGTCAGGAAGCCGGCCAGGCCGACGTCCTTCGGCAGGCCGATGAGCTCATCGAGGCCGTCGGCGTGCGGGCCGAAGAAGCCGGTGGCCAGGCCCTCGTTGGCCGCGGCCAGCTGGAGCATCACCAGCAGGCTGCCGCTGTCGAACCACCAGAACGGCACCGGCCACTCGT